>CAZYQK010000051.1:0-20803 GCA_964650245.1 uncultured bacterium | reverse complement strand
GACGCGCTCGCGGCGGACGCGGCCGCGCCGCCGGCACCGCCCGCCGACCGGTCGCCGCGGCCCGGCCGCGCACTCACGCCCACGCCCGAGTGCGGAGACGACGACGAGCCGACGCCGCCCGCAACCGAAGGGCCATTCTTCAAGCCGCGCTCCCCGCGCCGCACGTCACTGCTCGAGCCCGGCATCGCGGGCACCAGGATCGCGCTAAACGGGCGCGTGTTCTCGAGCGCGTGCCGGCCGCTCGCGGGCGCGCTCATCGACTTCTGGCACGCCGACGCGGACGGCGAGTACGACAACGCCGGGTTCAGGCTGCGCGGCCACCAGTTCACGGACCGCGAGGGCCGGTACCGGTTGGAAAGCGTAGTGCCAGGGCTCTACCCGGGGCGCACGCGACACTTCCACGTCAAGGTCCAGGCTGTCGGGAGTCGGATCCTGACGACGCAGCTCTTCTTTCCCGGCGAGCGGCGCAACGCGAGGGACTTCGTGTTCCGCAGCGATCTGCTGATGGCGGTGAAGGACGCCGGGACCTTCCATCAGGCGCAGTTTCACTTCGTGCTCGACGTGACCTGAGCCGGGCGCGGCCCGCGACCGCCGCGCGGGCTCGGGTCTCCGCCTCCGGCCGCGGCTGCGGTATGGTGGCGCGCGCGAGGGGGGAGGATGCCGAGACGCGCGCACATGGTCACGCTGCTGATGCTGGCGGCAGCCCGGTGTCTTGCCGCGGAAGGCGCGGCGCCCGCAGGCCGATTTCCCCATGGCCGCATCAGCGGCCAAGTGTTCGCGGAGTACTACTACAACGTCGTGGGTGGTCCACGGCACGCGTACAACGCCGCGGGCGCCGACACCCTGAACTCGCCCAACATCGACGGCGTGAAACCCATCGGGAGGGACCTGAACGGGTTTCAGATCCGGCGTGTCTACCTTCAGCTCGACAGCGATCTCTCGGCCCGGGTCTCGAGCCGGCTTCGCCTCGAGGCCGACGGCCGATCGCTCACGTCGGACGGGAAGGTGGGCGTCGCGCTCAAGACCGCCCACCTCCACGTCCGGCGCGCGGTACCGCAGGGCGATCTGATCTTCGGGCTGCTCGACACCCCGACCTGGGACCTGTCCGAAGAGATCTGGCAGTACCGCTCGGTGGAGAAGACCATCGCCGACTTCCGCGGCATCGGCGGCCGTGCGGATTTCGGCGCCGCGCTGCGGGGCTCGCTCGACGGCGCGAAACACGTGGGCTACGCCGCCATGATCGGGAACGGCGCGGGGCAGAGGCCCGAGGACAACCGGCACAAGAAGCTCTATCTCGCGCTGCCGGTCAACGCCGGCGCCTTCCGCCTCGAGCCGTACGCCGACTACGAGAGCGGGCCCGGCTCGAAGGACCGCGCCACCTACAAGCTGTTCGCCGGCTACGTGCGCGCCGCCGCCGCGATCGGCATCGAAGCGCTCGACCGCGTCAACCATCGCCCCGAGGGAGGCAACCAGGAGCCGCGCGGCCTGTCGATTTTCGCCCGGGCCGTGGTCCCGGCGAATCTCGCCGCCTTCGCGCGCCTCGACCTGTGGCAGCCCGACCGGCGCGCTCGCGATCGCGTGGATTCCCAGCTGTGGATCGTGGGCCTCGACTGGCGGCCCGTGACGGACCTTCACGTCATGCCGAACGTCGAAGCCACGCAATATCTCGCGCGCGGCGCGGGCGTGGTGCCGTCGCACCACGATCTACAGGCGCGCGTCACCGTCCACTACCGATTCGGCGGGCCCTGATCAGTCGTCGCCGGCCGCCCGGCGCGCGCGCTTCTTCGCCGCGGCGTGCTTCTTCGATTCCAGCCGTTTCTCTACGGCGCCGCGGGACGGCCGGGTCGCCACCCGCGGCTTCCGGCGCCGGGCGCGGCGCTCGAGCTCCGTCCACACCCGCTCCAGCGCGAGCGCGCGGTTCCGGAACTGCGAGCGGCTCTCGGTCGCGATGCGCGTGATTCCGCTCGGGAGGTGGCGCACCCGCACGCTGGACTCGGTCTTGTTTTTCTTCTGCCCGCCCGGGCCCGATGATTTGAAGGGCTGGATGTCGCAGTCGCGGGCGAGGCGCTCGAGGCGGGGCGGGAGGGGCACGGCCGCTAATCCAGCTTCTTGTGGAAACGCTGGACGCTGAAGGTGAAAAACAGGATCGCGAAGCCGACCAGCGCCAGGGACTGAGGCCAGAGCGCCTCGAGGCCCACGCCCTTCAGGATGACGCCGCGCAGAATCTGAAGGAAATAGGTGAGCGGGATGCACCAGCCCAGCCACTGCGCGAACGCGGGCATCCCCTCGCGCGGGAACATGAAGCCCGAGAGCATGATGTTGGGGAGCAGGAAGAAGAACGAGGACTGGATCGCCTGCGCCCCGGTGCGCGCCAGGGTCGAGACAAAAAGCCCGAGCGCCAGGCTCGCCACGATGAACAGGAACGCGACCGCGTAGATCAGCAGCAGGCTGCCGCGAATCGGCACCTGGAAGACGAGCGATCCCAGGATCAGCACCGCCGTCATCTGGACGTAGCCCACCACGACGTATGGCGCGATCTTCCCCAGCATGATCTCGGTGCGCGTGAGCGGCGTCACGATCAGCTGCTCGAGCGTGCCGGCCTCGCGCTCGCGGACAATCGCCATCGCGGTGATGACGATCAGTATGTTGGAGAGCAGCATCCCGATGATGCCGGGCACGATGAACAGCGGGGTCTTGAGTGCGGGGTTGTAAAGCGGTCGCACGCGCACGTCCACCGGCAGCCGGGTTTCCCGCACCCGGCCGCCGGAGAGGGCCTGCACGATCTCGAGGTTTTTGCGCTGGCCCAGCAGCTGGGCCGCCGCGATCGCGTTCTGCGAGGCGGCCGGGTCGCTGGCGTCCACCAGCACCTGGACCTGCGCCGGGCGCCCGCGCTTCAAGTTCCGCGCGTAGTCCTCCGGGATCACGACCGCGGCCCGCACCCGGCCGCGGTCCACGAGCCGCAGCGCGTCGTCGTAGGACCGGGCCTCGCGCGTGAGCCGGAAGTTGCCGGTAGCGTCGAACCGCTGCACCAGCTCTCGGCTCTCCTGGGTGCGTGAGAAATCCAGCACCGCGGTCGGCAGGTGGCGCACATCCAGGCGGACGGCGTAGCCGAACAGCACGAGCTGAACCATCGGAATGCCGAGCATCATCGCGAGCGTGGCGCGGTCGCGCCGCATCTGGATGAACTCCTTCCAGAAGATGGACCGCAGGCGCTCGCGGATCATGACGCGTCCTTCTCCTGGAGCTGGACGAAGATGTCCTCGAGCGTGAGCCCCTCGCCGAACGCGCGGCGCACCTCGGGCGGCGTGCCGATCGCGGTCAGGTGCCCGCGCGACAGGAACGCGAGGCGGTCGAAGTGCTCGGCCTCGTCCATGTAGTGCGTGGTGACGATGATGGTCGTGCCGTCGGCCGAGAGGCCGCGCACGATCTGCCAGAACAGGCGCCGCGCGGCGGGGTCCACGCCGGCGGTGGGCTCGTCCAGGAACAGCACCGGCGGGTGGTGGAGCAGCGAGCAGCCGAGCGCGAGCCGCTGCTTGTTGCCGCCCGAGAGCGTGGCCGCGAGCTGCTTCGCGGCGCCCGCGATGCGCATCGCGTCCATCGCCCAGGCGACGCGCGCGGCGGTCCGGGCGCCCATGCCGTAGACCCCGGCGTAGAACCGGAGGTTCTCCTCGACCGTGAGGTCCCCGTAGAGCCCGAACGCCTGCGACATGTAGCCGATGCGCTCCTTGACCGCGTCGGGATCCTTCACCACGTCCACGCCCGCCACCGTGGCGCCACCCGAGGTGGGCGCCAGCAGGCCGCACAGCACGCGGATGGTGGTGGTCTTGCCCGAGCCGTTGGGCCCCAGCATGCCGAAGATCTCGCCGGGCTGGATCTCGAAGCTCAGCCCGGCCACCGCGATCAGCGCGCCGAACTTCCGCGTCAGCTCGCGGACTTCGACCACCGCGGCGGCGTCATTCATGGACCACGATCCGTGCATCGGCCGGCAAGCCGGCCTTGAGCACGCCATCGCTGGGTGCGATCGCCACCTTCACCCCGAAGACCAGGTTGTCCTGCTCCTCCTCGGTGAGCGCCGCACGCGGGGTGAACTCGGCGTGGCTCGCGATCTCGACCACGCGCCCGCCGAAGCGCTGTCCGCGCGCCGCGCGCGTAACGATCTCGACCTGAGCACCCAGCTTGACCCGTCCGATCTTCGGCGCGCCGATGAAGACCCGCATCCACAGGCTGTCGGGATTGCCGAGCGTGACGACCGCGACCCCCGGCTGCGCGATCTCGCCGGGCTGGAAGTTCTTGAGCAGCACCACGCCCGAGATCGGCGCCACCAGCACCAGCTCGCGCACGCGGCTGCGCGCCGCGGCGAGCTGGGCCCCGGCCGCGTCGGCCTCCCGCTCCGCCGCCTCGATCTGCTCGCGGCGGCTCCCGGCCTCGAGCAGAGACAGGCGCCGCGCCGCCTCCTCGCGCGTCGCCACCGCCGCGTCGCGGTTCGCCCGGACGCGGTCGACGTCCGCCTGCGAGGCGACGTTGCTCGCGAACAGCGCCTCGGTGCGCCTGGCCTCGGATTCCGCGAGTTTGGCCTGCGCGGTGGCGGCCTGGAGCTGTGCGCGCGCGGCCTGGATCTCGGAGGCGCGTGGCCCGGAGCGCACGTCGCGCCACTGGGCGAGCGCGCGCCCCGCCTGCGCCACCTGCGCCGCCAGGTCGGCCACGATCTCGCCGCGGTCGAGCACCACGAGCGTGTCGCCGGCGCGAACCCGGTCGCCCTCGTTCACCCGGATGCTCGAGACGCGGCCGCCGGTGAGCGAGGCCACGTCCACCTCGTCCATCTCGATCGTGCCGCTGCCGCGCACCGCGTGGTTGGGGGCGGAGCACGAGGCGATCGCCGCGATCAGCCCGAGGGCGAGCGCGCCGCGGCACGTGCGCGGGAAAGCCAACATGGCCGGCAGGTTGGGGGATGCCAGCGGTGCGCGCAAGCAGGCGCGACGGGACGCGGCGACAGTCGCACCGCGCGCTCGAGCCGTGCGATTTGCCCGATGCCATGCGCCCTGCTACCAAAGGACCAGTCCCGGCCTGGGTGCGCCGTGGCAGGGCGCGCGGGTTCGGTCGCACGCAACATTTCGTTCAAAGGATGGTCAATTCCAGAGCGCCGAGCGCGATCGTATCTATGAAGCGGCGACGCTCACCTAGTACAATTGAAAGCCTTGACCCGGCCGGCACCGCCGCCGCAGGCACGACAGCGAGGAGTCCATCATCGCCCGCATCGCCAGCTCGCGCCCGCTCGCCCCGCGCTCGATCCGCCATCTGGCTGCGTCCGCGCTAGCGCTCATCGCGCTCGGCGTGCCGGCGGCGCGCGCCGGCAATCAGGTCTGGACCGGCACGGGGCCGCGCGCGAAGAGCATCGAGGCCATCGCCCGTGATCCGCTCAACCCGCAGCGCATGTGGGCCGCGACCTTCGGCGCCGGCGTGTACCGCTCGCTCGACGGCGGCGTGACCTGGACCGGCTACCGCGCCGGCCTGGTCAACACCTTCGTGCGCTGTCTCGCGGTCCAGCCGCGCCACCCCGACTCGGTGTTCTGCGGTACGAACGACGGCGTGTTCCTGAGCACCAACGGCGGCGTCAGCTGGAGCAAGCGGCTCTCGACCAGCGCCTCGGTGCGCGGGCTCGCCATCCATCCCGTCCGTACCGGGATCGTCTACTGTGGAGTGTACGGGGGCGGCGTGTACAAGTCGCTGAACGGCGGCCAGAACTGGGGCCAGATCAATCTCGGCCTGGTGAACACCAACGTGCGCGACGTCGCGCTCCAGCCCGCGAAGCCGGAGACGGTGTTCGCCGCGACCGGCACCGGCGGAGGCGTCCACCGCAGCTTCAACGGCGGGCTGTCGTGGACGCAGGTCCCGGACACCACGGCGACGAACGGCGCGGCGGAGCAGATCCAGTTCGACCGCCTCGATCCACAGCGCGTCTACGTCGCAGAGACCGACCGGGGCGTCATCCGGAGCCTCGACGGCGGCGCGACCTGGGGACGCATCAACCGCGGCCTCACCTCGTTCCGCGGCCGCGCGCTGGCCGTCGTGGACACGCTGCGTTACTTCGGCACCGACAACGCGGGCGTTTTCTACACGACGCTCAATGACACCACGTGGCATCCGGCGAGCGCGGGACTCCCGACCCTCAAGGTGGACGCGCTGTTCGCGGGGGCGACCGCACCCTCGACGGTGTGGGCCGGGACCGATGGCGGTGGCATCTGCCGCAGCGACGACCGCGGCGCTTCGTGGTTCCAGCTCGACGGCGGACTGCTCTCCACGCTGAGCTTCTCGCTCGCGGTGCGGGCCTCGACCGGCGCGGTCTACGACGGGTGCGGCTTCGGCGATCAGTTCTGGCGCAGCGCCGACCAGGGCGCGACCTGGACGCGCGCCGCGAGCCTGTTCTCGCACGACTCCGAGCACGGCATCGCCGCGGATCCGATCGCGACGAGCACCGTCTACCTCACCGCCTACGGCGCGGGCGTCTACCGCAGCGACGACGACGGCGCGACCTGGTTCAATTCCGACGGGGGCGCGACGCTCACCAACCCCTTCGTGCGCGATCTCGTCGCGTGGCCGGGCGAGAGCGGGCATCTCTTCGTCGGCACCGGGATCGGTCCGTTCGAAAGCACGGACGGGGGCGCGAGCTGGGCGTCGCGCGTCGGCGATCTCCCTGTGAGCTTCAGCACCCGCGCGCTCGCCCTGGTGCCGGGGGTACTCGCCACGCTCTACGCGGGCAGCGACACCAGCGGCGCGAGCCTCGGCAACGCAGGCGTCTTCAAGTCGGTGGACGGCGGGGGGAACTGGACGAACAAGAGCGTCGGCCTCCCGCGCAGCATCGTCCACTCGCTGCTGGTGGACGCGGCGAACCCTGCCGTGGTGTACGCGGCCACCGACTCCGGCGTCTACCGGACCGCGAACGGCGGCGATCTCTGGACCCGAACGAGCACCGGGCTTCCGGCCGGAGACGTGCGCGCGCTGGCGCAGGACCCAGTGAACACGATCGCACTCTTCTGCGGCGTCTACGGCGCGGGCGTCTTCCAGAGCTTCGACGGCGGGTCGAGCTGGCAGCCGGTGTACGCTCAGAGCGGGCTGTCGAACCTCTTCGTGCGCGTGCTCGCGGTGGACGGGACGCGCCGCACGATCTACGCGGGGACGGAGAACGGGGTGGCCGCGCTCAGCAACTACGCCGTGCCGGTGGTGGCCGTCGAGCCGGCCGACGCCGGGCCGCTCACGCTCGCGGCGTGGCCGAATCCGGCGCCCGGGCGTATGGTGCGTCTCGAGGCGTCGCTGCCGCGCGCGGGCCGCGTGCGCCTCGTCGCGTACTCAATCGCCGGCGAGCGGGTGCGAGAGCTGGTTGATGTCGAGGCACCTGGCGGCCGATACACATGGACGTGGGACGGGCGGGACCATCGTGGCCGTCCGCTTCCCTCGGGGGTCTACTTCATCCGGCTCGAGAGCGCGGAGGGCGCGCGCTCGATCCGGGTGGCGCTCCTATCGAGGTAGAGAAGCCATCGCCATCATTCCCGCTATTCTGGCGACCGGGCTCGCCGCCTACGGCGCCTGGGAGTCACGCGCCCACGCGCGCAACCTCGCGCGCCTGCCGGTTCGCGTCCACGTCAACGGTACGCGCGGCAAGTCCTCGGTCACGCGTCTGATCGCCGCGGGGCTCCGGGAGTCGGGAATAAGGACCTTCGCCAAGACCACCGGCACCATGGCCCGCATGATCCGCCCTGACGGCCACGAGGTGGACGTCTACCGCGTCGGCCGCCCCAACATCATCGAGCAGACCCGCATCGTGCGGCGCGCGGTCGAGGCCGGCGCCGAGGCGCTGGTGATCGAGTGCATGGCGGTGAGCCCGGAACTGCAGCCGATCTCCGAGCTGCGCCTGATCCGCAGCACGGTGGGCGTCATCACCAACGCCCGCGCCGACCATCTCGACGTGATGGGCAGCACCGTGGACGACGTGGCGCGCGCGCTGGCGCAGACCTGCCCGCGGAACGGGCATCTGTTCACCGCCGAGCGGGAGCGCGCCGCCATCCTCGAAGACGTCGCGCGGTCGCGCGGCACCCGCTTTCACGTGGCGGACGAGCGGAGCACGACGGGCGAGGAACTTGCGGGCTTCAGCTACTTCGAGCACGCGGAGAACGTGGCCCTCGCCCTATTGGTGTGTGCGCACCTGGGCGTCCCTCGAGCGGTCGCGCTGGCCGGGATGCAGAGCGCCAATCCCGATCCCGGGGTGTTGAGGCGCTTCATCGTGCGCGCGGGCCACAAGCAGGTCGAGTTCTACAACGCTTTCGCCGCCAACGATCCGGACTCCACGTTCCTGATCTGGCAACGGCTGGGCTTCGAACGGCGCGAGGCCTGGCTGAAGCGCATCGTGCTCGCCAACTGCCGCGCCGACCGACCGCAGCGCTCGGGCCAATTGGCCGAGCTGGTGGGCCGCAGGCTCGCGGCCGATCACGTCGTGCTCACCGGCCAGGGCACCGACCTCGTCGCGTTCCAGGCGGTGCGCCACGGGCTCGATCCCGAGCGCCTCAGCAACCTCGGCGGGCTGGACGCGGAGCAGATCTACGAGCGCATCCTCGACCTCGTCGACGTGCAGGCCGTGGTCGTCGGCATCGGCAACATCGTCGGCCTCGGGGAGGAAATCGTGCTTCACTTCAAGAACCGCGCGGTGGTCCATGGTTGAGGAAGCGATCGGGCTCGGGCTCGTCATCAGCCTGCTGTTCTCGGAAACGCTGGGCCTGGCCGCGGGCGGCATGGTGGTGCCCGGTTATCTCGCGCTCATGATCCACGAGCCGCTGCGCATCCTCGGCACCATCCTGATCTCGCTGGCGACCTACGGGGCGCTGAACCTGCTCTCGCGCTACATGCTCATCTACGGGCGGCGGCGCATCGTCATGGCCGTGCTGATCGGCTTCGCGTTCGGCGCCCTCTCGCGCCAGCTGCTGGTGTTCCACGTGCACGGCGTGCCGCTCGATCTCAGCACCGTCGGCTTCGTCATCCCGGGCCTGATCGCGAACTGGATGGAGCGCCAGGGCGTGCTCCCCACGCTGTGCGTGATGACCTCGACCGCGGTGCTGGTGCGGCTGCTGCTCATGCTGCTCTCGGGCGGGAACATCATCCGTTGAGCCTCGCGCGCGCCTCGACCGGGGCCCTCGCCGGGCTCGCCGTGCTCTCGCTCTCGCTCTACGCCGTCGCGGAGCGCAGTGTGGCGCCGGTCCACGCCGAGGCCTATCGGAAGAAACTCGAGGCCGTGAAGCTCATGCAGCGCGCGGAAAAGACGGTGCTCGACGCCAAGCGCGAGCGCGGCATCGCCGTCGATCCCCACAACGACCCCGAGGGCAGCGGGGTGATCGGGCCCCAGTTCACGCTGGTCACCACCGACCGCGGGGCGCAATCGGCCAAGGCGCTCGCGGCGCATCCCAACTTCGCCGCGGCGGTGACGCAGATGATGCTCAAGGCGGGCGTGCGCGAGGGTGACCTGGTCGCGGTCGGGGTCACGGGCTCTCTGCCGGGCCTGAACCTCGCGGTGCTCTCCGCGTGCCGCGCGATCGGCGCCGAGCCGGTCATCATCACCTCCGTCGGCGCTTCCATGTTCGGCGCCAACGATCCCGACTTCACGTGGCTCGACATGGAGGCGGTGCTGGCGCAGAGGGGCCTGCTGTGGCCCTACCGCTCGCTCGCGGCCTCGCTCGGCGGCGGCGCCGACATGGGGCGCGGCCTCTCGCCCGCGGGCCGGCAGCTGCTGCGTGACGCCATCGAGCGCAACGGCGTGCGCGTTCTCGATCCGCCCAGCCTGCTCGCCGCCGTAAAGGAGCGCGTCGCCCTCTACGACTCCGTCGCGGCGGCGCGGAAGAAGCCGATCAAGCTCTATGTCAACGTGGGTGGCGGACTGGCGAGTCTGGGCGGCACCCAGAACGGGCGCCTCATCCCGGCCGGCCTCACGCGCCGCCTCGCCGCGCGCAACTATCCGAACCGCGGCGTGATCAACCTGCTCAACGAGCGCGGGGTCCCGGTCCTCCACCTGCTCCAGGTCGAGAGGCTCGCCCGCGACTACGACATCACCGACGCCGGCCTGACGCCAGTCAAGCCCGGCACGGGTCTGCTCTTCATCCGCTTCCGCTACAACCTGTGGATCGTGGGCGCCGCCGCCCTCGTTCTCCTGCTCGCAAACCTCGTGGTGCTGCGCCACGATGTGCGCCAGCAACTCATCGGCCAGCCCCATCCCGAACGGATCCCGTCGCCATGAAGCGAATGCTGCTGACCGCCGCCGCGCTCGCGGCCACGATGTCTCACGCCGCGCCCGCCCGCGCCGCAACCTGGACCGCGATCGAGAAGCTCGCGGGCGCTTCCCCGGTCGAGGTGCGGGTGCGCGAAAAACCGCGCGTCTACTTCCGGGTGACGCAGCAGGCGCCGCTCACCGTCCCGGTCGAGGGCCCGGCGCGGCTGCGCGTGATCACCCGCGCCGAGCTCCCGGCCGGAACGCAGCCGGTGGTGAGCTACCGGCTGCGCGCGAGCGAAGGCGCAAACGTGATCGAGGAACTCGACACCGAGAGCTCGGCCGCCGAGGACGTGGCGCTCGCCGCAGGCGGCGCGGCGGTCGGAAAGAGCCGGCGCATGACCTTCGAAGTTCCGGCCGGGAAGCACCGCATCGCGCTGAGCCTCGTCGGCACGCCCGCGGTGCTGGTACGGCTCCAGACCTCGCGGGCCAAGATCGAGGCTCCGATGGTGTCGCTGACGCCGATCGCGGCGGCGCGCAGCGTCACGATCTCGGAGGGGGAGAAGCTCGTTGCCTACTACAGCGTGCTGCCCGGCCAGCCGGTGAAGCTGCGGGTGGTGGGTCCCACCACGCTCGAGCTGCTGGCGCGGCTCGACTTCGACGCCACCATGCGCGGCACGCAGAGCTACCGCCTTCGGCTCACCGAGCGGGGCAAGGTGCTCCGCGACGCGAGCTTCAAGACCACCAAGGCGGTGGCCGCGTCCTACACCAACCTCGCCGATCGCGTGCCCTCAAAGTTCGGCCGGCTGAGCGTTCCGCTGGGCGACGGGCTGCACGAGATCGCGGTCGAGCTGGTCGAGCCCGTGCGGGGCTCGGCCGAGATCCACGCACGCATCCCGGAGCCGACGGTCGGGAACGAAGAATGAGGGCGTGCGCCTTCGCGATCGCGGCGCTCGCCGCCGTGCTCGCCGCGGCGCCGGGCGCGGTGGCCGCGCCGGCGGCGAAGGCCCGCGGATCCGAGCAGTCACTCAACCTCTCGGCCGGGCTGTCGAGCGCGTACGACTCGAATCTGCTCCAGTACTCGAACGATCAGCTCAGGCTGTTCGAGGGCGGAACACACCCGGGCCGCTTCTCCATTCACTCGAGTGACGATCTCACCTGGAACCCGGCGCTCGTGCTGGTCTGGGAGCTGGACCGGGGCCGAGGGCGGCGGCACGCGCTGCGCTTCAAGGCCGAGGGCGACTTCCACCAGCAGAACGGAACGGCCGACTTCCGCGCCGCGGGCGTCGGCTGGCGCGAATACTTCCGCCGCGACCGGCGGCTGGCCGTGGGCTGGTACGCGCTGCCGCACTACTACCTGCGCCAGCTCTTCGACGACGATGCCGTGCCGCCTTTTTCCGGGCTGACCGATTACAAGTACCGCCGCGCGGAGTTCGCGCTCGGCATCGGCTCGGCCTCGTGGTCGCAGCGCGTGGGGCGCGGCGGACAACTCGGGCTCGACCACCAGTTCGAGCGGAGGCGCCACAACGCCGACTTTCGCGAGCGTGACTCCGACACCCATCAGGGCGAGGTGACGTGGGGCTGGACGAGGCTGCCGCTCCGCGGCACCCTCGAGCTGCGAGCCGGTTATCGAGCGAGCGAGGCCAGGGCCAGCGACGGTGACGAGCTGCCCGGCGCGGCGCCCGACGATCCCGACCTGAGCTACCATGGATGGCTCGCGGGCGCGACCGGCCGCATGACCTTCGTGCGGCACGCGCGGCTCCGGTTCGGCGGCGATCTCGGCTACGAGCTCGCGAAGCGGGACTACGACAGCGACCGCCCGGCCGACAAGTACCACTTCGGCCGCAGTGACGCGTTCAGCGCGATCGAAGTGGGCCTGCGCGGGCAGGCCCGACCGCACTGGTCGGCGCGCGGCTTCTACCGTTACGAACGCAATGCGGCGTCGCTCGGGAGCGCGGCGCCCGCGACCACCGATGCCGGGAGCTATCTCCAGCACCAGGTCGGCCTCGCGCTCGAATGGGCGGGCGACGTGTGGCGTTCGCGCGGCGCGACGGCGGGCGGGACCGAGGAATGATGCGGCGGACCGGCGCTGCATTCGTCCCGGCCGCCGCGCTCGCGGTCGCCCTGGGCGCCGCGGGCTGCAACACGGCGCGCGTGCTCGCGCCGCCCCCGCCGCTGCGGGCCGCGTCCGCTTCCCACTACGCGGTGGATGTCGAGTTCGCCGAGCCGCTCGATCGCGCGACCGCGGAGGACGTCGCGCGCTACACCCTGCGCGACTCCGCGACCGGCACGCCGCAGGTCATCAGCCAGGCGACACTGGTGGACACGCTCAATGGCCGCGTGGTGCAGCTGCTGATCCCGGACTGGCTCGGAACCGATCCCGACACGACCGCCTTCGATCTCACGACCACCGGCGTGCTCACGGTGGAGTGGCGCTCGACCGGGACGCGCAGCGTGCGCTTCCGCACCGGCCTCAGCTACCGGACGCCGCTCAAAGCGCTGCTCGATCAGCACTGCAGCGCTTGCCATGGCTCGGCGCAGGCAGACGGGAGTTACCGCACCGACAGCTACGCCGCTTTGTTCGGCAACGGGACCGACGGCACGCCGAACCTGATCGCGAACGACCCCACCTGCCTCACCGTGCGGAGGAGCAAGCCGCGAAACTCGATGTTCGACCTGGGCAACCTGAGCTATCTCGACTTTGAGATCCTGCGCAACTGGGTGACCAGCTACGCCGCGCGGCTGTAGGCGCCGCGCCCGCGCGCCCGCCGTGATACATTGCGCCGTCGCGCGCGCGCGGTTCACCGGGATCCGCCTCGACCATGACAGATGGACCTTTCGACGTCCTCGTTCTCGATCGCCGAATCGCGCGGGAGGAACTCGGCCGGCTGGCGCGGGATTCGTTCGGCGACATGGTGAAATACGTCGTGGACCTGAGCCGTGGGCTCATCGCCATCGGCGGTGAATTGCACGCCGATGCGGAGCAACACCTGCTCGAAAGCGGGAGCCGGCCCGAAGATCTGTGGGGCGCGAACTACTACCCGGGGCGCGGGCGAGAGAATTGCGTCGAGTTTACGTCGCTCATCAACATCCGCCCCACGAAGGGGAATCCCGGCATGGAAATCACGGACCCGGAGACGCGGGACAGGATTCGCGTTCTCACCTATGCGCTCATCGGTGAGGGCGAGGAGCTCTGAAATGAGCCAGCACGCGTCGCTCTCGCCCGAGCGCTGGTCGAGCTTCCCCCTCGATCAGCAGATCCTGATGATCGGGAACGAGATGAACCGAGCCTCGAAGCTCATGCAGCCGGAGGACCGCGATCGGCTCCGGAACGCGTACGCACGCGTCCTGCAGCTCACGGACCTCACGGTTCTCGTCCAGTCGCGCAGGGGGCTCAGGCGCGAGCTGCTCCGGTGGCGCGACCTGATCGCCCTCCTCTACGTGGAGCCGGAGCCCGACCCGGGCGCCCACGCGGCGGCGTTTCGTTGCCTCCTTCTGTTCACGCCCGTGGCCGCGCGGCAGCTCCCGCACGTGGCGCTGGGCGGGACGCCCGCAGCCCGGCCCCTGGGCCCTTGAATCCTCCTCGGCCCGCCGCGTATCCTGCCGCGCGCCCGTCCCTCACGACGCACCCGCTCCTCGGAGGCTCCATGCGTCTCATGCCCGTCGCCGCGCTCGCGGCCGGCCTCGCGCTGATGATCGCCGCCTCGCCCGCGCCGGCCGCGAAGAAGAAGCCGCGTCCCGCGCCCGCGCCGGTCGCGGCGGCACCCACGTCCGCGCTCACGCCCGAGCTGCTCAAGGTCGAGCGCCACACCCTGCCCAATGGGCTCATGATCCTGACGCACGAAGATCACAGCGTGCCGGCGGTCGCGTTCTGGCAGTGGTTCAAGGTGGGCTCGCGCAACGAGCGCCCCGGCATCACCGGGATCTCGCACTTCTTCGAGCACATGATGTTCAACGGCTCGAAGAACGTTCCGCCCAAGGAATACGACCGCATCCTCGAGTCGAACGGCGGCTACTCGAACGCGTTCACCGACCGCGACATGACCGCCTACTACGAGGAGACGGCGTCGGACCGGCTCGGGACGTGTCTCTTTCTCGACGCCGACCGCATGAAATTGCTCTCGCTCCTGCCCGAGCAGCTCAAGAGCGAGATCGAAGTGGTGAAGGAAGAGCGCCGGCTCAGAACCGACAACGACATCCGAGGGATGCTCGACGAGGCGCTGTACGCGACGGCGTACTTCGCCTCGCCCTACCGCTGGCCGGTGATCGGCTGGATGGGAGACTTGAACCGCATCCAGCGCGAGGAGATGGTGGCCTATTTCCGTACCTACTACGCGCCCAACAACTGCATCCTGGTGCTGGTCGGCGACTTCGAGACCAGGGCCGCCGTGGACAGCATACGGAGCTACTTCGGCGCAATCCCGGCGCAGGATCCACCGGCGCCGCCGGTCAGCTCCGAGCCCGAGCAGCGCGGCGAGCGTCGCGTCGCCGTCCACTACCCGGCGCAGAACGTATCGATCGACCTCGGGTACAAGGCGACCAACGTGAAGAGCGCGGACGCACCGGCGCTCGACGTGCTGTCCTCGATCCTGTCGCAGGGCGAGTCGTCGCGGCTCCACCAGGCGCTGGTGTACGAGAAGCAGATCGCGCTCGACGTCTCGACTTCGTTCCAGAGCCGCGTGGATCCGACACTGTTCGAGGTCTACGTCGAGATGCAGCCCGGCAAGACCGCGGCAGAGGGCGAGGCCGCGGTCTACGAGGCGATCGACAAGCTCATCCGGGAGGGGCCGAGCGAGCGCGAGCTGACCAAGGCCAAGAACCTGCTCGAGGCGGGCTTCATCAAGGCGCTCAAGACCAACAACGGCGTAGGCCAGACGCTGGGCTACTTCGAGCACGTGTTCGGCGATTACCGTGAGATGTTCAGGGTCATCGAGCGCTATCGCGCGGTCACCGCCGAGGACTGCAAGCGGGTGGCCAGACAGGTCTTCGATCCGCAGCGGCGCACGGTCGCGGTGCTGGTGCCGGAAAGTGAGCCGAAGGCGGAGGCAAAGCCATGAGCCGCGCGAGGATCAGGCAAGGGCCCGCGCTGCTCGCCGCGCTCACGCTGGCCGCAACGTTCGCCACCGCCGCGCACGCGGCGCCGGTGAGGCTTCCGGCGTATCAGAAGGCCACGCTCAAGAACGGGCTCACCGTGTACGTCATGCCCACCGCGCGGCTGCCGCTGGTGGATTTCCGGCTGGTGGTGCGCGCGGGCTCGGCCAACGACCCGGCGGGCAGGGAAGGGCTGGCCAGCCTGACCGCCGCGCTTCTCACCCAGGGCGCGGGTCCGCGCAACGCGAAGCAGATCGCGGAGGATATCGCGTTCGTGGGCGGCGAGCTCGACGCGTCGGCGGGCAGCGAGCAGATGGTCGTCACTTGCGAGGTGCTCAAGAAGGACTTCGCGACCGGGCTCGAGCTGTTCCGTGACGTGATCGTCGCTCCGGCCTTCCCGGCCGAGGAGTTCGCGCGCAAGCACGAGGAGACGCTGGGCGAGATCGCGAGTGCGAAGGACGACCCCTCGACCGTCGCCGACAACGCCCTGCTGCCGTTCCTGCTCGGATCGAGCCCGCTGGCCCATCCCCCGATCGGCTGGGAGAAGTCGGTGAAGAGCCTGACCCGCGACGATGCCGTCGCGTTCCACCGCGAGCAGGTGACGCCCGACAACGCCGCCCTCGCGGTAGTCGGCGACGTGGATGCTGAGGCGACGCTGAAGGCGCTCGAGCAGGCGTTCGCCGAGTGGAAACCGTCGGGCAGGACCCATGCGATCCCGTACCCGCCGCTCACCCGCGGCAGCGGCCGCGCGGTGCGCGTCGTGAGCAAGCCCGAGGTGACGCAGACCCAGATCCGGCTCGCGTGCCCCGGTGTGCCGCGCAATCATCCGGACTTCTTCCCGATCACGGTCGCGAACTCCATCCTGGGCGGCGGTTTCACCGCGCGGCTGATGAACGAGATCCGCGTGGTGCAGGGTCTGACCTACAGCATCAGCAGCCGCTTCCGCATGTACCGCAACGCGGGCACCTTCGGCATCAGCACCTTCACCCGCAACGAGACGCTGCGGAAGTGCATCGACGAGACCCTCAAGGTGGTGAAGGCGCTGCTCGAACAGGGACCGAGCGACGAGGAGCTGGCCAAGGCGCAGCGCTATCTCACCGGGCAGTTTCCACTCCGGCTCCAGGCCCCGGACGCGCTCGCCTCGCAGCTGCTCGACATCGATTTCTACGGGCTCGACCCGCAGTTCGTCGAGAACTACACCGACCGGATCAACGCCGTCACCATGGCCGATTGCCGCCGCGCGCTGAAGTCCTACTTCTGCACCGACGACCTCAAGATCCTGGTGGTCTCGAACCCGGATTCCGCGAAGGCCGCGCTCGCGGGCCTGGGGCCGATCGAGGTGAGGGAGATCGAGTAGAGGGCTGCGGGCACGCATCGCAGCGCGATGCGAGGCCAGGGGAGGTTCAAGGGTCCGGCGAGCCCTCCCGCGGTTTCGGCGCCTCGATCCTGACCGCCGCCGTCGAGCGCATCAGCTCGTCCAGCACCTGCTCGCGCGGCCGCGCCGGGCGCGTGACCGGGCCGCGCGCTTCGAGCGCGGGCAGCAGCTCGGCCCTGACGGCGGGCGGCAGAGTGCTCTCCAGGTACTCGAGCGCGGTGCCGCGGAGTATCGCATCGCGGCTTTCGAGCGCCCGCCGCGCGACCCGCAGCGGCTCGCCTGGGAGCACCAGCGCGAGCAGCGTGAACACGTGATCGAGGCCCTGGCGGGCGCGGGCGGTCGCCGCGAGGTCGGCGTCACTCCCCGGCCTCGGGTCGAGCGCCGCCGCGCCCGGGCGATTCGGATCCGGCATCTCGCGGCCGAGGCGCGCTTCGCGGATCGCGGCCGCGAAGATCCGATCCGGGTCGAGGGCGAGCGCGGTATGGCGCTCGCGGATGCGGGCGACCGCGCGGCCGCAGTGGAAGCGCACCTCGAAGCGCACGTCCTCGAGCCCGCGCAGCAGCCCCTCGATGGCGCGCTCCGGGTCGCCCGCGGTGAGCGCTCGCGGCAGCCGCCGCCGGACGGCGAAGTCGGTCTCCGGGTCTAGCAGCGCGTCCACCAGCTGGCCCGTGACGCGCGGCGCCGCGGCCCGCAGGGTCCTGAGCGCCTCGGCCGCGACGGCGTCGCGGGCGAGCAGCGGGATCGCGTGCGCGACCAGGACGGCATCGAGCGGCCCGGCCATAAGCGCGGCCGTGGCGCGCGCAGGATCGCCGGAGCGAAGCGCGGCGAGGCGCGCGAGCTCAAGATCGGGCGCGGGAGGGACGGCGGGCTGGGCGCCGGCCGGCGGTTCTGAGACGAGGATGCTCGCGCGGGGCGTGGCGGTCTCCGCCGGGCGCGCCCTCCACTCCGCGCGCAGTGCGCTCACGTCGATGCCGCGGCTTCCGAGCGTGACGATCATGGTGTCGCGCGTGGTTCGATCCTGCACCTCCTCGGCGTCGAGCGCGATCGCACCACGCAGCAACCCGCGCTCGAGCGCGGCGACGTAGCTTCGATGAAGCCGCAGCGCGATCGCCACGCCGCCGAGCGCGATTGCCACGCTCGCGCCGAGCATGGCGTCACGCGCGATCACGGGACCGAGCAGCAGGAGGAGCGCCGCGCCGCCTCCGCCCAGCATGTCGCCGAGCCGGTCGAATCCCACGTCCACCAGCGTCTTGGTCGCGCGCCGTTCGGCGGCCGAAAGCGGCGTGAAGAGCAGCTCGTAGCCCGATCGAAACAGCGAGCTCCGGAGCACCGCCTCCAGCCCGCGCGCGACCGTGGCGCTGGCGAAACCCGGCAGCAGCAGCGCCCCCGCGCCGCCCAGCGCGATGCCGGCCGGCAGCACGGCCGTGGTGCGCGCGAGCCCCGCGCCTTCCAGAAACCAGCGGCTGAGCCCCGCCTGCGCCAGGAACGTGAGCAGGGCCACGGCGGCGTAGAAGCCCGAGAACATCCGCAGCAGGTCCGCGCCGCGCGGGAGGGCGGCCGCGGCCCGGGCCTTGAACACGTAGTCGAGCAATACCGCGCTCACCGACACCGTCACGGTGAGCAGCGCGATGTCGCGCAGCAAGGGCGTCTCGACGAACACGCGCGCGCCCGAGCGGCGTGCGGCGCCCGGCGCGGTCGGCGGGGGCTGGACGAGGGCCTTGCAGCCGCTCGCGGCGAAGGCGCACGCGAGGTGGAGCGCGGCCAGCACCGGCAGGATCGAGAACACCGCGAAGTGCCCGGCCATCTGCGCCGCAAGCACGCCGCCCGCGATGCCGCCCAGCGTGCCGGCCGCGCCGATCGCGCCGAACTTCCGCCGCGCGGTGCGCGGATCAAACGTTTCGCCGATCTGGGACCAGAAGCACGAGGCGAGCACGGTGCCGAAGGCCGAGACGTGGAGGAACACCACCACCGCGATCGCCGCCGGCGCGCGCGCCGCGAACGCCCACTCGATCAGCGTGAGCGCGGCGCTCGCCCCGAACGCCGCCGGCACGACGCGCGCGGGTCCGCGCGCGCTCATGGCCCGGGCGAGCGCCAGGGCCAGCAGCATCGCGAGCAGCGCGGCGCCCACGAGCGCCGCCGGCAAGCGCGTCACATCGAAGTGCGAGAGGAACAGCGCGTCGCGGGCGGCGCGGCCCGCGACCTGCTGCGCGATCATGGCGGCCGCGGTCACCATGGCCGCGCGCGTCGTGGGGTCGTGAGTCCGGGGCACGGCGGCGAGTATGGCGCGGGGCGGCGGGCGGGCGCCAGCCGCCGGCCGCTCGTGCTGCGGACGCTGTGCTACGCTCGCGCGCCGTGAATCCCACCGAGTCGCCCGCCCTCACGCCAGCGGCGCCGCAGGCCGCGCCCGCCCGTCGCGGGCTCGCGGGGATCAACCGCAACGTCGTGGCGCTGGGCTTCACCTCGCTCTTCACCGACGTCTCGAGCGAGATGCTGATCCCGGTGTTGCCGCTCTTCATCACGGGGACGCTCAAGGCCTCGGTCGCGAGCCTGGGGCTGATCGAAGGCGTGGCCGAGAGCACCGCCTCGCTGCTGCGCATCGGGTCGGGCTGGCTCTCGGATCGAATCGGGCGGCGCAAGCCATTCCTGATGTTCGGCTACGGCCTCTCGAGCGTGGCCAAGACCGCGATGGCGGTCGCGGCGTCGTGGCCGGTGGTGCTGGCGCTGCGCTTCTCGGACCGCGTCGGCAAGGGCCTGCGCAGCCCGCCGCGCGACGCGCTGATCGCGGACTCGGTCGAGGCGCAGTACCGGGGCCGCGCGTTCGGGCTCCATCGCGGAATGGACACCTTGGGCGCCGCGATCGGGCCGTTCGTCGCGTTCGCGCTGCTCGCCGCCTGGCCCGGCGACTTCCGTCGAGTGTTCCTGTGGTCGGCGCTCCCCGCGCTGCTCTCGATCGCGGTGCTCGCGATCTTCGTGCGCGGCACCCGCCACGCCGCGGGGCCGATGCAGTCGCTCCAGGGCGAGCTGCGCCAGATGAGCGCGCCGTTCCGCCGCTTCCTGATCGTGGAAATGGTGTTCCGGCTCGCGAACAGCAGCCTGGCGTTCGTGCTGCTTCGCACGCGCGAGGCGGGCTTCGGCGCCGCGCAGGTGCCGCTGGTCTACATGCTCTACAACGTGGTGTACGCCCTGCTCTCGCTGCCGGCCGGGATGCTCTCGGACCGCGTCGGCCGCCGCCGGCTGGTGCTCGCGGCCTACGTGCTGTTCGCGGCGGTTTACGCGCTCATGGCGTGGCGGGCGACGCCGCTCCTGATGCTGGTGGCGATGGCGGGGCTCGGAATCCATAGCGCGGTGCTCGAGGTGGCGCAGCGCTCGCTGGTCGCCGACTTCGTGGGCCCGGCGAAGCGCGGCACCGCGTTCGGCCTCTATCACACCGTGGTCGGGGTCGCGTTGCTGCCCGCGAGCGTGGTGGCCGGCGCGCTGTGGGACCGTTTCGGGGCGCGCGCCGCATTCGCGCTCGACGCGGCGCTCGCGCTGGCGGCGGCGCTGTTGTTCGCGCTGCTGCTGCCGGCGCGGCACGAGCACCGGGAGCGCCATGCCCACGCTGCGTGAGATCGGCGAGTTCGAGGCGATCCGGCTCCTCACGCGCGACCGCGGCTTGGCACCCGGCGTGGTGGTGGGCCCGGGCGACGACGCGGCCGTGCTGCGGGTGGAGCCCGGCGACGAGCTGGTCGCCACCACCGACGCCTTCGTCGAGGGCCGCCACTACCTGCCGTCGCGGCTCGCCCCCCGCGAGGTCGGCGCGCGACTCGCGGTCGCGAACCTGAGCGACCTCGCGGCGATGGCGGCGCGGCCACGGTGGGCGCTGCTCTCGCTCGGCGTGCGGTCCGAGCACGACGTGGATGCGCTGCTCGAGTTTCAGCGCGGCGCGAGCGCGGCGCTCATGGCCGAGGGCGCGGGCGTGGTGGGCGGCAACCTCGCGGCGGTCGAGGGTGCGGAGTGGTGGAGCATGACGCTGCTCGGCTCGGTGCCGAGCGGTCGCGCTTGGACGCGGCGCGGCGCCCGCCCGGGCGACCTGCTCGCCGTCACCGGCGAGCAGG
>CAZYQK010000050.1:0-20849 GCA_964650245.1 uncultured bacterium | reverse complement strand
CGGGCGACCTGCTCGCCGTCACCGGCGCGCCGGGCCGCGCGGGCGCGGGACTTCGCCTTGCGGCGCGGCCAGGGAGCGAGGCGGAAGAAACCGAGTGGGCGCCGCTGCTCGATGCATGGCTCCGGCCGCGCGCGCGCTGCGCGTTCGCGCTGGCGCTCGCGCCGACGGGCGCGACCAGCGCGGCGATCGACATCTCGGACGGCTTCGCGGGCGACCTCTCGCACCTGTGCGAGTCGAGCGGCGTGGGCTGCGAGATCGATGCGGCCGCATGGCCCGCCGATCCGCTGCTCGAGCGCGCGGCCGCATCGCTCGGCATCGCGCCCGAGGCGCTGCGGTTCGGGCCCAGCGACGACTACGAGCTGCTGCTCGCGGTGGACCCCGCGCGGCGCGCGGCGTGCGAGAACGCGGCGCGCGAGCGGGACGTGCCGCTTTCGTTCGTGGGACGCTTCACGGGCGCGCGCGGGGCGCCGACGCTGATGGGGCCCGGGGGCGCCATGCCTCTAGTAGCGCCGGCGGGGTTCGACCACTTCACCGATAAAGCGCCTTGATCCGTCCCCAGCTGCTGGCCTTCGCCGGCGTGGCGCACAGGTTCTGCGTGCCGAAATTCGGCTGCGCCACGTCCCAGAAGCTCTTGCCGTACTGCAAAACGGTGCCGCAGAACACCAGCGAGTAGCCGGACGGCACGGCGTCCAGGAACTCGCTCGTGGGCCAGACGCCCGCCGTCATCGCGGTCGCGAGGTTGGGCTGCGAGCCCGCGCCCCACTGCACGAAATCGATGATCTGATCCGCGTCGGTGAGCGCGGTGCCCGGGTTGGTGTTCGGCACGTACAGCGCGAACGAGCCGGTGTTCGGCAGATCCCCGATCGCGGGGATGAACAGGTTGGTGGCGTTGTCGGTGCCGGTTTCGTTGGTGTGGATGGTGACGCGACCCGCTGACCCGACGAACTTGCTGTTGGCCGGCACGGGGACCGATCCGCCGTTCACACTGATGCGATAGCGCCCGAAGTCCCCGAAATCGCCGCCCATGTTGGTGATCTCGATGCGGTCCTTGCCGGTGGCCTCGTTGTACTGCACCTCGGTGATGCGAAAGCTCGACACCGCAGTGCCGGAGGCGCTGATCTGGAGCTGTCCGACCATCCCGGTGCTGGCGTGGACCGAGCAGAAGTAGTCGAGGGTGCCGATCTGGTTTGCCTTCCAGCTGAACGCGTTGTTGCCGCCGTTCATCAGGTTGCTCTGAAACAGGGTGCCGGCCCCGGGGTCGCCGGGGATTCCGCTGATCACGTCGTGGCCGCCCGAGGTCCACACCCACACCACCTGGTCACCCTGATTGAGCGGAATGGAGCCCGGCAGGAATATGTTCGACCCGCCGCCGGTGTTGACGCGCACCTGCCCGGCGCGCGCGTCGAGGGTGGCGAGGGAAACGAGCACAGCGGCGGCCGCGAGGTAGCGGGGCATCGAACGTCGCATTCGGGATCTCCGGGCTTTCGAATCTAACGGCCGCCCCGGCGGGCCGGGCCACGCGCGCTCGCGGCCGGGCGCTGCGCGGTGCTCCCGCGGCGGGCGGGCCGCGTGGCGGTCGAGAGGGCGCGGCGCGGGAACGCAGTCGGGGGCTTCGCCACCTTCGCCGCGATGTGCGGTGTCGGCACGGCGAGCCTGGTCGTGAAATCGAGCTGCTCCGCCATGCGGCCGAAGCGCACTTCGTGCTGGAGCAGCCAGCGCTTGCGCGGCAGCCCGCCGCCGTATCCGGTGAGGCGGCCGTCGGCGCCGATCACCCGATGGCAGGGGATGACGATGGCGATGGGATTGTCGTGATTGGCGAGGCCCACCGCGCGCGCCGCCTTCGGCTGGCCGACCGCCTTCGCGATCTCGCCGTAGCTGCGGGTCCGGGCGTAAGGGATGCGGCACAGCGCGCCCCACACCGCCATCTGGAATTCCGACCCCACTGGATCGAGCGGCAGGTCGAAGTCGGTGCGCGTGCCGCAGAAGTAGGCCTCGAGCTGGTCCACCATCGGTTTGAGCTCGAGCAGCGAGGCCTCCCAGACGGCGCCGGGATGGTCCTCTTCGCGCGCGGCGATCATGCGCCGGATGCTCTTGCGGTCCATGAACCCGGTGTACCTGAGCCCGCGCTCGGTGCGGGCGAGGAACAGCAGGCCGAGCGGCGCGGGCGCCGACATCACATGGTAGGCAAGTCGCACGCGGCGAGGATAGCCCAGCGTTTCGCGGGCGCCAAACACGCGGTTCCCTGGCGGCGGGGCTCCGGCGCATGGCCCGGCGTGCCGCGTTTACGCGTGCTCAACCGCGGGCCACGCGGAGCTTCGCCTTCGGGGGAAGCCTCTCGGTCTCCCGCGGCCACCTCATGGCTCGCGGCCGGGCCGAAACCGCGGGAAGATGCGGCCGGTGCGCGCGCGATAGCCGCAGTATTCCTCGCCGAAATGGGCCTCGAGCAGCGCCTCCTCACGGCGCGATCGCGCCTCGAGCGCCAGGCTCATCAGGAGCACCCCGGCGAGTCCGATCGCGCTGCCGAATGCGAGCGCCGCGCCCAGGTTGGCGAGCCACGCTCCGGCGTAGCCCGGATGGCGCACCACGGCGTAGACCCCGCCGCTCTCGAGCACGTGGTCGCGCTGGATGGCGGGCACCGGCGTGAAGCGCGAGCCGAGCCGCACCATGGCCGCGATGCGGAGTGCCAACCCCAGGCCCGCGAGCGCGACGCCGCTCCAGCCGAGTGCCACGCCTCCGGGGAGCGGCCACCACCCCGCGCGCTCGCCCCACGCCGCGAGCGGCGGCGTGAGGAGCGGGATCGCGAACAGCGCGATCATGACGAGGTCCCCGCCCGAAAGCTTCACCGCCCCGTGGCGCCAGCGCACCGGATGCAGGAGGCCGAGCACGAGCGAGCCGGCGCCCCAGATCGCGATCAGGGCCAGGGCCCGCGCGTGGGAGAGCAGCGCCGGGGCGCCGCCGAGCGCCACCGCCAGCAGCGCGGCGTCGAGCGCGGTGACGGCCAGGGCGACGGCCAGCGTGACGAGGGGATGTCGCGCCGCCCGGGGGGGAGGCGGTGAGGTCACGCGCGCACTCTAGCAACTTGGCGCGGGCGCGTCATGGCGCTAAGTTGCCGCGGCTGCCCCCCTCGCGCGCGACTGGAGGAGACCATGAAAGAATTGCTTGCGCCGTTCCATCCGCAGATCGTTCACGGACCGATCGCGCTCATCGTGGCTGGCGCGCTGTTCGAGCTGGTGGGCCGCGCGCTCGATGCCGAGTGGTGGCGCAAGGCGGCGTTCGCGATGCTGATCGTGGGCGTGCTGGGCGCGAGCGCGGCGGTGATCTCGGGCCTGGGCGCAGGCGCTGCCGCCGAGAAGCAGGGCGTGGCCGAGGAAGCGGTCGACCTGCACGAGTCCGCCGCGCTGCTCGCGCTGTGGCTCGGCATCGCGGCGGTCGTGACGCGCGCGATCGCGGGAAGGACCGGCCGCGCGAAGGCGGCGGTCGGCGGCGTGGCGCTGGTTCTTCACCTCGTCACCGCGGTCACCGTGGGGGTCGCCGCCCATTACGGTGGCCACCTGGTCTACGAGCACGGCGCGAAGGTGAAGGTGAACGGCCAGCCGGTCGTCACGCCGAAGACGGGCGGCGAAAAGGGCGAGGCCGGCGAACACCGGCACTAGTGGCGCCCTCGCCCGTGACCCGGCGCATGGTCGTCAAGCTCGGCACCTCCACGCTCACGGCGGGCACGTTGCGGCTCTCGCCGCCTCGCATGCTCGAGCTGGTGCGCCAGATGGCGCGCCTGCGCGCTCAGGGCGTCGAGCTGATCCTGGTTTCGTCGGGGGCGATCGCCGCCGGCCGCGAGGCCCTGGGCCATCCGCAAATCCCGGGACACATCCCCGAGAAGCAGATGCTGGCGGCCGTGGGCCAGCCGCGACTGATGGCGCTCTATCAGCAGCTCTTCGGCCTGCATGGCCTGACCGTCGCGCAGGTCCTGCTCACCCGCGCGGATCTCGCCGACCGCCCGCGCTACCTGAACTCACGGAACACGCTGCTCGCGCTCCTCGGTCAGGGGCTGGTCCCGATCGTCAACGAGAACGACACGGTCGCCACCGACGAGATCCGGGTCGGCGACAACGACAACCTCTCCGCGCTGGTGGCCAACCTGGTGGACGCCCACCTGCTGGTGCTGCTCACCGACCAGCCCGGACTCCTCACGGCCGATCCGCGCCGCGATCCGAACGCGCAGCTGGTGACCGAAGTCGCCGAGCCCGTGATCCCCGAGGCGCTGTGGCGCGGTGCCGCGAGCCCGGGCGACGGTCCCGGCACCGGCGGCATGACCACCAAGCTCCAGGCCGCCGACCTCGCGCGCCGCTCCGGCTGCGTGGTCGTGATCGCTGACGGCGGCGAGCCCGACGTGCTGGCCGACATCGTTGCCGGCAAGCGGAAGGGAACGCGCTTCTCGGCGGCGGGAAACGCCCTCGAGAGCCGCAAGCGCTTCATCCTGTCCGGCGGGAGCGCGGGCGGTATTGTCGGCGTGGACGAGGGCGCCGCCCGCGCGCTCCACCACGGGGGGAGCCTGCTCCCGGTCGGCGTGACGGAAATCCGGGGCGACTTCGAGCGCGGCGACACGGTGCGGGTGGTGGACGGCGCGGGGCGCGAGGTCGCGCGCGGGATCGCCAGCTACTCGGCCACCGACCTCGCCCGCATCCGCGGCCGGCGCTCCGACGAGTTCGAGACGCTGCTCGGGTATGATTACGGGGATGAATTCATTCACCGGAACGACATGGTGCTGCTGTAGCCGGGCACGGTCTGTGCGGCGCTCCGCCACGTCATGATGACCGAGCTGGGCCGGCGGGCCCGCGCTGCCTGCCGCCGGATGGCGGGCGCTCCCACCGAACGCAAGAACGCCGCGCTCCATGCGCTGGCCGCGGCCCTCGCCGCGGAGCGTGACGCGATCCTGGCGGCCAATCATGCCGACCTCGAAGCCGCCCGAGCCGCGGGCCTCGCGCCGCCGCTGGTCGATCGACTGCGGCTCGATCGCGAGAGTGTCGCCGCAATCGGCGATGGCGTGCGCCGCCTCGCGGAGCTCCCGGACCCGGTCGGCGAGACGTTCGACGCCGCGCTGCTTCCCAACGGGCTCAGGGTTCACAAGCAGCGCGTCCCGCTCGGCACGCTGGGCGTCATCTACGAATCGCGGCCCGAGGTCACGGTGGACATCGCGGCGCTCGCGATCAAGACCGGAAACGCGGTCATCCTGCGCGGCGGGAGCGAGACGCTCGGCTCGAACCGTGCGCTGGCTGGCATCGCGCGGAAGTCGGCGGCGGACGCCGGGCTGCCCGCCGATGCGATCCAGCTGGTGGACAGTCCGGACCGCGCGCTGGTCCTCGAGCTGCTGCGGCTCTCGGACTACGTGGACGCCATCATCCCGCGCGGCGGCCCCGAACTGCACGCCTTCTGCCGCGAGCACGCCCGGGTGCCCGTCATCACCGGCGGCATCGGCATCTGCCACCTGTTCGTGGACGCGTCCGCCGATCTCGAGGCCGCGCTCCGGGTCGTCCACAACGCCAAGGTCCAGCGCCCCTCGGTCTGCAACGCGCTCGACACGGTGCTCGTCCACCGCGGCGTCGCCGCCGAGTTCCTGCCGCGGGCGGTCGCGGCGCTGCGCGAGGCGGGCGTGAGCTTTCGCGCCGACGAGTCTGCGCTCGCCTTCGTGCGCGAGCAGGAACGGCACCTGCCCGACGGCGTCACGCCCGCGGGGCCGCGCGACTTCGACACCGAGTGGCTGTCGCTGGTGCTGGGCCTCAAGGTCGTGGAGTCGCTCGAGGACGCCATCGAGCACATCGCCGAGCACGGCAGCGGGCACTCGGACGGCATCCTGACCCGGGACGATGCCAGCGCGAAGCGCTTCGTGGCCGAGGTGGACTCGGCGGCGGTGTTCGTCAACGCCAGCACGCGCTTCAACGACGGCGGCCAGCTCGGGCTCGGCGCGGAGGCCGCGGTCTCGACCCAGCGGCTGCACGTTCGCGGGCCGATGGGCCTGCGCGAGCTGACGACCTACAAGTGGGTGGTGGTGGGCGACTACCACGTGCGGGAGTAGGGCGCGGCGGCCCGGGCCCGCCGCGTCAATTCACGATCACCGCCCGTGCGACGCGCGCTTGGTCGCGCTGCGAGAGCCGCACGAAGTAGAGGCCGGGCGCGAGCCGGTGGCCCGCAGCGAGATCGACCGAGTGCTCCCCCGCGCCGAGCGATCCGACCTGGCTCGACGACACGACGCGTCCCGCCACGTCCAGCAGGGCGAGCGTCGCCGGGGCGTCGCTCGGGAGCGCGAAGCGAACCATCAGAGATCCTCCGCGGCCGGGCGTCGGCCACGGCGCGGCGAGCGCCAGAGAGCCGGGCGGCCAGCCGGGAGCGACGTCCACCGTCGGGCTCGAGACCAGCACGGAAACCTCGTCGATCGCCCACGACTCGTCGTCGCCGCCCTGCCATTGGGAAGCGGCGGGACCCGACACGGCGCTCAGGCTCCACACGACCACGACCGAGTCCGCGGTGTGGGGAATGCCGAGAAACGCGGGCTCGACCCCCAGGTCGTACGCCCGGTCGCGGCTCCAGTAGCCGCCGGCCGAGAACCCGAGGTTGGTGCCGGAACTCAGCAGCGCGCCGGGCGCGGCGACATAGCTGGACGCGTCACCGGTGGCGAGCTGAAACCAGTGTGAGAAGCGGAGCACACCATCCACCCGGACCTGCATCAGCTCCGTTCCGTCCCACGAATCGATGACGGCCAGGAGGAACTTGACGTCCAGGCTGTCGTGGGGCGGAAGACCGCGGAGCGTCAGCGTGGTCGGGAACAGGGTGACGGCCGTGTAGCGAAGGAAGCTGCCGGAGAACTGACGGCCGGCCGGGCCGAGCCCGGCGTAGCCCTGCACCCCCTGAATCACCGACCCCGGCGCCGAGAACTCGGCTGGCAGCCCGCTCTCGAAACCGGTGGTGAACACCTGGGTCGAGGTCGCCCGCGCGACGGTCGGGACTGCGAGAAAGGCCGGGACGAGCAGCGTCCCGGACGAGCCGATCGCCGCGACGGCGACGAGTGCCACGCGCCGGATGAGCGCGCCCTTCGAGTGAATGCTCATGTGACCCTCCGCTGCAGGGCTCCGGGCGAACTTCGATCGCGTACGCCGGGCCGGACAGGGCCGACGCCGCAGACACGACCATAACCGGCCGACACAGCCTCCCGGAAGAACATTCGCCCCGCCCGCCGTCCCCACCGGCCCCCTGTTCACTCCTCCTCGATCACCAGCTCGTGTCGCTCCCAGTCGATGGTGAGGCGGCGGCCGTGGAAGAACTCGCCGGCCAGCACCGCGTCGCGCCGCACGCCGTGACGCCACAGCTCGCCCGGGTCGAGTGCGCCCGACCAGCCTGTCACGCGGTCTCGCGCCGCGGGCCCCACCACGACGCTCGGCACGCTGCACTGGGACCAGGGGCGGCCCTGCAAGATCGAGCCGGCGCTCTTCATCATGCGCGACACCTTGCCGGGCTTGACGCCGATCTCGTCCAGCACCTCCTGGGGCGCTCCGATCCCGCAGCCCGGCATCCCGCTCTGCACCACCAGCGCCATGCGCCGCCCTCCCGCGAGCGTGCCGAACACGGTGAGCTCGCTCTCGCCCCAGATCTCGAACGGCACGCGCATCGCTCCCTCGCCGGGCGCGAAGCCGCTGGCGCCGCGGCGCAGCTCGAGCCGCCCGTGCGCGTAGTCGATAGTGGGAGTGAAGCGGCGCAGCAGGTTCAAGCCGATGACGCCGACCACCTGCTCGGACTGCGGGTTGATCTCGATGCTCCAGCGGCGCAGCGAGAGCGTGCCCGCGGGAAGGTTCTCGATCCTGAGCCCCGCGATCTCGAGGCGCTTGACCAGCGCGCTCTGCACCGCGAACCGGGACCCGTTCCAGAACGTGAGCGCCTGCCCGGCGACCGGCCGCACGTTGCAGCGCCGCGCCGCGCTCTTGTCGATCAGCAGGTCGGATGCGCCGGTGTCGATCGCGAACAGCACGCTCTGCCCGTTGAGCTTGACCCGCACCAGCGGCACGGGCAGCACGCGCGTGAACGACTGCTTCACCTCGTCCGGCCCGCTCACGGCGTAGGCGCCGCCCTGGGCGAGTCGCTCGAGCAGCGGCACGCGCCCGAGCTGGTCCACCTCGGGTGCCAGCGCCGCGGCGCCCGCCCAGTCGCCGCGCCTCAGGCGCGATGCGAACAGGTCGGTCAGCGCGCCCGGCTCGCCTGGGCCCGCGAGCGCGAGCAGACTCTCGGCTTCGGCCAGGCGGTCGTGGAACAGCGCGAGCTTGCCGAGCCCGGCGGCGGCGGTGCGATCGCCCGGCGACAGCCCGAGCACGCGCCGGAAGACGCGCTCGGCGTCGGCCTCGCGGGCCAGCGCGAGCAGCGCCACGCCGAGCGAATCGAGGCGCACCGGGTCGTCCGGGTGGCCCACGGTGTCGCGCAGTGCCAGGCGGAGCTGGATCTGCGCGTCGCGGTACGAGGGATCGGGCTGGAGCCACTCCGCGCGGGCCGCGATCGCTGCGAGGAGCAGCGCGGCCGCGAGCAGGGCGAGCGCACCGCGACGGTTTGCCCTCACGACGCGAGGAACTTCTTCGCGGTCCGGAGCAGCACCTCGGCGCCGATCTCGAGGCACGCTTCGTCCACGTCGAAGCGCGGATGATGGTGGTCCCAGGTCAGGCCCTTCGACTCGTTGCGCGATCCCACCGCGATGAAGCAGCCCGGGACGCGCGCGAGGAACCACGAGAAATCCTCGCCGCCCATGGTGCGGACGTCGTCCAGCACGTTGGCCTCGCCCACCACCTCGGCCGCCGCCGCGCGCGCGAGCTTGGCCATCGCGGGATCGTTCACGGTCGGGCGGTTGCAGCGCTCGTACTGGATCTCGGCGCGGCAGCCGTGCGCGTCGCATACGCCGCGCACGATGCGCTCGAATCGTCCGGGCAGCTCCTCCCAGAGCCCGGGCTCGAACACGCGCACCGTGCCGTTCATGACGGCGGTCCCCGGAATGATGTTGAACGCGGTGCCGGCGTGGATCTGGGTGACGCTCACCACCACCTGCGAGAACGGGTCGGTGCCGCGGCTCGCGATGGTCTGAAGCGCGGTCACGATGTGCGCCACGCACACCACCGGGTCGATCCCCAGGTGCGGCATCGCGGCGTGCGCGCCCTTGCCGGTCACGGTCACGGTGAAGGCGTCCACCGCCGCCATGAATGGCCCGGGGGTGACGCCGATCTTGCCGAGATCGAGGTCCTGCCACACGTGGAGCCCGAACACCGCGTCCGGCTTCGGCGACTCGAGCGCGCCATCCGCGATCATCGCCTCCGCGCCGCCACCGCTCTCCTCGGCGGGCTGGAAGCAGAGTCGGACGCTGCCGCGCAACGCCTCGCGTTCGCGCTGGAGCTGCCGCGTGACGCCGAGCAGGATCGAGACGTGGCAGTCGTGGCCGCAGGCGTGCATCCGGCCCGGCGACTGCGAGCGGTAGGGGACCGCGTTCTCCTCCTGGATCGGCAGCGCGTCCATGTCGGCGCGCAGCAGCACCGTGCGTCCCGGCCTGGCGCCCGCGAGCGTGGCCAGCACGCCGGTCCGGCCCACGCCGGTGCGCGGCTCGAGTCCGAGTGCCTTCAGGCGCTCGGCCACGATGCCGGCGGTTCGCGTTTCCTCGAACGCCAGCTCGGGATGCACGTGCAGGTCACGGCGAAGTGCGACCATCTCCGCGATGTCGGCGGCGCTGAAGGTCGGGGCTGCGGTCTTCATGGAATCCTCGCGGAAGCGCGGCACGCGGTGGCGGGGGTCAGCGCCGGCCCGAGACCACCCATGCGAAGCTCGGGCATCGTAGCACGGTGCCGCTGCGGTACGGCCGGACGGCGCGCGCGAGTGCTAAGCAGAACGCGCGCTGCTTCGCGCGCGGCAGATCGCGATGCAGATCGTGCCACGGGCCCGAGCCACCGATCGCCATCGCGAGATGCTCCGCTTCGTCGCGGTAGACGAAGGTGATCGAAACGCCCCGGGTCGTCACCCGGCGGAACCCCGCCTCGCGCAGCAGCCACGGCAGGAGCCCCGGGCGCGCGAGCCGCTGCGGGTGCGGCACGGTCTCGGGATCGGGCGGCGGCGTCTTCATGAAGGGCAGGGCCGCCTTCAGGCGCGCGGCGAAGTACGGGTTGCGCTCGGCCGGGCCCCATACCGCGAGCGCGATCCGGCCGCCGGGCTTGAGCGTGGTCCGGAGGCGCGCCAGCGTGCCCGGCACATCGCCCACGAACATGAGCCCCAGGCGCGACACCACGGCATCGAAGCGCGTCCCGCGCCACTTCAGGGTGGCGATGTCGCCGCGCCGGAACCGCGCGTTCGCGATGCCGCGCAGCTTCGCGCGCCGGCGCGCGATCTCGATCATCGGTGCCGAGACGTCGAGCCCGAGCACGGTGCCGCGGGGCGCCACGAACTGGGCGATGGTGAGCGTGGGCTCGCCCGACCCGCAGCCGAAATCGAGCACGCGCTGGCCGGGCTTTAGCTCGAGCGCACGGATCAGCACGGGATCGGCCGCGCTCAGCGCGTACATGCGCTGAGACTCCCACTGCTCCCAGTCGGTCGCGGCGTCGGTCCAGTCCTTGCGCACCTGCCGGCGCCACCGCGCGCCGCTCAGAGGGGGTGCCATGCGGGTCTCCTCTCCCAACGCCTCGGCGCGGGCCGGTGGTGGGCCGACCCGCGCCGGGCGCGGTGACGCTACTTCTTCGTCGTGTCGGCCGGGGCCGGGGTCGGCGCGGGCGGAGCCGACTCGGCCTTCTGCAGCAGCCGGCGCCGCTCGCTCTCGCGCTTCAGCACTTCCTTGTTCGTCACCACGAACTCGACCCGGCGGTTCTTGGCCATGTTGAGTTCGCCGGTGTTGGGTGCAATCGGCGCGGACTCGCCGTAGCCCTTGACCGTGAACTGCTCCGGCTTGAGCCCCGGGAAGTTTCGCGTCATGTAAGCCAGCACCGAATCCGCCCGCGCCTGGCTCAACTTCTGGTTGTACGCATTCGAGCCGCGCGAGTCGGTGTGGCCGCCGACTTCGATCTTGAGCTCCGGCCACTTGCCGAGCACCTGGCCCACCACGTCGAGGGTCGGGAACGACTCGGGCAGGAGATTGGCCTTGCCGGTCTCGAAATTCACGTCCTGCAGCCGGATCATGCCGGTGTCGAGCAGCTCGGTCTCGCGCTCGATGATCTCGATCGGGCAGCCGTCCACGTCCACCCTGGCGCCGGCCGGGGTATCCGCGCACTTGTCGAGCCCGTCGCACACGCCGTCGCCATCGCTGTCGGCCGGGCAGCCCGCCGCGTCCACCGTGCAGCCCTTCGGTGTGTCCGGGCACTTGTCGAGCCCGTCGAGCACGCCGTCGCCGTCGGAGTCGATGCCGCAGCCCGTGACGTCCACCACCGCACCTCGAGGCGTGTCGGGGCACCGGTCCAGGCCGTCGCATACGGCGTCGCCGTCGCCGTCATTCGGACAGCCCTTCGCGTCCACGATGCAGCCCTTCGGCGTGTCGGGGCAGGCGTCGAGGCCGTCGAACACCTTGTCGCCGTCGCTGTCGATCGGGCAGCCGTTCTCGTCCACCCTGGCACCCCGCGGCGTCGCCGGGCACTTGTCCTTGCGGTCCGGAACGCCGTCGGCGTCGGTGTCGCGCGGCGTGGCGCCGACCGCGAAGGTGAGCCCGCCGCCCAGCACGAGGTGCTGGCGCTTCTGGAGATTGGAGTCGCCCGGGATCCACATGATGTTGCGCGCTTCGAGCCGGATGCCGATCGCGTCGGTGAGCCACAGGCGCACACCGCCGCCGAACTCGAGGTTGCCCATCTCGAGTTTCGACGGGGCCGCCCCGGCGCCGGAGCTCAAGTCGAACCGCGAGCGGCTGAAACCGGAGAACACGAAGGGCCCGCCGTAGCGGGACGACCAGGGTGTCAGCACGAGGTCCCCGGAGACGTGCCAGAAGTCGATGTCGCGGCCGCCCAGCGTGTCGCGCTGCGATGCGCTGGGCTTGGCCGGAGCCGGCGTGGCCTTGAGCTTGCCGCTCCCGTCCTCGGCGGTGGGCGTGAAGCCGCCCGCGATCTCGATCCCGAGCCATTGGTTGTGCTGGTAGCCGACGCGCCCGCCCGCGTAGAGATCGTCGCGCAGCGGGTAGAACTTCGGGAACTTCTGGTCGCTGTCGAAGATGGTCCAGCCCGCGTGGGGCGTGACGCTGAAGTGGCGGCCGAGCGGCTCGGCACTCGCCGCGTGCGCCACGAGCATCACGGCCAGCGCGAGCGGGGCGAATCCTAGACGCGCACGCATGCAAACCTCCTGTTTGCGACGGGAGTGCCGGCCCGCCCGACGAAACCGGGTGAGGACCGTCCCTGACGAATCGCGCGGGACGATAGCGGGGGGGTGCCCGGGAAGCAAGGGAAGCGCGGGCGCGGCGGCCCGGAATGGGCCGTGCCGGGTTTCTCGAGCCGCGCCACGCGCGTCCTGAAGCCATCGAACATCGCCGTGCTTCAGATCAATCGGCTGTGCTGTGTTTCTGCCCCTTCTGGTCTTTCGCTCCGAGGCTCGAGGTCTGTCGCGGTCGTGTCCTGAACAGGACGAGAAAGGCTGCGGCAATCAGCCACCCGACGACCAGGTTCCCGCCGAGACCGAGAGGCAAGCCCAAATCCTCCCAATACATTATTTGAGGTGCGTACGCCGCGGGGTTCGCGTGTCCGGCGTAGATGATCATCGGGATCCACACCATCAGGGCAATCAGGGTGAAAAGACCGAGGCCCAGGATTGCTACGATCCAGATCGCTGCCCACAGGACTCTCACGGCCAACCCCCCAATGATCACAGGACGCTCGCGACCCCTCAGCTCGCCCCCATTCGGGACTGAGGGCTCATCGAAGACAATTCCGTCCGCGACGAACGAAGCGCGAGTATCACAAGAACTCGCTGGATGATCTAGCCGAGACGACCTGCTCCCCGGCTCACCAGCCCCCCGCTCAGAACGTGGTCTGCAGATTCACGAAGCCCTTGTCGTGGATGCCCCACACCTCGTAGGGCTCGGGATCGAGCTCGAACCCCTCGATGCCCTGCACGCTCACCCGCCCGAAGCGCGCGATCAGCCCGACGTAGGCGCGCGACTCCTTGCGGCTGCCGTAGGAGTAGGTGGGCTGCGCGCCGGAGCGCGCGATGCCGATGCGGTCGTAGAGCGCGCCCACGCGCAGCGCAAGCGTCGGCCGCGCCCGCCATACGGCGTCGAGCTGGAGCACGCGGTCCACGGCCTCGAACGCGCCGGGCCCGAAGGGCGGTCCCCAGCGCTGGGTTCGCGAGTGATAGAGCCCGCGCAGCTCGGCGGTGAGCCGCGGCGATAGCGCGCGGCGCACCGCGGCCTCGGCCGACCACTTGCGGCGGAACGAGTCGTTGGGTCCGGCCGAGAGATCGATCGGCTGATCGGAGCTGCGCGCCTGCTGGTTGGCGCCGCGCAGTTCCCATTCCAGTCCCAGCGCGCGCGCTTCGAGCGCGGCCCCCCCGAGCGTTCCCCACAGCGTCAGCCGCCGCGGCTGCAGCGCGTAGGCGTAGGCGACCACCCGCTTGCGCGAGGGGCTCAGGTACTGGCCGGACGCCTCCGCGCGCCAGCCATCGCCCCGCGCCCGCAGCGCGAGCGCGGGCTCGAAGGGGTGGCGCTCGTAGGGCTCGCCCACCTGGCCCACGCGCGTCTGCCGGAACGCCCACAGGTTGTTGAACGTGTCCTCCAGGTTGAACGCCGCGCGTGCGAGAAAGGCCGCGGTGTCGGCCCCGCTCTCCCAGAACACGCCGAAGTCCTGCCGGCTCTTGTCGTAGAGCGGGCGGAACATTGCGCCCGGGACCCCGAAGCGGGTCGGGAAGCGGAACGAGAAGTCGAGGTAGTTGTACGCAGCGGCATCGCTCTCCGACTGGCGCAGGTCCACTCCGAGCCACGCGCGGCGGCCGAGCGGCGCGCGCAGCTTCATCTCGGTGTCGATGAACCACTGGCCCGAGGTCAGGCAGCCCTGCGATGTGCGCAATGCCTGCGCTGCGCGCTCCCATTCATCGCGCCACGCGCGCGGCAGGCGGAGGAGCACGTGGTCGAGCAGGCTCTCGTCGTCCTCCTCCTGCAGCGCCACGTCGAAGGTCGAGAACTCCTCGGTGCCGGCGCGGGCAGCGGGCGCGGGAACGAGCGCGGCGATTGCGAGGAGCGAGAGCGCGGCGAGACGCGCGGCCCCCGGGCGCCTCGCCCCGCTCATACCGCGGCCGGGACTTGCCCGATCGCGCGCGCCGCGGTGAGGCGCTGGACGAAGGCGCGGGCGCGCTGCGCGATCTCGGCGAACTTGCCGCCCGCCGCGAGCGCGGGGTCGGCGAGCGATCCGCCCAGGCCGACGCCGACGCAGCCCGCGCGCAGGAACGGGATCATGTTGTCGAGCGTGGTGCCGCCCGCGGCGAGCATCGGGATGTCGGGCAGCGGATCGCGGATCACCTGGATGTACGGCGCCCCGCCCGCGACGCCCACCGGGTAGACCTTGACCACGTGCGCGCCGGCCGCGCGGGCGCTCAGGATCTCGCTCGTGGTGTAGGCGCCGGGGCAGTACATGACGCCCGCGTCCAGCGCCACGCGCGCCACCTCGGGGGAGCAGTTGGGCGCGACGATGAACTTCACACCCGCGGCGAGCGCCGATTTCGCCTCGGCCGCGGTGAGCACCGTGCCCGCGCCCACCGTGACGTCGCCGCGCTCCGCGAGTTGGGCCATCACGCGCGTCGCGTCGGGCACCGTGAAGGTGATCTCGAGCAGCGTGATGCCGCCCTTCGCGACGGCATTGGCCGCGGCCAGCGCGGTCTCGGGCGAAGGCGCGCGGATCACCGCGAGCAGGCGCTGCTCGCGCAGGCGGGTGAGGGCGGGCGGAGTGTCCATCGGGCGCGCGGCACTTTAGTCCATCGGCGGGCCGGGGACGAGGGCCGGCACGCCCGGGCGCCGCGCTCAGAAGCGCCGCGAGAGCGCGAACTCGATCTGGGTCCCGCCCGGCCAGCCATTCGCGGGTTCGTCGCGCGCGACGCCGGGCGCGCCTCCCGCGGAGGGAGCGCCGGGCACGGCGGCGCGCCGCGTCTCGAACGCCTTCGCGAACACGAACTGCTCAACGCCGAGCGCCAGCTCGAGCCCGCCCAGGGGACGCTCGAATCCGAGCGACGCCGCGCCGAGCTGCACGCGATGGGCGTCGAGCCGGCCCTCGCGGTAGTCGGTGCGGCCGAACACCAGAAACATCGGCCGCCACGACTCGAACCGCGCCTCGGGCGCGATGTCGTACCAGCCGAGGCCGACCCGCCCGCGCGCCTTGCGGCCGAGCGCGCGTTCGCCGCCGGCGTGGAGCCGGGTCCAGCGCGCCTCGGCCCAGGCCTTTCCGGTCCAGCGCAGGCCCAGCAGGTCGAGGAGCGTCGGTGTGAAGGGCCAGCTCTCGACCGCCACGCGCGCCCGCCCGTTCGCCTCCACCCGCTCCACGTCGAGCAGCACGCGCGCGCCGCCGCGCCCGACCCGCTGGAGGCCGATCAGCGTCGAACGCGACTCGGCGCGCGCGACGTTCATCTGGCCGAAGCGCTCGCCGGCCCACGAGAGGTCGGCGTTCACGTCGAAGCCGGAGCGCGTCCAGCGCGCGAGGGCCGTGACGCCGCGAGCGGGCGACAACCGGAACGTCGCCTGATCGAACCGGCTCGTGCCTCCCGGCTCGATCTGATAGACGATTGCCGTGCCGCGCGGCGCGAGCGGCGCGTAGCGCGTGCGCCCGAGCGATCCCTCCAGCGCGAGCCACGAGAGCGGCGTCAGGCGCACATCGAAGCGCCCGCGCTCCGAGCGCAGGTTGAGCGACGCCGCGATCGGCTGGCCGTAGAGATCGGAGCGCGCGACTTCGGGCTCGCGCGAGCGGCCCCAGCTCGCCTGCGCCGTGAGCGATGGCGTCGCCTGCCAGCGCAGCCCCGCTCCCAGGCTCGTGCCGCGGCGCTCGCCACCGTCGGTCCACAGCGGCCCCGCGAGCTGGACGCTCAGGCCCGGCAGCACCGATTCGATCCGCAGCGCGCCGTCCGCGCGCGTGCCAGAGCTCACGAAACGCATGGCGCCGTTCGCCGCCTCGAACGAGCCCCGGAAGCGCGGTCTGGCGAGCAGCCCGGCGAGCAGCACCGGCCGCCCGGCCAGACGCGTGGCCCCCAGCGCACGCCACGACATCTCGCCGGTCGAGAGATCGCCCTCGCCCGGCATGAAGCGCGGCGCGATCGGCTGGCCGGCGTAGCTCTCGACGCGAGCGATCGGGGCGCGCGAGAAGCCGGGCTCCGCCCACCAGCCGCACTCGTCGAGCAGCGGCGAGCGGAACGGATCGCCGCCGAGGCCCACCGCGGTGTGGCTCCCCGGGCGCAGCAGGTCGAAGACCGCGCCCGCCGTCCCGGCGCGCGCCACGGAGGCGGCGCCGAACACGAGGCATGCGGCGGTAGCGATCGCGACTGGCTTCATGCGCGACACGTCGTCGGCCATCGCTTCAGCGCCCGGCCCGAGCGAGCTTCGGCGGGCGCACCCGCAGCGAATCGAACCCGCCCCCCGTCCAATCCAGCACGTTCACGCGCTGCCACGATGCCGGATTGAAGCCAAACGTGGTCAGCAGCTGGTTCGTGGTCGTGAGCCCGGGCAGCAGGCCGTGGAGGGTGGGATCCGGCCACTGCCACTGCGACACGTCGGGCGCCACCCAGGTGATGACCGGAACCGCCACGAATGTGCTGGCGATGCCGTAGCCCGAATTGACCCAGACCGAAAGCATGCTGGTCCCGGAGAGGAGACTGCCGCTGAAGTAACAGCTGCCGTAGAAATCTCCGCTGTAGCCTCCCACGGCCTGGGCGGCCGCGTAGCGCGACTGGACCAGCGTCCGCAGGCCGTTGACGATTGCGGCATCGCCGTAGAAATACTCGCTCGTCCCGCCCGGGGAGACGTCGAGCGAGTAACTGCCGAAGTAATAGCCTCCGGACGCCACCGCGAACGTCGCGGTCTGCGGGCCGTAGACGTAGGTCCAGAACACGTGGAACGGCCGGCGCGTCACGCTCCCGGTGTAGTCCGGCAGCAGCGCCTTCCAGTCCGGCACCGGGTTGGTGAACATGCGGTCCACGCGGATGTTGAGCGCGACGTCCGGGGTGGCGTAGTCGCCGTCCCAGTCGGCGGTCACGGAGAAACCGTTGAGCAGCGCCGTGCGCACCTTCACGAGGTTCGTCCTTATCGAGTCGACGGCCGCGGCCGAGAGGGCGTTGGGCCCGATTCGGATCGCGTCGTCGTCCTGATTCGGATCGGTCGCGGGCTCGGCGACCAGCGAATTGATCGCGCTTTCCAGGTCGTCCACCGAATTCACGAGCCGGGTCTGCGCCATCTGCATGTGGCTCGTGCCGTCCGAAACCAGCTTGAGCCAGGGACTGCCAGGCTGAATGGCCGCGTAGAGGCCCACGCTGTCGTAGCTGGCGAACGAGACCCGGTAGGCCACCGCCTGATTGCACAGCGCCGCGAGCAGGTTGCAGCCGGCCCGCATCGCCAGCACGTCGGTGACGTCGAGCTCGACCGGAGTGGCGTCGGGGTCGCCCTGCATCTCGGGGCTCACGATGAACTGGAAGCTCGGATTGGCCGCGATCGCGTCGAGGTGGACGATCGCCTGGTCGAGGCTCGGCAGCACGCGGTCGTGGAGGATGGCCTGGATGCGCGAGAGCTGCGGATCGGCCCCGAGCAGCGCGGTACGGCTGTGGGCGACCAGCGTGATCGGCACCAGTTCATACGGAAGCCGGAAGGCGCCGCGCGAGGGGGTGAGACCGGCCGGCACGCCCAGCGGCTGAGGCCCGGTCGGCACCTCGAATGGCGTGTGGCTCGTGAGGTACGCGGCCCACTCGTCCCATGCAGCGTTGACCTCGGGATCGATGGTGATGAGCGCGAGCCCCAGCACGGCGAGCCCGAGCCGCGCGTGCAGGTTCGAGGGCTCCGCCTGGAAAACGTTCAGGTACGTGTTGTATGGCCCCGAGAAGTCGATGTCGGAAGGCCGCGACGGCTGCCCGCTCGCCTGCTGCACGAGCAGCACGCCGAGCATGCTGTCGGCGGTGGCGAGCTGCTGGGCGCTGGAGGGGCCCGTGCCGCCCCCGGTGCCCGGTTTGGTGGGAGTGGACTTCTTGCTGCAGCCGGCGCTGGTGAAGACGAGCAGCGCCGCGGCGCACAGCGCGAACAGACGACGGGCGGGAGCGAGCATCGGCCTTCCTCCTCATGTGCACGATCGCGAGTGGAGGCTCGTCCGTGAGCCGCTCGCGGTCGATGGGCCATGACCTGTTGAGACGAGCGGCTGCGGCGCCGGGGCGGGGGTCTGGTGCGCTCGAGCGGCCAGGCAGCGCGCGGATGATACTCCAGCGCGGGCTCGAGCGCTGTGGCACAATGCGCCGCCGATGAACCCCGCGCCCCGCCCGTCCCGCCGCCGCGCTTTGCTCGCGGTCGCTCTCGGACTGCTCGCGCTGGTCGCGGTGTGCTGGGCCGTGCTCGCGATCCTGTTCCCTCCGCCGCGGGTGCGCGCGCTGGTGCAGGCCCGGCTCTCCGAAGCGCTCGCGCGCGAGGTGCGCTTCGACGACGCGTCGATCGGGCTCTGGCCGCCGCTGCGCGTCACGGTGCGGGGCCTGAAGCTGGCCGAGCCGGGGGGCCTCGCGAACGGGGTGGCGCTGGACCTCCCCGCGCTCCATCTCGATCTCGACCTCGGCGCGTTGCTCACCGGGCGCCTCAGCGTGCGTCGCCTCGCGCTCGACCGGCCGGCGCTGCACCTCGTCCTGCGCCCGGACGGCACCACGAATCTCGACGGCCTCGCGACGCCGTCGCCCGCCGGGGCGAAGCCCTCCGGCGCGGCGCTCGATCTCTCGGTACGCGAGCTGTCGATCCACGGCGGCCGGCTGCTGCTCGACGACGTGAAGGCCGACCGGCGCGTGGCGCTCGAGATTGATTCGAAGCTCGGCTTCGACCTCGAGCGCGGCGGCACGCGAGTCGCGACCGCGGGCGAGTCGCGCCTCTCGGGCCTGAGCCTGGGCCCGCTCTCGGCGACGCGGCTCTCCGATCTCAACCGCTCGCTGGCCAGGATCGAGTGGCGCATGGCCCACCGCGGCAAGTACGACGCCGCGCGCAAGCGCTTGGCACTCGAACACCTGGCGCTCAAGTTCGGCCGCGCCGAGATCGCGCTTTCGGGGCTGGTGGACGACCCCGGCCCGAAGGCGGCGGTGGACTTCCGCGCGCGCGGCGCCAACGTCGAGCTGGCCGAGCTGCTCGCGGTGCTGGCCGCGGCGGACGCGAAGGCGCTGAGCGGCATCCGGGGCTCGGGGAAGCTCGACTTCGATCTCTCCGTGCGCGGCCGGCTCGGCCCCGGGCGCTGGCCTTCGCTCGCCGGCACGCTCGCGGTCGCGAACGGCGCGTTCCGCTACCCGGGTGCGCCCGCCGGCGTCGAGGCCCTCGCCTTCACCGCCCGCTTCGCCCCCGATTCGCTCGGGATCGCGAACCTGAACGCGCGCGTCGCGGGTCAGCCGGTGCGCGGCACGCTCGAGGCCACACGCTTCGCCGATCCCTACGTGCGCTTCTCGATGCAGGGCGACCTGGATCTCGCGGCGGTGGCGCCGCTCGTGGCCCCGAAGAACGTGAAGCTCGGCGGCCGCGCGGCGGTGAACGTGACCGGCCGCGGGCGCGCGAAGGATCCCGGCGCCATCGCGCTCGAGGGCCGGGCCACGCTCACCGACGTGAGCGTGGAATCCCCGGCGCTTCCGAAGAAAGTCGAGCGGATCGGGGGCGAGATCGCGTTCTCGCCCGCGCGCGCTGCGGTCAAGAACCTCACGGCCCACGCCGGCGCGTCGTCGTTCACGCTGGACGGCAGCGTCACGCGCCCGCTCGCGCTGCTCGCGAAGCCAGAATCGGTGCCACCCGCGGAGGTCGAGTTCACGCTGCGCTCGCCCTACCTCGACCTCTCCGAGCTGCTGCCCACCACGCCGGGAGCGCCGCTCGCCCCCAACGCGCGCGGGGGCGGCCGGGTCGAGATCGCGCGGCTCAAGCAGGGGAAGCTCGACGTGGCCAACGTGACGGCGCGCGTGGTGCTGGCACCCGCGGCGCTCGACGTGCCGGAGTTCGGGCTCGACGGGTACGGCGGCGCGGTGAAGGGCGCGGCGCGCTTCGATCTCCACGACGCGGCGAAGCCGGGCTACGCGATCAAGGCGACAGTGGACAGCGTCGAGGCCGATGCGCTGCTCTCGGCCTGGACGCCGGCGAAGGGGCTGGTGCACGGCGCGCTCAACACCACGCTCGACTTCTCCGGAGCGGGCTCGACCCCGGAGGACCTCAGGCGGAGCTTCACCGCAGTCGGGCTCGCGGCACTCGCCAACGGCACGCTCGGGCCCGGGCCCGCGCTCGAGGGCATCGCCGCCCTCACCGGGATCCCGGCGTTCAAGGCGGTGCGCTTCCACGATGTGAAGCTCCCGTTCCGCATCGAGCGCGGGCGCGTGGTGACCGACGCGGTGGTGCTGAACGGCGGGCACGGCGAGTGGCGGCTGGTAGGCTCGATCGGCTTCGATGGCTCGCTCGATTACGCCGTGAGCACCACCCTGCCGCCCGAAGTGGCGGCGAGCCTGGGCGCCCGGTCGGCGCTCGCCGCCGGGGCGCTGGCCGACGACCAGGGCCGCGTGCTGCTCGACCTCCGGCTGACCGGCACCGCGAAGGCGCCGCGCGTGACGTGGGACGCGAAGGCGATGCGCGACCGCCTCGCGGGCCGCGTTTCCGCCGCGCTGGAGGAGCAGCGCGCGAGGCTCGCCGCGGAGGCGCGCGACGCGCTCGG
>CAZYQK010000049.1:11448-20925 GCA_964650245.1 uncultured bacterium | reverse complement strand
GACATCGAGTCCTGATGACGAACGGCCGGGAGCGTCATGGGGCGCTCCCGGCCGCGGGGCCCGCGAGCGGCGGGCCTGCGAAAATTCGGAGGCGAGGCGTCACGTTCAAGACCCCCCACGGCGGAGAAGGATGCGTTCGCCCTTCCCGCCAAGTCACCCGTGACCACCTCGCCCCGTTTGAGCCGGGAGTCCCTATCCGGCTTCGTTATGGGTGGGTGCAGCCACCAACCTGACCGGCCGGCGTCTCGCGAGCGCCTGCTCGGCCCCCTCGATGTCCCGGCGGCGGACAGCGCCCACCGCTTCTGTGCGGGATCGAATTGCAACGCCCGTGCCCGCGAGGCGCCACATCCGGAAACCGCGCAAGCCGTTGATCCTGAGCACCCATCGCGCGGGGCCCGCGGCGGCGCGCGGCCTCCACGAGCGCGCCGACCTGACAGGATGGTCGCCCGTGCCTGCAACACTGACAGTCGGGGCGTTCGTTCGATAGTCGCCGCTGGTTGACGGGCGCGCGATACCGAAGGGGCAGACGCGCTCAGTGCGCCCGGCGCGCAACATACGACGCCTGCGCGCGGGAACTGGCCGGGGCGCTCCGCCAATCTGTCTGTCACGGCTCTGACGCGGTGGCAGTGGCGGGCGGGGCCGTGGCAATCCTGCACGACAACGGAAGGCCAGGCGGGCAAGCGGAACTCGCCTGTTGATAGCCACATGACCCGGGCCATATCCTGCCTGGCATCGAGCGCCGGAAGCGGCGCGCCTATTGCACAGTTGTAAGCGGTTTGGTGTCATGAGTCCGACTGACACGCCCGCCCGGCCGCTGCGGGGCGCGGACGGAATCAAGGTCAGCCCGTCACTGGAGGACCGCCATGAGACGAGCCCCGATAGTCATCATCGCGCTGCTTGCGTGCTCGGCGCTCGCGTGGATGGGTGCCCAGGCTCCGTCCTCGTCGCAGACCCCCGCGAAATACGTGGGCGCCGAGGAATGCAAGCCCTGCCACGAAGCCCGGTGGGAGGCGTTCCAGAAGTCCGCTCACGGGCGCGCGGCGATGGATCAGAAGGTGGTCGCGGACGTGGTGGGCTGCGAGTCCTGCCACGGCCCGGGCTCGCAGCACGTCGCGGCGGCCGGCGATAAGGACGATCCCGGCTTCAAGACCATCCGCAACCTGAAGAACCTGCCGGCCGCGGCCGCGAGCGAGATCTGCGCCTCCTGCCACAAGGCCGGCGAGCAGTTCTACTGGCAGCACAGCGATCACGCTAGGAACGGCGTCGCGTGCATCAAGTGCCACAGCATCCACGACCCGAAGAACGTGGGCGCGGGTCCGATGCTGACTGCGAGCGACGTCAACCACCTGTGCGTCACCTGCCACAAGGACAAGCGCGCCGCGATGGCCCGCTCCGGGCACATGCCGCTGCGCGAGGGCAGCATGAACTGCGCGGACTGCCACAACCCGCATGGCGCCCCGGCCCCGCGCATGCTGCGCGCCGCGACCGTGAACGACCTCTGTTACAAGTGCCACGCCGACAAGCGCGGGCCGTTCCTGTGGGAGCACGCGCCGGTGCGCGAGAACTGCCTGAACTGCCACCAGCCGCACGGCTCCAACAACGACAAGGTGCTCGCGGCCAAGCGCCCGTACCTGTGCCAGCGCTGCCACATCGCCACCCGGCACCCGAGCACGTCCTACGACGCCCGCGACCTGGCCGGCAACCGGATCTTCAACCGCTCCTGCACCAACTGCCACAGCCAGATCCACGGTTCGAACCATCCATCGGGCAAGTACTTCCACCGATAGGAGAACGACCATGACGACGCCAAGACTCGCAATCGCGATGACGCTCGCGGGCGGCCTGGTCGTGAGCGTGATGAGTCCGGCCGCGTGGGCCGCCGAAGGCGAGTTCTCGATCGGCTCGCAGTGGTGGGACCAGACCGCGCCGGACGCGAAGTACCAGGAGTTCAGCCAGGTGCCGCGCGGCGGCTTCCTCGAGACCTTCGTGCTGCGGGAATGGGCGGGGCGCAACAGCGTGGCGCTGTGGGGCGCGAACGCGATCCAGTCCAATCAGGCCTCGAAGCTCACCTGGGCCAACGGCGCGCGCTACCGCGTGGACCTGGGCTACACCCAGATCCCGCACACCTTCAGCCGCATCGCGCGCTGGGGCTGGACCCAGACCGCGCCCGGCGTGTTCACGATCCCCGACACCCTGCAGGATCGGAACCAGGCGTTTCCGAACAGCTACACCGGGAGAATGACCGACTTCCTGCGCAACGTGCCCGTGATCGGGCTCGGCTTCAACACGAACATCTCGAACGCCCGGCTGCGAGGGCGCCCGGTGCGCGACTGGCAGCTCGAGGCGCGCGGCACGGTGCGCGAGCGCTCGGGCCTCAAGCCCTACGCGCTCGACTTCGGCTTCAGCACCGCGCTCGAAAACCCGGAGCCGATCGACCAGCGCATGGTGGACGCCGACGTGATCGCGAGCTACCAGCACGCCCGGCTCCGCGCCCAGGCCAGCGTCGGGCTCTCGAGCTTCGACAACGCGATCAGCACGCTCCGGGTGGACAACCCGAAGCGCAACACCGACGCGACCGGGGGCGACGGAGCCCGGGTGGGAGCGCTCGACCTCTACCCGGACAACAAGGTGGCGCGCGGCTCGGTGGCGCTCGCCTACCTGCTCCCCAAGCGAACGGCGGTCGCGGCAACGCTCGGCATGGCGCAGACCACGCAGGACGACCCGTTCCTGCCGTTCACGACCAACACCAGGGTGGACGGCGTCCCGGGGCCCGGTCTCATCAACAAGGCCGGCCTCGACTCGCTCCCCGCGCGCAGCCTGGACGGGAAAGCCGTTCAGCTCAACGGCGACGTGCGGCTCACGACCCGTCCGGTGGAGGGGCTCGACGGGGCGGTGCGCTTCCACTACGACGACTACGACAACCAGACCGAGGAGCGGGTCTTCATCGGGCAGGCCCCGTATGAGGCTTCGTGGCAGCGGTTCATCACGGTCGGCGACCACAAGTTCGAGAACCACGCGCGCAGCAACACCCAGTGGACCGCGGGGCTCGACCTCGACTACGACGTGACGGGCCGGGTCCGCCTCGGCGGCACCTACGAGCTGCGGACCCGCGAGCGCACCGAGCGTGAGGTGGAGAAGGACGAGGAGACCGTGATCCGCGGCCGTGCACGCGCGCGGCTGCTGGACGGCATGGAGTTCACCGGGCGCTACTCGCACGGCGACCGCAAGCTGGACGAATTCCTGCTCGAGGAGTACGAGGGGCTCACGCAGCGGCCACGGGGCGCGGGTTACCTCGTGCCCGGACTCTACGACTCCGTGGGCGTGCTGGAGCAGCCCAGCCTGCGGCGCTTCGACGTGGCGAACCGCGTTCAGGACCAGGCCGTCGCGGGCGTGGCATGTGCCCTCGGCGAGCGGGTCGAGCTGAGCGCGACCTACTCCTACCTCAAGAACGATTACCCGGACAGCAAGCTCGGGCTGCAGGACGAGACGCAGCAGACGGTGTCGTCAACGGGGACCGTCCACGTGAACGACCGGGTGGACCTGAACGGCGGGTACGGTTTCGGACTCTCGGAGGCCAACCAGGCGTCGCGGTCGTCCGGGCAGTTCATGACGTCTCTATCGGACAGCGGCTGGTCCGCCAATCTCAAAGACACCGACGTCTTCTACTTCGCGGGCTTCGAGTGGGCGCCGAAGGAGAAGCTCACCCTCTCCGCGAACTACCAGCTGAGCCGGAACGTCTCCGAGTTCGACCTCGACAACGGGCTCAAGAACGCCGCGGATCTCCCGAACACGCTCTACCGCCGCCACGAGGCGGTGCTGGACGCGCGCTGGCAGTGGCTCAAGAGCACCGTGATCGTCGGGCGCTGGGGATGGGAGGAGTACGACACCATCGATTGGGCCTCCAACAACGTGCCTCTCATCTTCCCGGTGACGGGAACCGCCAACGCGATCTTCCTGGGTGACAGTTCCCAGAGCTACAAGGCCCATCGCCTCGCCCTGCTGGTGAAACACAGCTTCTGATAGGCTCCGGCGCGGACGGGGCCAGGGGCTTCCGTCCGCGCACCGAACCAGGAGGCGGACGAGGATGCGCGAACCCACCGCGACACCGCCCGCGCCGGCACGGGGTGAACCCCTGGGCCGGCGTCGCTTCCTCACCCGGCTCTCGCAGGCGTTCCTGAGCCTGTGGGGACTCGGTGTCGCCGCCGCGGTCGCCGCCTACCTGCGCGCGCCCGAGCGCGGCGAGCGCATCGCAGAGCGCATCGTGCGCGTCGGCCTGCTCGGCGACTTCCCGATCGGCGAGGGCCGGCTGGTGCGCCACGGCACCACGCCCTTCTACGTGGTGCGCATGGACGCCACTCGCGTGGTCGCGCTCTCGGCGGTGTGCACCCACGTGCGCTGCATTCTCGACTACGACCGCGAACGCCGCGGCCTCAAGTGCCCGTGCCACGACGGGCGCTTCGACCTCGCCGGCAACGTGCTCTCCGGCCCGCCGCCGCGCGCGCTGCCCTCGTACCAGGTGTCGGTGCGCGCGGGCGAGGTGTTCGTCCGGCTATGAGCGCGGCGGGCGGATCCGGCGTGCCCGACCCGCCCGGGGGCGTACCCGCTCCGCGCCGCGACCCGGTCGGCTGGCTCGAGCGGCGCGTCAACCTGACCGAGATCTTCTCGTTCCTATCGCATTTCGGCCTGGTGTTCACGCCGGTGGACAACACGCGCCCGCTGCGCGAGGCGCTGCGCGAGGTGGCGCGCGAGCGGGTGCCGCGGTACGCGCGCTGGCCGCGCGTGCTCGGCCTGCTCGCCGCGATCGGGTTCGGGATCCAGGCCCTGACCGGCGTGCTGCTCGCCTACTACTACCGGCCCACGCCGGACGCGGCGTTCGAGAGCACGCGCACCATCGTGCGCGACCTGCCGTTCGGCTGGTTCATCCATCAGGTCCACGCCTGGGGCGCCTGGCTGCTGGTCGCGATCGTGGTGCTGCGGCTGCTGCGGTTGCTCTGGGACGGCCTCTACCGCGCGCCGCGCGAGCTGCTGTGGCTCAGCGCGGTGGGGCTCGTCTGGATCGTGCTTCAGCTCGACTTCACCGGGCGGCTGCTGACCTGGGACACCCACTCCTACTGGTCCACGGTGCGCGGGATGGAGATCGTGTTCGCGCTGCCCGGGGTCGGGCCGACGCTCGCGTTCCTGCTCGGCGGGCGGGTGGTGAACGACGACGTGCTGATCCGCTTCTACGTGCTCCACGTGATGGTGCTGCCGGTCTTCTACGTGGCGCTGGTCTACCTGACCTTCGCCACCATCCGCCGCGTGGGCCTCTCCCCGGCGCCTACGGGCCGCGAGCCCGGAACCGCCACGCTGCGCGATCACCTGTTCTCGATGCTGATCGCGAACGTGCTGGTGTTCGGCGCGCTCGTCACGCTCGCGGTGCTGCTGCCGTTCAAGTTCATGGCCGCCGCCGATCCCTACGCCACTCCCACCGGGGTGCGGCCGCCGTGGTACATGCTGGCGCCATACTCCGTGCTCCAGGGGGCGCCGGGACCGACGTGGCTCTCCGGCCTGGTGCTGGTCGCGGCCGCGTTCGCGGTGCTGCTGCTCCCGTTCTGGCTGCGGGGGCGCGTGGCGAACGCGAACGCACGGAGCGTGCGCCTGTGGGGCGCCCTGGCACTCGTGGTGTGGATCGCTCTCAGCGTCACGGCGCTGTTCGTGGACCGGAGGTGAGCGCGTGACCCGCCTGGGGTGGCGCCTCGCGCTCGCGGTGCTCGCGCTCGTCCCGCTCGCCGCGCTCTTCCAGCCGGCCACGGGCGGACCCGCGGCGGCCTCCGCCGCCGCCGGCCGCTGCGGTGTGTGCCATCCGGCCGAGCGGGTCCAGTTCGAGAGCAGCCTCCATTCGCGCGAGCAGGTGCGCTGCGTCTCGTGCCACGGCGGCAACGACGCGAGCCTGACGCTCGGCGTCGCGCACGGCGCCGGCTTCCGCGGCCGCCCGGCGCGGCGCGAGATCCCCGCGCTGTGCGCCTCCTGCCACGCGAACGAGTCGAAGATGCGCGCCTACAACCTGCCGGTGGACCAGTTCGCGCTCTACCAGACCTCGGGCCACGGGAAGCGGCTGGCGCAGGGCGACACGCGGGTCGCGGTGTGCTCCGACTGTCACGGCGCCCACGACATCCTGTCGCCCTCGGATCCAGGCAGCCGCGTGTTCCCAGCCAACATTCCGAAGACCTGCGGCCGCTGCCACGGCGACACCAGGCTCATGCCGGCGAAGAGCGCGGTCTTCGCCGCGTACTCGAAGAGCGTTCACGCGTCGGAGTTGCTCGACAAGGGCAATCTCAAGGCGCCGACCTGCGTGAGCTGCCACGGCGTGCACGGCGCGGCGCCACCCGCGCTCGGCGACGTGGACAAGGTGTGCGGCCAGTGCCACACCGCGGAGCGGCGCTATTTCACGGCGGGCGCCCACCGCCCGGGCTCGACCGGCGGGCCCGAGTGCTCGTCCTGCCACGAGGCGCACGCCATCGAGGCGGCCCGGCCGGAACGGATCGCGAGCAGTTGTGCCGGCTGTCACCGGCCGGACTCACCCGAGGCCGCCCTCGGAGTTCGCATGTGGACCGAGTACCGGGCCGCGGCCGACCAGCTCGACAGGGCGGCCGCCATCGCGGACCGGGCCGAGGCGGTGCCGCTCAACACCGACGACTACCGCGCGCGGCTCGAAGAGGCGCGCACCTATCTCCGCGAATCGCTCCCCGCCGCCCACTCGGTCGAGGAGGAGGTGGTCGCGGGGCTCACCACCCGCGCGCGCTCGGTCGCCGCCGAGGTCGAGTCCGAGATCTACGGCAAATTCGGACAGCTGCGCACGCGGCGCTACGTGCTCATCCTGTTCTGGTTCTACCTGCTGCTCACCGTGCTGGTGCTGCGTCGCTTCCAGAAACGGGCCGCGAGGGCGGACTGACGTGGCGGGCCTCCCGGGCCTCAAGCCCGACTCGGCGATCGGCCGCTGGGTCTCGCGGGCGAGCGGCGGGCGCCTCACGCCGCGCGGCATGCGCATCGCGAGCTTCGGCGTGGCGCTTGCGCTCGCGCTCGGCATCGTGTTCGTGGTGTTCGCGGCGCAGATGTCGTCCACCCCGACGTTCTGCGGCAGCTGCCACATCATGAAGCCCTACTACGAGTCGTGGAAGCGCTCGAAGCACGGCCGCATCGCGTGCGTCGAATGCCACATCGCGCCCGGCATCACCTCCGAGATCCGCAAGAAGTACGAGGCGCTCTCGATGGTGGTGAAGTACTTCACCGGCACCTACGGCACGAATCCGTGGGCCGAGGTGGACGACGCGGCCTGCCTGCGCTGCCACGAGCGCCGGCTGCTGGAGGGGAAGGAGGTGTTCCACCGCGTCGTCTTCGATCATACCCCGCACCTCACGGAGAGCCGGCGCGGCTTGAAGCTCCGCTGCACCTCGTGCCACTCGCAGATCGTGCAGGGCAGTCACATCAGCGTGACCTCCTCCACCTGCGCGCTCTGCCACTTCAAGGGCCGCGCGATCAACACCGGCGGTGCCCGCTGCCTTACCTGCCACCAGGTCCCGGAGCGCGTGGTCACCACCGCGGGGTTGAGCTTCGACCACTCCGAAGTGCGCCGCCTCGACATGGAATGCAGCTCGTGCCACGCGGGCGTGGTGCGCGGCGACGGCGCCGTGCCGCGCGAGCGCTGCCTCACCTGCCACAACCAGCCCGACCGGCTGGCGCGCTTCGGCGAGAAGGATTTCCTGCACCGCATGCACGTCTCCGAGCACAAGGTGGACTGCATGAACTGCCACCTCGAGATCCAGCACGGGAAACCCGAGCACCCGCCGCTGACCGGCGGCGGCGAGTGCGCGTCCTGCCACGGGGCCGGCCATTCGCCGCAGCGCGATCTCTACGCCGGAAACGGCGGGCGCGGCGTGTCGCGCATGCCGGGGCCGATGTTTGCGGCCGGCGTCACCTGCGAGGGCTGCCACAACCCCGCGGTCTCGGTGGCGGCCTCGAGCGGGGCGTTCCGCGACCAGACCCGGCGCGCGAGCGAGGTGTCGTGCATGAGCTGCCACGGCCCCGGCTACCGGCGGATTTACCTGGCGTGGAAGGAGGGCGTGGAATCCAGAGTCGGGGCGCTGCGGGCGCAGCTCGACGCGAGCGCCGCGGCCATGGGGGCCGCGCCCCCCGCCGCGTGGGAGGACGCGCGCTGGAACTTCGAGCTGGTCGAGCGCGGCAAGGGCGTGCACAACGTGAACTACGCATACGCCCTGCTCGAGCAGGCGCACCAGCAGTTGAACGCGGCGCGCCGCGCGCGCGGGCTCGCGGCGCTGGCGCTGCCGTGGACCCGCGTCGCGCCCGCGTCGGGCAACTGCCTCTCCTGCCACACCGGGATCGAGAAGCAGTCGGGCGCCTTCGGGGGGCGGGCGTTCCCCCACGGCCAACACCTGCTGGCGGCGAAGCTCGAATGCGCGAGCTGCCACCGCCCGCACCAGGAGCGCGCGCCGGGCGAGGTGGTGCGCTTCGGGAAGAAGGGCTGCGTGCCGTGCCACCATCCGCAGGCCGAGGTGGACGCGCCCAGGTGCATGGCGTGCCACGGCGACGTCACCGCGCGCACCGTGCCGAGCTTCCGCGGCGAGTTCTCGCACAAGGGCCACCTCGAGCAGGGTCTCGAGTGCGGGACCTGCCACCAGCCGAAGAACGGCGACCCGCGGCCGGCGAAGGAGACCTGCGGGCAGTGCCATGAGGCGGGGTAGGAGGACATCGACACCGCGCGTCACCCGGCCGCCACGCTCCAACGCGATGCGCCCGGGGTGGAAGCGGCCGGCGCCCGACACCCCCGCGCCTACTTCGCGGCGGGCACCACGTGCACGCCCCTGGCCTTGTATTCCTCGAACTTGAAGTTCGGACTGGTCGCCGCGGTGTGACACTGCATGCACAATTTCGCGGACGGATGGCCGTTGATGAACTTCTTCTTGGCCGCCGCGGGCGCGGGGACGTGCAGGCTGCCCGGACCGTGGCAGGCCTCGCAGCCCACGAAGCTCAGTGCCGCGGTCTTCACGCTGTCGGACGCCGGATAGCCGCCCGCGAGGTGGAACCCGGTGACGTGGCACACCACGCACGCGTCGTTCTCCGCGGCCGGACCCTTCAGCTCGACCTTGAGTTTGGCCGCGACATCGGCGCTCGCCTTGGGATCAGCCTTGCGGAGGTTGTCGAGCGCTTTCGCGTGCTTCAACTCGAGCCAGGCCTTGTGCTGCTTGAAGTGGCACATCTTGCACTTGTTGTTGCCCGCGAACTCCGCACCCTTCGCGTCGGCCGCGGCCGGGGCTTTCGGGTCCGCCATGTACGCCTTGCCGGAAGCGGTGAGATCGGCCCCGCCCGCCGGATTCAGGTGGCACGTGGCGCACGCCGCCCTGGTCTGACGAGCGAACTCCGGATACGCCCACAGTTGCGCCGCGAGCAGAACCCCGAGGGTTGCCGCGAGCGTTCCCACCA
>CAZYQK010000049.1:0-11348 GCA_964650245.1 uncultured bacterium | reverse complement strand
GCCCACAGTTGCGCCGCGAGCAGAACCCCGAGGGTTGCCGCGAGCGTTCCCACCACCAGGTTCCTCCCGCGCATCGCTACCTCCTTCACCGTCCCGGGCCAGCATCCGCGGCATGCGCGGCGCCCCGCGTGGCGCCCGGCACGCCCCAACCGCGTTCCATACGCAAGGACCGGACCTCCGTAGTTCTGCGTAGAGGCCCTGCGTAGACCCGAGAATACCGCCACTTCGCCATCCTCGCCGCCGCGGAATCTTCGGAGGCACTCTGGCCGGGGCTGCCAGGAACGCAGATGGGTGCCAGATTGTCGGGGAATCTACGCTGCGCCCAGCCAGGACCCGCCAGGCCCACCTCTCTGCGATTCAAGCGACTGCGCCCGGCGCGAGGCGGGCCTCGCGATGGTCCGGTCCTTGCCCGCTCGCGGATTCGCGAGGTCGTGGCGGAGGCTTCGAGCATGGCGGACTGCGGGTCCAGGGTTCGGAGGATGGGCGGCGCCGCGCGCGAAGAGGAGTTTCGGCCGCGCCCGGCGAGTCCGCCACTGTTCGAAGCTTTCGCCGCCCTCGCGTTGCTCTCGCTTTTCGCCGCGCCGCACCTTTCTCCGGCGCGGGCAGCACCGCCTCTCACCGCCGACTGTCTGACGTGCCACGCCGCGCCGGACATGGGCGCGGCGGTTGTGGACACGCTCGCCCTCCACGGCTCGGTGCACGCCGGCCTCGAGTGCGCGAGTTGCCACCGCGCGGCGGGGGAGATCCCGCACCAGCCGAAGCTTCCGAGCGTACGCTGCGAGTCGTGCCACGCCCGTGAAGCACGTGCGCTCGCGCGGAGCGCGCACGGCACGGGAGCGGCCGCGACGAGCGCGGGCCGCGCCCAGGGCGGACCCGCGGCCGGCTGCGTTGATTGCCACGGCACGCACGCCATCCGCCCCGCCTCGCGCGTAGCGAGCGGGGCGTGCGAGCGCTGCCATTCCGGCACTAGCGAGGATTACAGGAGCAGCGTCCACGGCGTCGCGCGCGCGCGAGACAATCCCGAGGCCGCAAATTGCGCCGACTGCCACGGCGAGGTCCACTCGATGCGCCCTCACGACGACTCGACCTCGACAGTAAGCCGCAGCCGGCTCGCCGAGACCTGCGGCCGCTGTCACGCCGACCGCGCCCTGATGGCGCGGCGCCAGATCACCATTCCCGAGGCCTACCAGCTCTTCCGGAGGAGCGTGCACGGGCGCTCGCAACGCGCCGACGCCGCGGTGTGCTCCGACTGCCACGAGAGCCACCGCCTGCGCCGCGCGAGCGATCCCGCCTCCTCGATCTACCGCGCGAACATTCCCGCGACCTGCGGTCGCTGCCACGCCGCACCGGCCGCGCAATACGCGAAGGGCGTGCACGGGACGGCGCTCGCGCGCGGGGTGACCGCGACCCCGGTCTGCACCGACTGCCACGGCGAGCATCTCATCCGCGGGCCGCACGACCCCGAGTCGCCGGTCGCCGGCGCGCGCGTCAGCGAAACCTGCTCGCGCTGCCACGAGGCGGCCGGGATCCGCGAGACCTACGGGCTGCCCGCGGGCCGGCTCTCGACCTGGCGCGACAGCTTCCACGGCCTCGCCGCGCGCGGGGGTTCACCGGTGGTCGCCAACTGCGCGAGCTGCCACGGCCACCACGAGATCCTGCCCTCGAGCGATCCGCGCTCCGCGAACGCACCCGGCAACCTGCCCGCAACCTGCGGGCGCTGCCACCCGGGCGCCGGAGCGCGCTTCGCGATGGGCCCGGTGCACGTGGCGCTGACCAGCGCCGACCAGCCGCTGCTCTTCTGGGTGCGCCGGGTCTACCTCTGGATCATCGCGCTCACCATCGGCGCCATGGCGCTCCACCAGGCGCTCGACTTCGGCTCCAAGCTGCGCCGCCACCTCGGCGTCCACCTGGGCCGGCTCGCGCCGCACAGCGAGGCCGTGACTCGCTGGTTCGTGCGAATGACGCTCTTCGAGCGGGGGCAGCACCTCCTGCTCGCGGCGAGCTTCTTCGTGCTGGTCTATACCGGCTTCGCGCTCAAGTTCCCGGAGGCCTGGCCGTTCGCGTGGCTCGCACGCCTCGAGGGCGGCTACCGCTGGCGGAGCCTGATCCACCGCGGGGCGGCCATCGTCATGGTGGCGGTTGCAGTGCTCCACTTGGCGTACCTGGGCACGCGGCGCGGGCGCGAGGTGATCGTGGCACTCCGACCGCGCGCGCGCGACGTTTCGGACGCAATCGCGAACGTCCTCCACATGCTGGGGCGGAGGCCGCAGCCGCCGACGTTCGACCGTTTCGGGTACATTGAGAAAGTCGAGTACTGGGCGCTAGTGTGGGGCACGGTGGTGATGACGGCTACCGGCGTGGTGCTCTGGTTCGAGAACCAGTCGCTGCGCTGGCTCGCCAAGTGGGCGCTGGACCTGGCGACCCTGATTCATTATTACGAGGCCTGGCTCGCGTTCCTCGCCATCGTGGTGTGGCACCTGTACCAGAACATCGTGAACCCCGACGTCTACCCGATGAACTGGACCTGGATCACGGGCCGGATCTCGGAGCACCAGATGCGGCTCGAACACCGGGCCGAGTGGGCGCGGCTCGCGGCAAGCGAGGACGCGGCCGGAGCCACCGACCCGAGCGAGGCGCAGGAACCTGCGCCGCCATCGAAGCAGCAACCGGAGGAAAGGAGCGAGGCATGACGATCTCCCGCCTGACGGTCGCGACACTGCTCGCGATCGCAATGCTGTCCCTGTTCACGGCCTGCCAGAAGAGCCCTCCTCCGGGCGCTTCGCCCGAGGCGGTGCAGCGCGGACAGCAGGCGTTTCTCTCCAACTGCGCCATGTGCCATGGCGATGCCGGGGCGGGCGACGGCGATCTGGCCGGAATGCTCCAGCAATCCGGCGTGGCGGTCGCGCGGCTCAACGACCCTTCGCGCATCAGTCAACTGGGGCGGGACGGGGTGCGAAAGGTGATCGTGCTGGGCGGGGCGCACACCGGGCGCTCGAATCTCATGCCGGCCTGGGGCGAAAAGCTCGAGCCCGACGTGGTCGACGACATCGCCGCCTACGTCGTGAGCCTGCCCGAGCAGAAGCCGCCAATCCCCGAGGCCACGCTCCGCAAGTACATGGGGGCGCCGCCCGGAGCGCCGGAGGAAGGCCGCCGCGTGTTCGTTCACTACTGCTCGGCCTGCCACGGCCCGTACGGCAAGGGCGACGGGAGCTTCGCGGAGGCGCTGCGCCGGGAGCACAACATCCGGCCGCGCGACCTCACCGACTCGACCTACATCGCGCAGAAGACCGACCAGGACCTCTTCACCACCATCTCGCTCGGCGGCGGACACGTCGGCAAGTCGGCCTTCATGCCGGCCTGGACGGTGTCGCTCACCCCGGCGCAGATCAAGAGCCTGGCCAGCTACATCCGGGTGATCTCGAGGACCGCGCCCCAGCCGTGAGCGTGCGAGCTAGGCGGACTCGGTCCGCCTGATCTTCCAAATCAGCAGGCCCATCAGGCCGAGGATCACGATCAGGGAGAGCGCGGTCCCGATGCGGCGCGTGCGCCAGTCGCGCAGCACGCGCCCGGCCTCGGCGCTGGCCTGAGCGGCGAACCCGTCGCCCTCGCCGATCACGGCGGTCACGACCGCGGCGTCGAAGCTGTGGATCGCGGCGCGCACGCCCACCAGCCGGTCCTGCCCCTCGCGCCAGCTCGCACGGGCGTCCGAGGTCTCCATGCCGCGAACCTCGGCGAGCCGGAGCAGGCTGTCGCCGCGCGCCAGCTCGCCCTTGAGCCGGCCGAATCGGTCGATGATGAGTTCCGCGCCGCGTTCGCCCGCCGAGCCGGGCGCGTGACAGCCGACGCAGGTGCCGCCCGGCCCGGTCGAGAGCATCGCGTCGGTGGGCCGCTGCACGTCGTGGTTGCCGTGGCAGGTCACGCAGCCACGCCGGCCCTCGCGCATGAAGGCCGCGCTCACCTTGCTCTTCGCGAACAGCTCGCCCTCGCGCCCGTGGCAGTTCCCGCACACCAGCGAGATGTCCCGGGTGTTGGGCGGAACCGCGCCGTGGTTGCCGTGGCAGTCGTTGCAGGCCGGGGCCGCGGCGTCGCCCTTTTCGAGCAGCGCCCGGCCGTGGACGCTGTGCGAGTAGAGGGCCAACTGGTTGGTGGGCACCGTCCGCCCCTTCATGTACTCGGCGTTGTGGCACTTCGAACAGGTCAGCGGCACGTTGCGATGGTTCACGGGCGAGCGCGGGTCCTTGCGCGGCAGGATCCCGTGAACGCCGTGGCAGTTGGTGCAGGTCGCGACCTTCTGGTCGCCCTCCGCGATCTTCTTGCAGTGGACGCTGGTGCGGAACTCGGCCATCGAGAACACGTAGGGCTTGGGGTTGAAGCGCTTCATGTAGGCGGCGTTCGCATGGCAGGACGCGCACAGCTCGGCGATCTCGTTGCGGGTGGGCGCGCCGCGGAACCCGCGGTCGGGATCCATCGCCGACAGCTCCGGGTCGGCGGCGTTGCCGCCGTGGCAGCCCACGCACCCCAGCCCGCGCACCGCGTGGATGTCCTCGGCGAAGTGGCGGGTCGGGGCGACCATGCGTTCCGACTCGAGCCCGCGATGGCAGTCGAGGCACGAGTTGCGGGACGTGAGAGCTACGGAGGCGGTGGCGGGTGCACCCCCCGCGTCCTGCGACGCACTCCGCACGCTCGCGTTGCCGGGCACATCGGTCGTGCCGGGAGGCATAGCGTCGCCGGACGCGGGGGGTGCACCCGCCACCGCGAGTGTCACGCACGACGCCAGCAGGAGCGCCGCGTGGCAGGCCCTCATGGCTTCGCTCCGCGGTAGGAGAGCACGGTGAAGACCGCGATGTAGACCATCGCGATCACTCCGGCCAGCGTCCAGAGACGCGCGCGCCGGCCCTCGCCGCGCGGGTCGTCGAGGAACGGCACCGCGAGCCACGCGAGCGCGGCCACCCCGATCGCGAGCACGCCGAACAGCTCGCCCTCGACGCCGAGAATGTGGCCGGGCAGTACCTTCAGCGTCTGGAACATCCAGCCGAAATACCACTCGGGGCGGATGCCCGCCGGCGCCGGCGCATAAGGGTCGGCCTTGATGCCCAGCTCCCACGGCAGCAGCGCTGCGAGCAGCGCGAGCACCCCGAGCGCCGCGAGCCAGCCCACCATGTCGCGCAGCATGAAGTTCGGGACGAACTTCATGCGCCGGGGCGGCGGCGCGCCGCGCTCCACCGAGGGCGGCACGCTCATGCCGTGGCGCTGCACCAGGTAGAGGTGCAGGAGCAGCAGGACGCTCGCCGCCGCCGGCAGGATCGCGACGTGGAAGCCGAAAAAGCGGGTGAGCGTGCCGCCCGTGATGTGGTCGCCGCCGCGCAGGAGGCGCAGCAGGAAAGAGCCCGCGATGGGAAGGTCGCCGACGATGTCGGTGCCCACCTTGGTGGCGAAGAACGCGAGCTGGTTCCAGGGCAGCAGGTAACCGCTGAATCCGAAGGCCAGCGTGAGGGCGAGCAGCGCCATGCCGGAGATCCAGGTGACCTCGCGCGGCGGGCGGTAAGCCTTGAGCAGGAACGCGCTGAACATGTGCACGAGCGCGGCGCCCACCATGAGGTTCGCGGCCCACGAGTGAATCGAGCGGATCATCCAGCCGAAGGAGACCTGGGTCATCAGGAAGCGCACGCTCTCGTACGCTTCGTCGGCGCTCGCGCGGTAGTAGAGGAGCAGCAGGATTCCGGTCGCGACCTGCACGCCGAACAGGAACAGCGTCATCCCGCCCCAGTAGTACCAGAAGGTGTGTCGGTGGACCGGGACTTCCTTCTTCTCCGCCAGGTGCCGGAGCTCGTCGAGGCCGAGGCGATCGCGGAGCCAATCCCGGACCGCCGGCCTCATGCCGGCGTCGCCTTCTCGATGACGACGTCGTCACCCTCGACGTGCACTTCATAGCGCTCGAGCGGGCGCGGCGGTGGCCCCGAGACGTTGCGTCCCTCGAGGTCGTAGAGGCCGTCGTGGCAGGCGCACCAGATCATGCGGTTGTCGGTGCGGTACTGGACGGTGCAGCCCAGATGGGTGCACACCGCCGACATGGCGCGGAACTCGCCGTCCACAGTGCGGACCAGGATGCCGGGCTGGCTGCCGAAGGGAAAGGTCTTGAAGCTGCCGGGGCCAAGCTCGTCCTTCTTGGCAGCCACGACACGGCGGGTGGCGGCCTCGGGAACGCGCGGCGGGACGAGGTAGCGCAGCACCGGGTAGAAGACGAACGCGCCGAGCGTGGTTCCGGCGACGCGAATCATCCAGTCCAAGAACTGGCGTCGTTTCATTCGCCGCTCCGAGTCTTGATCGGGTTCAGCACCGGGTGTGGGGCGCGGGCGGGATACTACATCAGCCGGCGCCGCGGGTTCGCCGCGCCAGCGCGGCCTCCACCACCTCGCGTAGCTCCGCGGTCTCGACCGGGCCCACCATGGTGTACATGGGACGCAGGCCCTGCATGAGCTTCTGCGTCACGAGCGATCCCTGGGACACGACCAGGATGAGCGGCACCGCGGGCGCGACGCGACGCAGCAGCTCGAGCACGCCCAGGTCCTCATCGTCGTGCGTGGTGAGCTCGTAGATCACCGCGTCCGCCGGCCTTCTCACCGCCTCCTCGACCAGGGCGCGACCGTCCCGGCAGCGGATCGCCTCGAAGCCGAGCGACCTGAGCGCGGAGGCGATCCCGCCGTCCGTCGGGTCGGCGCACTCGAACAGCAGGAGGCGCGGGGCGCTCCGCCCGGCCGGCTCCTCACGGCCGGCCGCGGGCCGCGGGCCACGCTCGCCCGCACGGGCCTTCATCGCCCCGCTCGTCTTGTGGCTCGCACGGTCTGCCATGCGGCGGATGCGATGCAATCGGCGCGCCGGTCGTATTGCCAGGTCCGGACGGGAGCCAAGCCGAAGGTGGCTTGGAGATTGGGCGCGGCGGGCTGGGCGAACGAGGTCGGGAGTGGGTGCGGACGACTGTCAGGCTGACAGTCGAACCTGAACTTCTGGCAAGGCGGGCGAGGGGTTCCGGCCTACGGCTCCTGCGGCTGCTCCAGCTCCTTCAGCTTGCGGTACAGGTTGCGCTCGCTGATGCCCAGGATGGCAGCCGCCTTCTGCCGATGGCCCTTGCACTCGTCGAGCACCCGCTTGATGTAGCGCCGCTCGACCTCGTCCAGCGTGGGAAGCTCCTTCGAGTCGCCATTGTCCCCGAACGCGGGCGTGAGCCGCACCCCCATCGGAAGATGCTCGGGCTCGATCACACCCCCATCGCACAGGATGAGTGCGCGCTCGATTACGTTCTCGAGCTCGCGCACGTTCCCGGGCCACAGGTAGCGCTGCAGCACCTGCATCCCCTCGGGCGAGACGCGCACCGTGCGCTTGGGAACGATCGAGGAGTTGCGGATGAAGAACTCCACCAGCAGCGGAATGTCGTCGCGGCGCTCGCGCAACGGCGGAATGTGCACCGAGAACACGTTGAGCCGGTAGTAGAGGTCCTCGCGGAACGCGCCCTCCTTCATCATGGTCTCGAGCGAGCGGTTGGTGGCCGCAATGACGCGCACGTCCACCTTGATGTCCACCGTTCCGCCCACCCGCCGGAAGGTGCCGGTCTCGAGCACGCGCAGCAGCTTCACCTGAAGCGGTGGGGTGATCTCGGCGATCTCGTCCAGGAACATGGTGCCGCGGTCGGCGACCTCGAACAGCCCGTGCTTGAGGCGGATCGCCCCGGTGTAGGCGCCCTTCTCGTGGCCGAACAGCTCGCTCTGGAGCAGGTTCTCGTGGAGCGAGGCGCAGTCCACCACCACGAACGGCTGCCGCGCGCGCTTGCTCTGGCGATGGACCGCCCGCGCCACCAGCTCCTTGCCGGCCCCGCTCTCGCCACGAATCAGCACCGTGGATTCGGTGTCGGCCACGCGCGCCACCATGCGCAGCAGCTCGCGCACGCCGTGCGTGTTCCCGACGAAGCGGTCCGCCGGCTGGAGACGGTCGACTTCGAGCTGGAGCGCAGTGTTGCCGCGTTCCAGGTTCTGTTTCTCGATCGCCTTGTCGAGCACCGCCTCGAGCTCGCCCAGCTTGCACGGCTTGGTGAGGAAGTCGTGCGCGCCTTCCTTCATGGCGCGGATCGCCTCCTGCACGGTGCCGTAGGCGGTGAGCATCACCACCTCGGTGGTGGGCGAGGCCTCGCGAATCTCCTTGAGGAGATCGAGCCCGCTGCCGTCCGGCATGCGCACGTCGAGCACTACCAGGTGAAAGGTCTTCCGAGCGAGGAGCTGGCGCGCCTCCTCGAGTCCGCCCGCGGTGTCCACCGCGTAGCCCGCGCGGGCCAGCTCCTTCCCCACCAGCTTGCGGAAGGATTCCTCGTCGTCGACCAGCAGCAGCGTGGTTTCAGACACCGTCGCCTCCGGGCCCCGCGATCGGGAGCCAGACCACGAAGCGCGCGCCGTGGTCCGGGCGGCCCTCGACCCGAATCCGGCCGCCGTGGCGGTGGACCACTCGCTGCGTGATGGACAGGCCGAGGCCGGTGCCCTGGCCCACCGGCTTGGTGGTGAAGAACGGATCCCAGATGCGGTCGAGGTTCGTGGGATCGATGCCCCTCCCGGTGTCCTCGACCTCCAGCACGATGCCCCGATCGTCGCGCCGGGTGCGCACGGTGAGCGTGCCGCCGCGCTCCGCCATGGCCTGCACCGCGTTCATCATGAGATTCATGCATACGCCGCGCATGCCGCTCGCGCGCGCCCAGATCTCGGGCAGCTCGCCGTCGAGATCTTCCACCGCCCGCACCTGCCGCTTGCGCATCTCGTAGTTGAGCAGCGAGAGGGTGTCGCGCACCGCGCGGTTCATGTCCATGTGGGTGGGCGCGGTCTGCACCGGCTGGGCGAGCAGCATGAGCTTGTCGGTGGTCTCGCGGCAGCGCCGCGCTTCGGCCTCGATCAGGGCCAGCACCTCGGCCGCTTCGGCCACGCCCGCATCGCCGAACTCGCGGCGCGCGAGCCAGCGCTCGAGGCTCTCCACGCCGGCCAGCATGGAGGCGAGCGGGTTGTTGATCTCGTGGCCCACGCCGGCGGCGAGCAGTCCGAGCGAGGCGAGGCGCTCGCCGTGGGCGAGCTGGGCTTCGAGCTGGGTGCGCTCGGAGATGTCGCGCCACACCTCGACCACGTGGCTCACCGCGCCCGTGCCGCCCATCACCGGATTGAAGCTGACCTCCCAGCGCCGCGGGCGGCCGTCGGCGTCGGGCCGGGTGCGCAGCAGGCGGCGCGGCTGGCCGCTGTCGATGGCCTCGCACGCCGCGCAGCGGCTGCCCTGACTGCCGGGGCCGACCTCGGGGCAGTTGAGCGATTCGTGGCAGAGCGAGCCCAGAAGATTCGGCTCGGTCACCCCGAAAGCCTCCAGGTAGCGCCGGTTCGCCGCCACCACGCGACGATCGCGATCGAGCACGACCAGGGCATCCGAGATCGAGTCGATGAGGGCAGGAAGGATCGAGCCGACCTGCCTGAGGTCCACGCGTCGCAGCACGTCGGACCCGATCGCGGGGACCGCGCTGGCGGGGACCGGGGCCCGGTGGCCGTGTTCGGGGGTGGGAATGGGTGTCATCAGGGTTCTCTCGGCTGTCAGATTGGCTGCATCCGGCCCGGGAGACAAGCGGCCCCGGCCGCGTCGGGGACGCGCGCAACTCCGCGAGCGTCCGCCGACAAGCAGATTATCGTAGATTTGAGGCTCTTTGCTCACCGCGTACGTTCAATGGCAGGAAGCATGCCCTCGCTCGTCGGGATCGCGGCTCGCGGGGCAACACGCGTACTTCACTTCACGCGAGCGTGGCCGACTCGGAACCCCGTCGCCCGTTGGCGAAGCGCCACGCCTGCCAGAATCACACGTTTGACTGTCAGACTGTCAGCGGCACAATCCGCAGCGCCCGGAGGCTCGCGGACGCGTCACCCGAACTCCATGGCTGCCAGCGGTCTGCCACTGCCGCACCCCGAGCCTCCGGACGGCATACGCGTTGCTGAAGAAGCGGTCGCCGGGTGCGAAGGACCCGCCCCGGCGCCACGAATCCACACCGGTCGCCGCGCCACCCTCACGGCGCAACTTCTCAGGAAAGGATCGTCATGATCGGGCTCCGTCTCGCAGGAGTCGCTGGCTTCGCGTTCATCGTGCTGCTCTCCGGCTGCGGAGGACAGAAAGCTGCGGAGGACAACACCTCGTCCTCTGCGTCCGCTCCGGCCGCCACCGCCGGAGGCGCGGTTCCCGCGGTGTCCCCGTTCGATCAGGGCCCGCGCGCGGCCGAGTCGCCGGTGGACGAAGCCGCGGCCAAGCGTGGCGAGGGGTTGTTCCAGACGAAGGCCTGCTCGGCATGCCACGCCTTCGGCAAGCGCGTTTCCTGTCCGGACCTCGCGGGCGTTTCTGCGCGGCGCACCCACGCGTGGCTCGAAGCCCAGATCCTCCACCCCGAGAAGATGACCAAGGAGGACCCCATCGCGCGGCAGCTGTTCGCGCAGTTCTCGCTCCAGATGCCCAACCAGGGTCTCACTCAGATCGAAGCGCTCGCCGTCATCGAGTTCTTCAAGCACAAGGACCACGAGGCGGGCGAGTCCCACGAATCGAAGGAGGCAGGAAAATGAAGCGCTGGATCGCACTCGCGCTCGCCGGGGCCGTCGTCCTCGCGCTGACGTCGCAACTTCCCGGCTGCGTCGCGTCGCGCGGAGGAGCCGGCGGCTCGGCCGCAGAAAAGGTGTATGTGAAGCCCGGCGAGCACGACACCTACTACGCCTTCCTCTCGGGCGGGCATTCGGGGCAGATCTTCGTCTACGGCATGCCCTCGTGCCGGCACATCACCACGATTCCGGTCTTCACGCCCGAGCCCGCGGTGGGATACGGGGTGGACGAGGAGTCGAAGGCGATGCTGAAGGGCTTCGCCTGGGGTGACGCGCATCACCCGGGGCTGTCCGAGACCGACGGCGACTACGACGGCCGCTGGCTCTTCATCAACGACATGCCGAACGCCCGCATCGCGCGCATCGATCTCCGGGACTTCAAGACTCGCGAGATCTTCGGGCCGATCCCGAACCTGTCGGCGGCGCACGCCTGCCCGTTCCCGACCCCGAACACCGAGTACGTGTTCGCGGCGTCGCGCTTCTCGGTGCCCGTGCCCAACCGGGCGGCGCGGGTGGAGGACTACGGCAAGGACTTCCGCGGCATCATCGCCGGCGTGAAGGTGGACCCCAGGAGCGGGAACATGTCGCTCGGATTCGAGATCCTGATGCCGCCGTTCGACTGGGACCTCGCGGACGCCGGCAAGGGCCCGAGCCACGGCTGGGAGTTCTTCACCTGCTACAACAGCGAGATGGCCTACGACT
>CAZYQK010000048.1:20521-21262 GCA_964650245.1 uncultured bacterium | reverse complement strand
GCCGCGGGCCGTGAGCCGTCCCGCCACTCCTCAACCACATTCTTCGCCCCACAATTAACGGCTTGCGGCGCTCAAGTTTCTGGTGCTAGCGTGCCGACACTTGTGGGGTAACGACACCTCGGACGTTCTTCCTGCGCGGTCCCCCTGCTCCCCCTGTCAAGCTTCGCGACAGTCGGCTCATCAGCCACACATCTGAGAGGCACGGATGTTTCTCAACAACCTGATGGGCTTCTTCTCGACCGACGTGGCGATGGACCTCGGCACCGCGAACACGCTCGTGTTCGTGAAGGGGCGGGGCATCGTCCTGAACGAGCCCTCGGTGGTGGCGGTGGAGAAGGCCACCGGCAAGGTGGTGGCCGTCGGCACAGAGGCCAAGCTCATGCTGGGGCGCACCCCGGACGAGATCAGCGCGGTCCGGCCCCTGAAGGACGGCGTCATCGCCGACTTCGAGCTGACCGAGGCGCTGCTGCGGGAGTTCGTCAGCCGGGTCCACAAGCACAAGTTTAACGTCCGCCCGCGCATCGTGATCTGCGTGCCGTCGGGCATCACGGCGGTCGAGAAGCGCGCGGTCCAGGACTCGGCGGAGCGCGCCGGCGCCCGCGACGTGAAGCTGGTGCCGGAGCCCATCGCGGCTGCGATCGGGGTGGGCCTGCCGGTGGACACGCCGACCGGTAACATGGTGGTGGACATCGGCGGCGGCACCACCGAGATCGCCGTCCTCGCCTTGAACGGCATCGTCAC
>CAZYQK010000048.1:0-20511 GCA_964650245.1 uncultured bacterium | reverse complement strand
CGCCAAGGAGGCGTACACCATGCTCATCGGTGAGCAGACCGCCGAGCGCATCAAAATGGAGATCGGCTCCGCCTTCCCGCTCCCCGAAGAGATGGACATGGAGATCAAGGGGCGCGACCTGGTGCGCGGCATCCCGCGCACGCTGCGGGTCTCGAGCGTCGAGATCCGCGAGGCGCTGCAGGAGCCGGTTGGCAGCATCGTCAACGCCCTGCGTGAATGCCTCGAACGTACCCCGCCCGAGCTGGCCGCCGACATCGTGGACCGCGGCATCTTCATGACCGGCGGCGGCGCGCTGCTGCGCGGCCTCGACCTGCTCATGCGGGAGGTGACGAACCTCAACATCCGCGTCGCCCAGGACCCGCTCACCTGCGTGGTCCTCGGAGCCGGCAAGATCCTCGAGAACCTCGAGATCTACGAGAAGGTGCTCCTGAGCGGCCACAAGGACTGACGCGATGGGAGGGTTCCTCCCCCCGGCCGAGCGGCGCAGCGGGGCGCTGCTGGGCCTCTACGCCGCGCTCTCGCTGCTGCTGCTCCTGACCGGCGAACGCATCCCCACCGCCGCGCTGCGCGGCATCGGCGCCGTCCTGTTCGCTCCCTTCGACCGGCTGGTGTTGAGCGCGGACCGCATGGCGGCGGCCTGGCGCGAGAACCAGCGCCTGCACCAGCGCATCGCAGAGCTGATGCTCGAGAACGAGCGCCTGCGGGTGGGCGGGTTCGAGAACCAGCGCCTGCGCCAGTCGCTCGGGCTGCCCGCGACCCGGGGCCTCGCCGTCAAGCCGGTCGAGATCCTGGCGCTCTCGGGCGAGGGCGTTCCCACCTCGGCCACCCTGAGCGGCGGGCGCCGGCAGGGCATCCACGAGGGCGACGCGGTGGTGACCGGCGACGGGCTGCTGGGGCGCATCGGCGAGAGCTACGGGAGCTTGAGCCGCGTGGTGCTCCTCACCGATCCCAACTCGGCGGTCGCCTGCGAGATCGAGAGCACCGGCGTGCTGGGCGTGCTGCGCTTCACGCTTTCCCCGCACCCACGGCTGCTGCTGACCAACGTGCCGCTCACGGAAACCGTGCTCGCCGGCCAGCGGATCCTGACCTCCGGACTCTCGCAGCGTTATCCGCGCGGTCTGCCGGTGGGGCAGGTGGTGCGCGTGGTACCCGACGCGAGCGGGCTCATGCTCGACGTCGAGGTCGCCGCAGCTGTGCGCCTGTCGCGCCTGCGCCACGCATTCGTGATCCCGCGCGCCGCACCGCTGGAGCAGGCGCCGTGAGGGGCCTCATCGCCCTGCTCGGGCTCATGCTGGTCGCGCTGCTCCTGCGCTCGACCGCGCTCTCGGCGCTCGCCGCGCGCGGGATCGTGATCGACGTGCTGGCGCTCGCGACCGTGGTGTGGGCGCTGCGCCACGGCGAGAGCTGGGGCGCCACGTTCGGATTCGCGCTCGGGCTGGCCGCCGATCTCGACGCCGCGCACTGGCTCGGGCGCCACGCGCTGGCGCTCGCGCTGCTCGGGTACGCCGTGGGGCGCCTGAGCCACACGCTGGTGCGCGACCGCGCCAGCACCCAGTTCGCGCTGCTGCTGGTCGCCACCCTGGTCCACCAGGCGTGGAGCGTCTCGTTCGAGCTCTCGGGGCTCGCGGGCTGGCCCTACCTGGTCCAGCGGCTGCTGCTCGCGGGGGCGGCGAGCGCGCCCTTCGGCACGCTGCTGATCGGGATGTTGCGGCGCGCGAGCGGCCGCCCGCTGTTCGGCCATGCTGCCATCCCCGCGAATTCGCCAAGCTAGGGACGCGCGCTTCCGGCGGCTGGCCGGACTCGTGCTGTTCGGCTTCGCGCTCGTGGTGGTGGGGCTGCTCCGGCTTCAGGTGGTGGATCACGAGAAGTACCTCGAGCTGTCGAAGGAGAATCGCGTGCGGCTCGAGGTGCTGCGCGCGCCGCGCGGCGCGATCTACGACCGCAACGGCGAGTTGCTCGCCGACAGTGCCCCCAGCTTCAGCATCATGTTCCGCCCGTTCCCGGCCGAGAGCACGCAGCTGGGCCGGCTCACGCAGGGCCCCGCCTGGACCGAGCGCGTGGCGGCGCTGGCGGGCGTGGACATCGAGGAGGTGCAGCGCGAGGTGACGGCCGCGAACCGGAGCGGAAAGAGCGGCGTGATCCGGCGTGACGCGCCGTTCGCGGTGCTGGCAGCGGTCGAGGAATCGCGCGCCGAGCTGCCCGGCATCGAGATCCTGGTCGAGCCCCTGCGCCGCTACCCGAACGGGAATCTCGCGTCCCACCTGCTCGGCTACGCCGGCGAGGTGAACGACGCCGAAGTGGACTCGCTCGGCGCGGCCGGCTACCGCCCCGGCGATCTCATCGGCCGCAGCGGGATCGAGCGCCGCTACGAGGAGTTCCTGCGCGGACGCGACGGCGCCGAGTACGTGGTGGTGAACGCGATGGGCAAGCGCGTCTCGACGCTGAGCGAAGAGCCGCCGCGGCCGCCGGTGGGCGGGCACGACCTGGTGCTCACCCTCGATCTCCGGGTGCAGCGCGCGATGGAGGACGCGATGGCGAACGTCGCGCGCGGTGCAGCGGTCGCGCTCGATCCGCGCGACGGCTCGATCCTCGGGCTGGTGAGCCGGCCGGCGTTCGACCCCAACGAGTTCTCGCACGGGCTGTCGTGGGAGCGCTGGGAGGAGATCTCGGGCGCCGGCTCCAACCCGATGCTCAACCGCGCCATTCAGGGCGCCTATCCGCCCGGCTCCACCTTCAAGATCGTGACCATGCTGGCCGCGCTGCGCGCCGGAATCGCGAAGCCCGCCACCCGCCTTCAGCCCTGCCCCGGGTACTACGAGTTCGGCGGCCGCCGCTTCGGCTGCTGGAAGAGCACCGGCCACGGCTCGCTCGACTTCATCGAGGCACTCCAGCACTCGTGCGACGTCTACTTCTACCAGCTGGGGCCCCGCCTCGGGCTGCCGCGCCTCGAGGCCACCGCGCGCGAGTTCGGGCTCGGCGAGCGCACCGGGGTGGACCTGCCGCAGGAGCGGCGCGGCCTGATCCCGGGCACCTCGTGGTACGACCGGCGCTGGGGCGCGGGGCGCTGGCGCAAGGGGCTGCTCCTGAACCTGGCGATCGGCCAGGGCGAGCTGCTGCTGACGCCGCTTCAGCTCGCGTTGCTGACGGCCGAGGCCGCGAACGGCGGCCGCGCGCTCCGCCCGCACGTGGTCAAGCAGGTGCGCGGCGAGCCCCAGTTCCGGCCCGAGCGCCCGTTGCAGCCCGGGGTGCAGGCCGAGCCCGCGACCTGGGACGCGGTGCACCAGGCGCTCGAGCGCGTGGTGGACGCCGGCACCGCGACCCTGGCCCGGGTGCCGGGACTTCGCGTCGCGGGCAAGACCGGCACCGCGCAGAACCCGCACGGCGACGACCACGCGCTGTTCGTGTGCTACGCCCCGGTCGAGGCGCCGACCATCGCGCTGGCGCTGGTGGTCGAGAACAGCGGCCACGGCGGCAGCGTCGCCGCCCCGCTCGCCGGCCAGATCCTCTCGCGGCTCTTCCTGCCCGATTCGCTGCGGCATCGCCCGGCCCGAATGGTGCCGCCCGACACCGCGGAGGTCGCGCGTGGCGACTAGGTGGCGGCTCAGGCTCCCGAGACTGCCGCGCGCGCGCGCCCCGTTCCGCCTGCGGCTCCGCCTGCCGCCGATCGACCTGCCGCTCGCCATCGCAGCGCTCGTGCTGGTGGTGTTCGGCCTGCTCACGGTCTACAGCGCGACCGCGATGCCGGGTGCCCATCACGGGCTGTGGGTGCGGCAGCTCCAGTGGTCGCTGCTCGCGATCGCCGCCGCCGTGCTCGCGGCCGCCATTCCCTACCGGGTCTACGACACGCTCGCGTTGCCTTTCTACGTGCTGTCGCTCGCGATGCTGGTGGCGGTGCTGGTGATGGGGAGCAGCGCGATGGGGGCCAGGCGCTGGCTCGAGATCGGCGCGCTGCGCTTTCAACCCTCGGAGCTGGCGAAGATCGCGACCGTGCTGGTGCTGGCCCGCTTCCTCGACAACCCGCGGCTCGACCTGCGCAAGCTCCGCTGGTGGCTGCCGCCGCTCGCGCTGATGCTGGCGCCGCTGGCGCTGGTCGCGAAGGAGCCCGACCTCGGCACCTCGCTCTCGTTCCCGGCCATCCTGGTGGCGATGTATTTCTGGGCGGGGCTCCCGCCCGGCGGACTTCTGCTCGGGCTGTCGCCGGTGTTCAACGTCGCGCTGTTCTTCGTCACCGGATCGCTGTGGTGGTTCGCGGGGCTGTTCGCGGTTCTGCTCGCGGTCTTGAGGCCGCGGCTCGGCACGCTGCTTGTGGTGCTGGCGCTCAACGGCGCGGTGTCATACGCCGTGCCGCACCTGTGGGACCACCTGCACGATTACCAGCGGCGCAGGATCGAGACCTTCCTGAACCCGGGGGAGGATCCCTACGGCGCCGGCTACCAGATCATCCAGTCCAAGATCGCGATCGGCTCGGGCGGGATCGCCGGCAAGGGCTATCTCAAGGGCTCGCAGAAGGCGCTCGCCTTCCTGCCCATGCGCCACACCGATTTCATCTACTCGGTGGTGGGCGAGGAGCTGGGCCTCGTGGGCTCGTTGACGCTGGTGCTACTCTACGGCTTCGTCATCCTGCGCGGTTACGGTCTGGCCGTGGCCTGCCGCAACGGATTCGCCAGCCTGATGGCGGTGGGCCTTACGACCGCGCTCTTCTACCACATCATGGTGAACATGCTGATGACCGTGGGCTGGGCGCCGGTGACCGGCCTGCCGCTCCCGCTGCTCTCGTACGGCGGCACCGCGCTGCTGGTCAACGGTATCCAGCTCGGCTTGCTTCAGAACGTGGCGCTGCGGCGCCGGGAGCTCTAGGTGCATTCCGAGATCTTCCAGTGGGGCATCCTCCACATCCGCTCCTACGGGCTGATGCTGGCGGTCGCGTTCCTGTTCGGCACCTGGCTCGCGCTGCGCGAGGCCAGACGGGTCCACGTGGACGAGGACCGGCTGGTGAGCGTCATCCTGGTCGCGCTGGTCGCCGGCGTGCTCGGGGCGCGCGGGCTCTACGTGCTGGAGCACGTGGCCGAGTTCCGGCGCGAGTGGGGCAGCGTGCTCGCGTTGTGGCAGGGCGGGCTCACGCTCTACGGCGGGCTGGTGGCTGGCACCTTCGCCGGCCTGCTGGCGGCGCGGCGCTGGCAGCTCCCGATGTGGAGCGTGGCCGACCTGCTCGTGCCCTCGCTCGCGATCGGCGTGGTGATCGGACGGATGGGCTGCTTCCTCAACGGCTGCTGCTACGGGCGGCCCACGCGGCTGCCGTGGGGCGTCACCTTTCCCCCTGACTCGTTCGCCGGGCTCGAGTTCGGAAACGCGAAGCTCCATCCGGCGCAGCTCTACTTCGCGCTCGCGGGCCTCGTGCTGTTCGCCATCGTGTGGCCGCTGAGACTCCGGGTGCGCACTCCCGGCGTGTTGTTCTGGACCTTCATCACGCTGTTCGCGCTGGTCCGCATCCCGCTCGACTTCACCCGCGCCTACGAGCCCGGCTCCGAGCTGCTCACGATCGGTGCCTATTCGCTCACCGAGAGCCAGCTCACCAGCGTGGCGATGGCGCTCTTCGGGCTGCTCATGGTGATGCGGCTCAAGCGCCAGGTGGCGGCACCCGCCGCCGCGTGAGAGGGCGCGCGTGAAGCTGGCGGTGCTGGGCGATCCGCTCGCCCACACGCGCTCGCCCGACCTCCACCGCGCGGGGCTCGCGGCACTCGGGCTGGAGTGCGAATCACGCCCGATCCGGACCTCGCGGGATGAGCTGGGCGCGTGTCTCGCCCGGCTCGCCGCGGAAGGCTATCGCGGTGTGAACCTCACGCATCCGCTCAAGCAGGAGGCGCTCGCGCATCTGCCGCAGGTCTCGCTCGCCGCGCGCCGCGCGCGCTCGGTCAACACCGTGGGCTTCGAGCCCGGCGGTGCCTGGGGCGACACCACGGACGGCGGCGGCTTCGTCGATTTCCTGAACGGCCGCGGACGCGCGCCGCACGCCGAGCGCGCCGTGCTGCTGGGCGCCGGGGGCGCCGCGCGCAGCCTGGCACTGGCGCTCGCGGAGGCGGGCTGCGGGCGCGTCACGGTGAGCGCGCGGCGGCTGGATGCCGCGCGCGAGGACTGGCGCGAGTTGCCCGGCGCGGCGCTGGTGGCGTGGCGCTCGGATCTCGAGGCCGACGCGCTCGCCAACGCCACGCTGGTCGTGAACGCCACGCCGCTCGCCGGGGAGGACGGCCCCGCGCCGCTCGAACTCATCGCGCGCGGCGCCCTGATCGTGGACCTCAACTACGGGCCCGAGATCACGCCGTGGGTGCGGCATGCTCGCGCGGTCGGGCGGCACGCGTGGGACGGGCTCGGACTGCTGGCCTATCAGGCGCGACGCTCGCTCGCGCTCTGGACCGGGCGCGACGTGCCGGTGGAAGCACTCGCGCGCGCCGTGGGCTGGCCGCGGTGATCGCCCGAGGGCTCGCGCTCGCCCGCGACCTCGTCGCGTTCGCCTTCCCCCAGCGCTGCCCCGGCTGCGCGGCCGAGGCGTCGCCCGAGCGCCTGCTGTGCGAGGCGTGCCGCGACGCGATCCCGCGGCTCGCGACCCCGCTCTGCGCGCGCTGCCTCGCGCACGGCCTCGAGCCCGCCGGCTGCGTGAAGCATCCCGCGCACGCGGTGTGGGCGGCATGGGTCTACGACGAGCGCGCGGCGCGGGTGGTGCAGGCCCTCAAGTACGAAAGCCGGACCGGACTCGCCGCCGGGCTCGGGCCCGAGATCGCGCGGGCGCTTCCCGCCACACTCCGGCCCGATCTGGTGCTGGCCGTGCCGCTCCATCCCGCCCGCCGCCGCGAGCGGGGTTACAATCAGGCCGCACTTCTGGCCGACTCACTCGCCGTGGAGATCGGCGCGCCGCGCCTCGAAGGAGTCATCGAGCGCACGCGCGACACGCGGCCCCAGGCGCGGCTCGATGCGCTCGCGCGCCGCGCCAACGTGGCCGGCGCGTTCCGCGTGCGCGAGAGGTCAGGGCTGAAAGGAAGATCGGTGCTGATCGTGGACGACGTTCTCACCACCGGCGCCACGCTCGAGGCCTGCCTCGACGCGTGCCTCGAAGCCGGCGCGCGCCCGACGGGTGCCGCGCTGGCGTGGGCGCAGTAGCCGTGTCGCACCTCCACATTCCCGACGGCGTGCTGCCGCCGCTGCTGTGGGGCCCCGGTCTCGCCCTCGCCGCGCTGTTGGCGTTGATGACCGCCCGCGCCGCGCGGGACCGCGCGCCGCAGCGCATCGCGCTGCAAGGCGCGCTCGGCGCGCTGATGCTCGCGGTCATGAGCATTCCCATCCCGGTCTTCGCGCTCGAATACTGCCTGACGCTCGCGGGCCCGGTGGGGGTGCTGCTGGGCGCGGCCGCGAGCTTCCAGGTGGTGTGCGTGGTGTGCGTGATCCTCGCCCTGCTCGGGCAAGGCGGGCTCACCGTGGTGGGCCTGAACGTGCTGGTGCTGGGCGCGGGCGCCGCGCTCGCGCGCCCGGTGTTCGCGCGCTTCGAGGCGCGGCTCGGCGCGGCCGCGGCCCTGGCACTCGCCACCGCGGCGACCCAGCTCGTGTCCGGCACGCTGTGGTTCGGGCTCATCGCGCTGGCGCTCCGGCTCGCACCCGGCGCGGGCGCGGCACTCGCTCACGGCGCCACGCGCGTGAGCCTCACCGCCGGGCTCGCCGCGGGAATGTGGGTGCTGGCGGTCGTGGTCGAATCGGCGGTCGCGTTCGGCATCGGCCGTTTCCTCGACCGGGTGCGGCCCGATTTGCTGCCGCGGTCCGCGGCCGCGAACGCCGCGCTCGCTACGGCAACCGCGGGGAGCGCGTCGTGATCAACAGCCTGGCCCAGATTGACTACCTGGCGAGCGCCGGCCGCTCGCCGTGGCACCGCGCGAGTGCCCTCTCCAAGCTACTGCTCGCGGCCGGCTCGGTCGGACTCGCGGTGTTCGCACCCGGGCTCCCGCTCCAGGGCGCGCTCTACGTCGCCGCGTGGCTGCTCGCGCTCTCGAGCCTGCTGCCGCCGCGGCTGCTGGCCGCCGCCGCCGGCTACCCGCTCGTCTTCGTCGTGCTGTTCGTAGCACTGCGCTGGGACGGAACGTGGGAGACGCCGCTCTCGCTGGCGCTCCGCCCGCTCACCTCCAGCATGCTGGTGGTGTGGCTGGTCGGAACCACGCCCTATCCCGACCTGTTCGCGCCGCTCTCGCGCGTGATGCCGCGGGTACTCGGCGACGGGCTGTTTCTCACCTATCGCGCGCTGTTCGAGCTGCTGGCGCGCGCCCAGCGGCTGTTCCGAGCACTCCACCTGCGCGGCGGCGAGAACATGCCCGCCCGCCGGCGCCTGCCGCTCGCGGGTGAGGGGCTCGGCACGCTCGTGCTCTACTCGTTCGAGCGCAGCCAGCGCCTGTACGCCACCATGCTGCTGCGCGGGCACTCGGGCCGGATCTGCGGCTGTCGTCACTGGGCCGAGTGGTCGGGCGCCGACCTGTGGGTTGGGTTCGCGGGCCTGGCACTCGCGGGCGCCGCGGTGCTGCTGTGGGGGGTGCCATGAACGAAACCGTGGTGCGCGTCTCGTGCGTGCGGCACACCTACCCCGACCGCACCATGGTGCATCTGTGCGGGCTCGACTTCGTGGTGGAGAAGGGCCAGCGCGTCGTTGTCCTCGGGCCCAACGGCTGCGGCAAGACCACGCTCCTGTTCCACATCCTGGGGCTGCTCGAGCCGCAGGAGGGCGAGGTCTCGGTGTTCGGCGTCAATCCCGCGCGGCAATTCAACCGCATCCGCGAGCGGGTCGGCGTCCTGATGCAGAGCGTCGAGGAGCAGATCATCGCGCCCACGGTGTGGGACGACGTCTCGTTCTCGCCGCGCAACTACGGCTACGAGGCCGCGGAGGTCGAGCGACTGGTCGAGGTGGCGCTTGAGCGGGTCGGAATCGCCCACCTGCGCGACAAGGTCTGCCATCACCTCTCGGGCGGCGAGCAGCGCAAGGTGGCGCTCGCCGGAGCGCTGGTGCTCTCGCCCGAGCTGCTGGTGCTGGACGAGCCCTTCGAAGGGCTCGACCCCGCCTCGCGCGGCGATCTCGTCACGCTCCTGAACCGGCTCCACGCCGAGCAGGGTGTGACGCTCGTGATCGCGACCCACGACGTGGACGTGGTGCCGGCGATGGCCGACCTGGTGTACGTGCTGCTGCGCGGCGGCGAGATCGTCGCGCAGGGCCCGCCGCGCGACATCTTCCGCGACCCCGCCATGCTGCGGCGCAGCAACATCGCGCCGCCGGTGCTGGCCGAGCTGTTCGCGCGGCTCGAGTCGCTGGGGCTGGCACTCGGGCGCCCGCTGAGTGTCGAGGAGGCGGCGCGCGCCATCGTGCAGTGGAGCGTGCAGGCGGGCTCCGCGGCGGCGCCGCCCGAGCCCGCGCAGGTGCCGCGCGCGCCGGTGGGCGGGCTGGAAGAACTCTTATGACCGAGGATCTGTTCGGCCTCGATCCCGCCGCCGAGCCCCCGCTCGACCCGGGTGCCCCGCTCGCCGACCGCATGCGGCCACGCAACTTCGACGAACTGCTGGGCCAGCCCCAGCTCTTCGAGCCCGGCAGCCCGCTGGCACTCATGCGCGAGGGCCGGCACCTCTCCTCGATCATCCTCTGGGGCCCGCCCGGCAGCGGCAAGACCACCATCGCGCGCCTGATCGCCAGGACCGCGCGCGCGCCGTTCATGGCGTTCAGCGCCGTGCTCTCCGGGGTCAAGGAGGTGAAGGAGGTCATGGCGCGCGCCGCGCAGGAGCGCAAGCGCACCAAGAAGCCGACCATTCTCTTCATCGACGAGATCCACCGCTTCAACCGCGCGCAGCAGGACGCGTTCCTGTCGCACGTCGAGAAGGGCGATATCGTGCTGATCGGCGCCACCACCGAGAACCCGTCATTCGAGGTCAACGCGGCACTGCTCTCGCGCATGCGGGTGCTGGTGCTGAAGGAGCTGACACCGCCCGACATTCGCACGCTGGTCGAGCGGGCGCTCGCGGATGCCGAGCGGGGCTTAAGCGGCAGGATCGCCGCGGACGAGCAGGCGCTCGAGCTGCTGGCGCAGGCCGCGGACGGCGACGCGCGGCGGGCGCTCAACACGCTCGAAGTGGCCGCGGCCGGGGCGAAGCGCGGGCGGATCGGCGCGGAGGACGTGCGGCAGGCGCTCGCGCGCAAGCACCTGCGCTACGACCGCGCGGGGGAGGAGCACTTCAATCTGATCTCGGCGCTCCACAAGTCGCTGCGCGACTCCGACCCACACGCCGGGCTCTACTGGCTCGCGCGCATGCTGTCGGCGGGCGAAGATCCGCTCTACGTGGCGCGGCGCCTGGTGCGCTTCGCGAGCGAGGACGTGGGGAACGCCGACCCGCAGGCGCTGACGATTTCAGTGGCGGCGTTTCAGGCGTATCACCAGCTCGGGACGCCGGAGGGGGAGCTCGCGCTCGCCCAGTGCTGCGCCTATCTCGCGACCGCGCCCAAGAGCAACGCGGTCTACGCGGGATTCAAGAAGGCGATCGCCGAAGTCGAGGAGAGCGGGAGCCTGCCGCCGCCGCTCATCATCCGCAACGCGCCGACGCGGCTGATGAAGGACCTCGGTTACGGCGCGGGCTACGCCTACACGCACGACGACCCCGACCGGATCAGCGACCAGCAGCACCTGCCGGATGAGCTGGCGGGGCGGCGGTACTACGAGCCGACGGGCGAGGGGTACGAGGCGGAGATCGCGAAGCGGATGAAGGCGTGGGAGGGAGTGGTGGCGAAGAGGCGGGGGGCGGGGTGAGGGGGTGGCCACACCAGCGGCGAGATGCGACAAGGTGGGCCGAGCCCGAGGTCAGGCGTTGAGCCCCGGGAATCCTGCAAGTGACAATCGGCCCAACAGGAGCCTCTCTGTTGTAGCGCGAGCATCGATGGGTCTAGGGTGAACGCGATTCGAGCTGGATTGGTATCGGGTCTTCAAGGCCACGTGCGGTGGGCGCTCGATGGATCGCCGACGCAGGAGTAGCTGGTTTCGCAGGCTGCTAGAGCGCCTCTGGCGCAAGCTCGTCCGTCCCCGTTGGGAGCCGATAGCCACCTCCCCCGAGGAAACGCGGATCGAGGCTGGGTGCACGAGCAACTCAGCGGCGGAGGTGGCTGACTATGGTCGGCCTCCCAAGGCGCCTGAGGCTGAAGTCGATCGGCCCCAGGAGCCTCCAGAGAGAGCCGAAGTCGGCGCACCACTTGCTGAGGATCCCGACAGGCGGCGCGTCGCGCCCGAGAAACGCGGTGGGAGGCCACGCGGCGCGTCCGCAACACCCGGGTCCGAACGAGAACCTGCACTACCTCCGAAGCTGCGGCCGGCGATCCCTGAACTCGTCTGCGTCCGCGATGGCATGGGGTGGCTGATCGGAATTGAGCTTCCGGACGAACTTGCCGAGCGCGGATATGCCTTGTCGCAGTCCTCAATTGAGCTGCGCGAGCACCGGACAAACATTCGTTTCTATGCCCTCAAGGCTCCGCTCGATGCCGTCACGCTGAGGTCCGCCTCCGATCAGAAGGGGCCGCCGTGGGAGCTGCCCGCCGAGAGGCTCCGAGTCTTCAAGCTCTCGGGACCAGACTTGGCCCGCGGAAGGCGGATCCAGCGTGCGACGGGAGGAACCTTCCTCGTCATCGTTCCTGCGGGCTCACGCCCGGAACGAGAGTCCCCCGAGTGGATCCTGGCGGGCCCGGAACAGGTCAAGGGGGCTTCTACCGAGGCGTACCTCGTGCGCGTTCCCGCCGATCTCGCGTGGGACGTCGTCTTCATCAACAAAGACGGCGGGAAAATGCCGCTGTCCCGTGCAACGGCACGCGCGGAGCTGCTCGGATCCACCGTTGACGACGAACTGATCGCCGAGCTTGGCCGTCTTTTCGTCGCGGAACCACCTCGCTTGGAGGCGCGCGGCGAATGGCGCCTAGCGACGTTCGTCGTGGTGGAGGAACCCACTGGAGAGCGCGCTTGGCGCGCCCGCGGCTTCGATTTCGAGGCGCTCCGGCCCGAGGTCGCAGCGAAAGGCTGCGGTTGGTTTTCCGTCCGCTGTTACGATGAGGGAGACGACCTCATCGAGAGTCTCCCATTCCGCTTTTCCGCCTCGCTTGAGAAGATCGAGATCGAAAACCCGTCAGCCGGCGCGCTCCCAGGCCCCGCCGGCCACGACGAGGCCGTCGTCCGTTTCGTTCACCGCGACGGATGCTGTGTCACTCCAGCGGGAACCGTCTCGGCGCAGCGGGTGGAACGAGAGTCAGGGGGCACGCGTGCGCTCGTGCCTCGCGATTCCAAGTATGACCTGACGCGCTGGCAACTCGCAGATGCGCAAGGCAAGCTGACCCTTGCTGTCCGAGTCGAGCGCATCTGGTGGGCAGTTGCGAAGGAGACCGTTCGAGACAGCGAACTCGCTTGGACGGATGAATTACTCGATTTGCGGCGCGACGATTTCGCAGCCACATCAGCTAGGGTCCTCCATGTACGGCTTCCACGCGCGGACTGGAAGGTCTCCGTCGGGTTTCGAGAAGACCAGGTGCTCCCGATGCAAGGCTCGACCGGCTCTTCTCACCGCTTGTTGCCGCTCCGGAATCTCACGGACCAACAAGACCTAGAGGCCGTGGTTGGGGCACCGCCGCTACGTCTCGTAGTTGAGCCTCCGCAGCCCGCGCCACGTGCAACTGCTGAGGTCGCGCGCGTGACAGGACCGAGACGCGAGCGATTCCGGCAACGGTGCGTGGACACGGCTGCTCTGCAGCCGGCGCGCGTCGCGTCCGTTCTGACCCGAGTTGCTAGATCGCTCCGGGGCCGCCAGCGGCGCGCGCTGCTCAAGTTCCGTCGAGAGCACTACGCGAGAGGTCGCGGGAGCCACGATGCTTTGCGGGAAGAGTTTGTTCGCAAGGCGCACTGCCTTCTTGATGTGCTCTTGGAACGCCGCTCTGTGCCCCCTGAGGCGCTGCGCCGTCGCTGGCGCGCGCGGGCACATGATGCCGGCCGCACGTTTCCAGACATTCGTGAGGAAGTCGAACGCTTTCTTGCCCGCGCAATGAATAGCTCACTGCGATGAAGGAAGCGCGTGAGCCCCCTGGTCCGATCGGACTCGCCAAGGAGATCGCGAGCCACTACCTCCGATACCTCAAAACAACCTTCCACTTCAAAGACGCCGATCTGCGACGCTCCTTCGCCGAGGCCCTCGATCGCGAGAGGAGCCTTGTGAATGGCCCGTTCATGGAATCTGCGCCACTCTACAAGCGAGGCCTCGAGTGCCGGGCTCTCCTCCGGGAGATTCTGGGAGCGGGCGTCGAGCCGCAGTTCCTCAACGCCCTCAACCCCACGCGGCGCCTCTACACCCACCAGGAGGACGCAATACGCCGCGCGCACTCAGGCCGAAACATCGTCGTTGCAACAGGCACAGGAAGCGGCAAGACCGAGGCGTACCTCTACCCGATCCTCCTCGATCTCCACGAGGAGTACCGGAAGGGACGTCGGCGGTCAGGTGTGCACGCACTAGTCCTCTACCCGATGAACGCTCTCGCGGAAGACCAACGCCAGCGCCTTGGGGCGCTCGCGAAACGGCTCGGGGAGAGCGACAGCGCGTTCAAGTTCACCTTCGGGCGGTACACGGGCGAGACCCCCGAGGACGAGCATGACCACCGCCGGGAGGCAAGTCGCCACCGTGCGAGACGGCTGCTGGGCGAGTTCGTCTTCCGCTCCGAAATGCGCGCGTCGCCTCCTGACATCCTCCTCACCAACTACTCGATGCTTGAGTACCTGCTCCTCCGCCCCGACGACAGCCCGCTATTCGACGGCGGTCACGGCGCAACGTGGCGCTTCATTGTGCTCGACGAAGCGCACCAGTACCGCGGCGCCAAAGGCCTTGAGATGGGGATGCTTGTGAGGAGGCTCAAGGATCGGCTGCGCCGCGGTGGGCTCGAAGAGCGCCTGCGGTGCATCGCCACTAGTGCGTCGCTCGGTGGCCCAGAGGACCGCGAGGCGTTGGCTCGTTTCGCGGGCGAGCTATTCGACGAACGCTTCGAGGCGCGGGACATCGTGCTCGGCGAGACCGCGGATGCACCCGCGCCGCGAGACAGAAGGCTCGCACCAAGAACCTTCGTCGCGATCGATCGTGCAATCAGGGCGCGGGACGCCTCTGCACGCACGCGAATCGAGAGCGCAGCCGCGGAGATTCGCGTTGTCGCCGACCGGGATCTTGACGACCGGGGCCTTCTACACCGGATCCTGAGTTACGACCCGCGCGTCGACTCGTTCCGGCGCATGATCGCGGACCAGCCCGTCGAGCCACGTGTGCTTGCGGGCAAGGTCTTCGACGATGAACTTGCGCCCGAGGACCAACTGAGAGCGATCGAGAGTCTCGCCTCGCTCGCGGCCTGGGCGCGGGATCCCGAGTCGGCGACGGAACCTGACGAACAGGCGCCTCTCCTCAACGTCCGGTTCCACCTCTTCCTCCGCGCCCTCGAGGGCGCATTCGTATCGCTCCACCCCGAGAAGGTCGTGAGGCTCTCTCGCGGGACGTCTTCGTCGGGAGAGGGCCACGACGAAGCTGTCTTCGAGGTCGCCCTCTGCCGCGAGTGTGGGCAGCACTACTTAGTTGGTCGCCGTGATGACGGGAAGCTCAAGGAGGCCGTCCGCGACACGGGACAGAGTGACTACAGTGTGGCCTTCTTCCGACCTGTCGACGACGAAGCCCAGGACGGCGACGAGATTGAGTATTCGCGCCTCTGCGTCCAGTGCGGTCGGATTTCGCCGAAGAGCAAGAACCCGGTCAACCCAGAGTGTGGCCACGGCCAGATGATCACCGTCGTCGAGGAGACTATCCGCGACGCTCACCAGGACCAGGCGCGCACGTGCGGCGCCTGCGGCTACCGAGGGCCCGACCCCGTTCGCGAAGTCGTCCATGGCACCGACGGCCCGAGTGCCGTGATCGCGACTTCGCTCGTCGCGAACCTGCCCGCCGACCGCCGCAAAGTGCTTGCGTTCTCGGATGGGCGCCAGGAGGCGGCATTCTTCCCCTGTTACCTCGAAGAAACCTACCGTTCGGTCCGCGACCGGAGCGTACTGCTGTCCATCGCAAGAACGCTTGCTGCGGGGGGTGGAGACGCGAAGGAGTTTTCGCTCGAGACGCTTACGAGTGAGGTAGGGAAGGCGCTTCGCGACAGGAGCATCATCGACGAATCGAAAGACGACCTCGATGTCCGCCGCCATGCGTGGACGCTCGTGTTCCGCGAGTTCCTGACGGACGAACGCCGGCTTTCGCTCGAGGGCGTGGGACTCGCGAAGTGGACAGCTCACCTACCAAGTGACCTCAAGGTCCCGCGGCGCCTCCGGGAGCCGCCTTGGTCACTGGGCGACTGCGAGAGTCGGGACCTCGTTCAGTGGCTTCTCGACTCGCTCCGGTCCGACTTCGCGGTCGACCTCGTCGCGGGGAAGAAGATCACTGTCGAGTGGGAACACCTCGAACTCCAACCGAGCCAGAACCGCGCCGGCATAGGCGACCCACGGAAACGCTTCGGCTTCAAGTCCTGGGACGGTAAAGGCACGCGGCGGACCATTTTCCTCCAACGCCTGTTGAACCGGCGCGCTGGGCCGGACGAGGCTGCGGTCGATGAAGCCCAGGCGCTTCTGCGGGAAGTGTGGGACGCATTCACCGGAGCGGGAGGCGCCGAGGGACTGTTGAGCCGCGCGGGAGACGATGGGTTCCGCGCGCGGTCCAATTGGTGGCGGTTCCGGGCGTTGGACTCGAGCGACAAGCTCTTCCGCTGCGACATCTGCGGCGCCATCCGGCACCACTCGATCCGGGGGCTTTGCGGGCGCTATCGCTGTCCCGGTTTACTTCGCGAGGTAGCGGCAAGCGACGCCGCTCTTGTGTCGAACCACTACCGCCGTCTCTACGAGGAGGAGCGACTGCCCGCCGCGCTCCGGGCCGAGGAGCACACGGCGCAGCTCGATGTCGAGAAGGCGCGTGAGTTCCAAAGAGACTTCACCGAGGGAAAGATCCACGTGCTCAGCTCGTCGACGACCTTTGAACTCGGCGTCGACCTCGGCGACCTCGATGCAATCTTCTTGCGAAACGTGCCGCCGGAACCATTCAACTACGCGCAGCGCGTCGGTCGCGCGGGCCGGCGCGCTGGAAACCCCGGGCTTGCGGTCACGTACTGCCGCCGCCGCCCGCACGACGTGGTCCACTTCAACGAGCCTCAACGCATGATGGCGGGGAGAACGGCGCCCCCCAGGCTCCGCTGGACGAACGACAAGATCGCCTTGCGACACGTCGCGGCGGTCGTCCTCTCCGCGTTCTTCCGCACCAATGAGGAGCGTTTCAAGAGCGTCGAGGCCCTATGCAAGAGTCTTGAGAGCCCGGAAGCGGTGTCGGACGTGCGGAGCTTCGCGCTCGAGAACCGAGAGCCACTTACGGCGGCCCTGCGGGCGGTTGTCCCAGCCGAGCTTGCAGACAAGATCGGCATCGAAGACGGCACGTGGATCGACAATGCGACCGGTCCGGAGAGCCGGCTCGCGCTCGCCGTGGCGGAAGCATCAGAGGACTATCGCGGCGTGCGGGCGTTCCAGAGCGAAGCGGCCGGAAGCGAGGAGTACGGCCAAGCAGAGTGGGCGAAGGACCGGGCGAGGACAATCGCCTCGGAAGATGTCATCTCGTTCCTCTCGCGCAAGGCCGTCGTCCCGAAGTACGGCTTCCCGGTCGACGTGGTCGAGCTCGACCTCCACCGTGGGAGGCGCGGCGCTTCGCGCGAAGCGTTGGATGTCACGCTCGAGCGCGACTTGGCGATCGCTGTGGGCGAATTCGCGCCGGAGAGCGAGGTCGTCGCCAACAAGAAGGTGTGGAAGTCGTGCGGTCTCAAGCGGGTCGCCGCAAAGGAGTGGCCGCGGCGGTTGTACTCCAAGTGCACCGCGCATGGCTTCCGGAGCTGGGACACGACAGACCCGCTGGGCACCGTCTGCTGTGACCAAGCGGACCGCGGACAGTACGTGGACCCGATCTTCGGCTTCGTCGCGGACCGCACGAAGACACCTGAGGACGCGAAGTTCCGACCCCAGAGACAATTCACGACTCGACCCTACTTCGTGCGCCCGGCGCGAGAGGACGAGCCGATCGAGGTGCTCGGGGTGGTGCGGATGTGGCGAACGTCGCCAGGACACCTCGCCGTCCTCTGCGAGGGGCGAAAGGGCCGGGGATTCTACGTTTGCGAGAAATGTGGCGCGGGCTCGACCAAACCTCTCGGAAAGCACAGAACGCCCCTGGGCTCATCTTGTGGAGGCAAGGCCTTGCACGTCGCGCTCGGCCATGAGTTCCTCACGGATGTCCTGAGGGTGCAGTTCGTCGTCAGGCCCGACAGCGCCCACCCCGCGCACCCCGGGGTCTGGTTCGCGCATTCGCTTGCGTACGCGCTCCACCATGGCGCTACCGACGTGCTCGAGGTCCCGGCGACGGACCTCGACGTCACGGTTCGATTGGGCTCGGGCGACGTGGCGCTCCCCGAAATCGTCCTCTACGACAACGTACCGGGCGGCGCGGGCCTCGTCGCGGAGCTTGAGAACCGCGAGGTCTTCCGGCTTGCGCTCAGTGAAGCCCTTAAACGAGTCGAAGGCGGCTGCGGTTGCGGCCCCGACACGAGCTGCTACGGCTGTCTACGGAGCTACACGAACCAGTTCGCGCACCCGCACCTCGCGCGCGGCCCGGCCGCGGCGTATTTCAAGACAGTCCTCGCACGATGGCGAGCGTGACCCAGTGTGGGCCCTCGGCGGACGCCAGTCGGCGGGAGCGGTGAAGGCCAAAGGACCGAGGAGAGCCACTACACGCCTGGAATCAGGCGATCGGTGGGAGAGAGGCGCAGCCTGACAAACTCCTCAGCGCTCTCGGGAACATCGTTGGAGACCGCGATTATCTGCAGTTGCTCCCGGTATTCTCCGCCAATGTCCCGGAGAACGTTGAACAGGGCCTCTACTCTCGCCCAGTCGTAATCGTTCGTGCCCGCGTTTTTCGTGATGCTGTCGAGGAGTAGGAATCCGGGGAGCGAGGGTGAAGGCGAGGCTGGTCAGGACCTTGAGTCCACCAGAGCTCAGTTCCTCAAACCGCCTCCCATTCACAATGGGGAGATACGTCTCACGGTTGACCGCTGCTCGGGGGTCACCGGGAAACTCAGGCAAGCCGATGCGGTTGACGAGTTGCAGGAAGGTATTCTCCAGGGATATCAACCGCCCCTGGACTTCCGTGTCTCTGGTCTGCAAGCGCTCAAGATCATCGAAGATACGCTCCTTCTCAGACTCAAGAGCCGCCCTTTGCGATACGAGGGCAGCCAAGCGGTCGAAAAGAACTAAGTAGTCCTGCAATCGCCTCACGTGCTCTTGAAGGGCGCCGCGCGATTGTGCAATTGAGGTCATCACTTCGGCTCGGTCAGAGACAAAGGCAGTCGTCAGAAAGTCGAGCTCGGTTGCGGTGCGCGAACGCTCCGCCTCCAGCCGGCCCACCTCTGTACGGAGCACCGCGCGTGACTGCTCCGAATTTGCGATCAACTCCCTGGTTTCGCTGATTTGAGATTCAAGGCGATCCTGCTCGCGTAACAAGGCGTCTACGGAAAAGCTTCGCTGAGGCGTCTGCCCGCACAAGTAGCAGTGGTCGGAATCCGTAGGATCAGCACCGACGGGGGCGCCGCAGCGGGGGCACACTTTGAAATCGAAGTCCACCAAGAGCGTCCCGGCGGCGATTGATCGCGTGAGGCGAGCCACCTGAGTCTCAAGCTGTGAGGTCAGTCTGTTTAGGTCGCCGACGTTCGACTCCAGGGCGACGAGTTCAGACCGTGCGTGGGAGATTCGCCGATCGACGCCTGCGATCTCTTCCTGAAGTTCTTGTGAACGAGGATTGGAACGCGCCTCCTGGGCGAGTCGCTGGCCGCTCGCCTCGATTTCGATTAGGCGTGCCTGCGTCGCGTCCAAGTCTCGCTGAAGCGCAGCGCGACTGTCCCACGCCGTTTGGCGAAGGACATTATCGAATGACTGAATGCCATGGGCCGCCGTTCGAACAGCAGAGTCCACCTCGCGAAGGCGGCCCTGCAAAACGGCGATTTCGGAATCGTAGATGCCAAACAGAATCTCAAACACATACTTGCGCTTAATGTTCTTGAAGGCGTCTTGGTGGCCGAACACGCTGGAATCCAAGTCCTCCTGGCGAATGTGGCAGTAGAGCATGAAGTCACTGATCGTGACGGGAACAGAAGGCGACTCGGCAGGGCGCGTCGGCGCTGACGGAACAGAGAGTTGCGGGAGGGCGAGCTTTTCAAGAAGCCAACGCCCATAGGTGAGGCCGTCTCCAGTGCGCGCGCGCTGAAGCGGAACGCGCAACGAGCTGCCTTCACCCGCGATATCGACCGGAGCGTCCTGGGTTGTCACGAGGCGTCGGCTTACGGCGTATGCGGTGTCGCGCAGGACCAATCGACCCGAGACGGCTGAGACATGGTGCCGAATCTCGGGGGGTAGTTGTTCAACGCTACCGCCGACCATCGCGCGACAGAGTCGCAATAGGGAGGTCTTCCCGGTAGTGATCGGCCCGGCAACTAGGTTGAGGCCGGGAGTGAACTCAACTCTTCGCGTGGTGCCGACCAAAACGATGTGATCAAGCCGTAGTCTCATAGCGTGGCGCCAAATGCCCTGCGGGTGACTTCAGGGAAATGCTTGTAAATGAACTCCTTCAAGGAAGTCCCAGTGAGGTCGAAATGTCGCTTGAGGAGTTGGATGCGCCCGACGGTCTCGTGCCAGGGCGCGGATTCTAGAATGCGCTCTGCCAAGGCGACACCGTCCGATGTGGCCCAGTACTCAATGCCACGTGAACCTGCGCGAGGCTCTACGAGGCCTCTTCCTATGAGGCTCCCGAGTAGAGCGAAGTAGGCCGGATCCCACGGACCATATCGGAACCGAATCATTCGATTTTCAATGTTGTCGGAGGCGAGATTGTCGGCCGCATCGCGAGCGTGCGGAGCTCGAATCATGAGTGCACGATCAAGAAATCCCGGGTAGCGAAGAAGGAAGTCGAGCTTGGCGAGCTTGGTGCGACCCTGAAGGCCGCGAGTGCGGGTGGTGAAACCGTCGATCAGGAGTAGTAGGCGAGCCTCTGAGTCCTGGCTGGGCATGAAAAGATCAGCTCTCACGGGCGGCTCTCCAGTCAAACTCGCAGCGAGCGCTGGCCTCGCATAGGGCGCCGAGGAGAAGCATGGCATCGCCGCGCAAGAGCTGAGTGCGGTCGACGTCGGAATACTGAGCGCTGAGCGCGTTCATGGCTCCGAGCCAGACTTGTGTCGCAGGCTGAGCGCGGTCAACCACCGAGAGCGCAACAGCTCTTCCAACCATCTTCGCTCGCTCGCCGATCTCCTCGAGCGAGGCGGAGGGGTCCGAAAAAGAGGGCTCCTCTCAGTTTTCCGTAGACGCTGGGGCGCGGAGCTGATCGCAGGGGGTT
>CAZYQK010000047.1:0-21924 GCA_964650245.1 uncultured bacterium | reverse complement strand
ATCCCGCGCACTACCGCCGTGGAATAGGTCGGGCACTCCTGAGGCACTGCCTCGCCCGCTTGAGCGAGAATGCCTGGACGCAGGCTTGCGGCAACAATGACGCCGCGCTCAGCCTGTATCTGAGTGAAGGCTTCGTTGTCGAAAGCCGGTTCACCGGAGAGAATGCTGGATTCAAGGGACCCTCGGCCAGACTAGCGCTCCGTCCGGAGAGGCGAGGCTGGACGAAGCCGAGGAAGAGCAAGACTCCCAGCCGCGGAGAGGCTGGCTAGCATGGCCTTGCACCCAAAGTTCGATCGGCGGGGGACCCGACCATGAGAGCGCAAACGATGGAAGGTCGCGAGATCGACCTGAAGCAGGAATCGCTGGACGGTTTGAGGATGCGCCTCCGGGGGCCGGTGTTCGCGCCCGGCGACCTCGGCTATGAGGAGTCGCGAACCGTCTGGAACGCCATGATCGATCGAAAGCCCGCCGTCGTCGCGCGCTGCCTCGGCATTGCCGACGTGATCGCGTGCGTGCGGTTCGCACGAGAAAACGAGCTTCTGCTGTGCATCAAGGGCGGCGGACACAACATCGCGGGTCTGGCCACCGCCGACGGCGCGCTGATCCTCGACATGTCGCTCATGCGCGGCGTATGGGTGGACCCACACAGGAAGGTCGCCCACGCGCAGGCGGGTTGCCTGCTAGGCGACGTGGATCGCGAAACGCAGGTGCACGGGCTCGCTGCCGTCCTCGGATTCGTCTCGCTGACCGGCATTGCGGGACTCACCCTGGGCGGCGGGTTCGGCTACCTGACGAGGCGTTGGGGCTGGACGTCGGACACCGTGGCCGGGATGGACGTCGTGACCGCCGACGCACGACTGGTGCGGGCGAGCAGCGACGAGAACGCGGACCTCTTCTGGGGGCTGCGCGGCGGCGGTGGGAACTACGGCGTCGTGACCGGCTTCGACTACGCGCTCCACCCGGTCGGTCCGGAAGTCGTCGGTGGCGTCGTAGCCTGGCCTGCAAGCGAGGCCCCCGGGGTGCTCGAGCTGTACCGGACGCTCGCCGAGAAGGCCCCGCCCGAGCTCACGCTGGTCGTGCTCATGCGCCCGGCGCCCCCTGCGCCGTGGCTTCCGAAGGACATGCATGGGAAGCCGATCGTGGCGATGCTGGCCTGCTACAGCGGGAGCCTCGTAGAGGGCGAGAAGGCCGTCGCCCCCATCAAATCGTTCGGCAAACCCATCGGTGACGTGCTCGTGCGCCGGCCGTACGCGCAGATGCAATCCCTGCTCGACGCCACGCAGCCGAAGGGCCGGCGCTACTACTGGAAGAGCGAGTACCTCCCGCGTATCGAGCCGGCCCTGTGCGAGAAGGTCATCGAGCATGCGGCAAGGATCCGATCGCCTCATTCGACCGTGGTCCTGTTCCAGATCGAAGGTGCCCTCAACCGACTCGAAGCGGAGCACTCTCCTGTCGGCAACCGCGATGCGCGCTACGTGCTCAACCTGGCGGGCTCGTGGGAGCAGGCGGGCGACGACCGGGCGAACATCGAATGGGCACGCGAGGCGTGGAACGACATGAAATCGTTCTCGACTGGCGGCACGTACATCAACTTCCTGACCGAGGACGAAGGTCCCGAGCGCATCAAGGCAGCGCTCGGCACGGGATTCCAGCGGCTCGCCGAGGTCAAGGCGAGATGGGATCCACAGAACGTGTTCCGCACGAACCGGAATATCAAACCGGTCTGAGAGATGGGAGCAACCGATGAGTATTCAAAAGTTGATGATCCGGTGCCCGAAGACGGGTCTGGCGATCCCGACCGGCATCGCGATGGACCCGGCAAGCTTCGCCAGCTCGGGCATGGAGAACAACAGCACGAGCTGCCCCGCCTGTGGTGGCGTCCACACCTGGAGCAAGGAGAACACCTTTTGGGACACTGCCTCGCTGAACTAGTGTTCCGTCTGAGGTGCCGTCATGCCGCGTGTCCGCGCGCGCGAAACCTTTGAACTCGGCCGCTCCGGCCTGTCCGTCCCACCCATAAGGAGGTCGCGATGGTCCCCGTGATGTCGCTGTGGCTCCCAATCCTGTTGTCCGCCGTCATCGTGTTCTTCATGAGCTTCGTCTTCCACATGGTCCTGGCCTACCACCACAGCGACTACAGCCGGCTGCCGGCCGAGGACGAGACCATGGAGGCCATGCAGAAGTTCAACATTCCGCCCGGCGACTACATGGTGCCCTGCCCCGGAGGCCCCAAGCAGATGAAGGACCCCGCCTTCCTCGAGAAGCTGAAGAAGGGGCCGGTGGCCGTCATGACGGTGATGCCGAACGGACCGTTCTCCATGGGCACGAGCCTGATTCAGTGGTTCATCTACTGCCTCGTGGTCGGGGTCTTCGCCGCCTACGTGACAGGACGCGCGCTGGCCCCGGGCACTCCGTACCTGTCGGTGTTCCGCTTCGCGGGCTGCACCGCGTTCGCCGGCTACGCGCTCGCGCTCTGGCAGGACTCGATCTGGTACAAGCGCAAGTGGTCCACGACGATCAAGAACACCTTCGACGGGCTGGTGTACGCGCTGCTGACGGCGGGGACGTTCGGCTGGCTGTGGCCGCGGTAGGCGGAGCGCGGGCGTTGACAGCGTGGGGCGAGCGGGCCTAGGTTTGCCGGACGAATCGCACCGCTCGCCGGTGTGGGCCCGCACCCCCGAGCGGTCTGAACGGCGCGCCCGAGCACACCGCCCCCGGAAGAAGAGGAGCATCAATGACGGATTATCTCTTCGCCCGGCCCTCGTTCCTTTCTGGAGTAGGCAGCATCGTCGACCTCGCAGGGGCGCCCCAACTCTACAACCGCTGGCCGACGGACGCGGAGGCGGACGCGTGGGCGATTTATTCCGACTGGCTTGCCGTGGGCAACGATCTCTGGGCCGCGATGGGGACCGTCGCGGCCGAGATCGGGGAAGGTGTCTGAGGGCCGCGCCCCCAACGACGCGCCCGGCGGCGCGCCTTCTCCCACTCGGATCGCAGTTCAGAGCGTGACGACCATCACTATTCAAGGGCCGCTTCCGCCCCCCGCGATGCTCGAGCATTACGAGCGTGTGCTTCCCGGAGCAGCCGAGCGCATCCTGCGATTCGCTGAATTGCAGGCGGGTCACCGCCGGCGTCTCGAGACGTCCGTCATCGAGTCGGGAGTTCGACGCGCTGGGCGCGGTCAGGTTCTGGCGTTCGGCCTCGCGTTTGGCACGATCCTCGGTGGTTTCGTGCTGATTGGCGCCGGACAGCCGGGCGAAGGGCTCGCGTCGGTGACCCTCGCGACGGCATCGCTCGTCACGGTGTTCGTGGTTTCGAGGCGGCGCGACGAGCGGGAGCGGGAGCGCAAGCGCGCCGAGCTCGGCTCCAGCCCTCCGTGGGTGGGATGAAGCGAGCGCTGCCCGGCTGCATTGCGGGCTGCTGTGCGAAAAAGGCCGGGCGATGCCGCCCGGCCTCCTTCGGGAGTTGCGCCCCCCGCGCGATCTGTTACCTCAGCTCCGCGAGCCCATACAGCCGCTCGACGTTCTCCTGCGTCCAGGCTTTCACCTTCTCGAGGTCTGCCTCGCGCCCGGGCCGCACCGCGGGCGCGCCGCTCTCGGGATCGCGCCGCACCAGGTGCTGGAAGCGGCGCTGCGCGGCGAGGAACTCCTCCACCGCCGGGCGCTCGCTCGCCTCGCGCGGGCAGTCGAGGATCTTGCCGCCCTTGCCGCGCTCCCAGGTGAACGCGGGGAACACGCCGCAGCGGGCGCCGAGGAGCGCGAGCGCCACGGTTTCGCCGTCCTCGAACTTCCAGCCGCTGATGCAGGGCGAGGGCACGAAGATCACGGCGGTGCCGCTGCCCGCCAGCGCCCGTTCCACCGACTTCAAGAAAAGCTTCCCGTGCGCCGGGCTCACCTGCGCCACCAGCTCGGCGCCCGCCGCGATCGCGAGGTGGATGTAGTCGAGCGGCGGCTCCAGGTTGCCCGGCACGTCAGGGCCGACCGGCGTGGTGCTGGTCTCGGCGAACGGCATAGTGGCGGGGCTGTACTGAAAGCCGGTGTTGGCGAAGATCTCGTTCACCAGCACCATCACCGTGACGCGCGCGCGGCGGTGGATGGTGTGGAGCAGCGAACGGAGCCCGATGGCGAGCGCGCCGCCGTCGCCGCTGGCGGAGATCACCTGGACCGGGGTCTGGAGCGCCCCGCACTTGCCGAGCGAGTCGGCGACGTCGCGCACCGCCTCGGCCAGCGTGGGCGCGGATTCGAACACGTTGTGGATGATCGAGAAGCTCTTCGCGAACTCCCGCGGCGCCGCCTCGCCGCGGCCCCACGCCACGACGTTCGGGAACGCCAGCGTCGAGACCTCGGCGCACGACGTGCCGATGGTGAAGATGGTCTCCACACCGTTATCGGTGACGCGCCCGACGTTCTGGAACGCGATGGACTCCATGCAGCCCGGGCATAGCGTCGAGCCGGGCCGGAAGCAGCTCTCCTTGAGCGCGGTCTCCTTGTAGCCGCTCATAGGGCCCGTCCTTCGTGGTAGAAACGCCACGGCGGCGGCGCGCCGCCTTCGAGCGCTTTGCGCGCGTCGTCCAGCATCGCCTCCCACGTCGCCTCCGAGACGTCGGCGCCGCCGATTCCCGCGAACGCGCTCACCACGCGCGGCGGCGTTTCGAGATCGGCGAGCGCGTCCACGACGTCGAGGGTGAGATGGCCGCGGCCTACGTGGTGCGCCTGATTCACCACCAGCACCGTCTTCGCGCGGGCGAGGCGCCGCATCACGGCCTCGCGCGGGAACGGCGTGAGCAACCGCATCGCGATCCCGGCGACGCGGAGTCCGGTGCGCCGCACCCAGTCCGGGCGCAGCGATTCGAAGGTGCCGAAGTCGGGGCCCATGCTCACCACCGCGAGGTCAACGTGATCGTCGTCTTCGAAGCCGGCGCTGTCGAAGAACGCGAGCCCGGGCCGTCCGAATTGGCGCTCGAAGTCGGCGCCGATCGCGGGCAGAACGTCGTACACGCGCTCGAGGCGGAGCTTCTGCGAAAGCTTGAAGCCCTGGAACCAGCGCGAGGTGACGCAGTTGCCGAACGCGGTGTCGCCGTTGATCAGGCCCGGCAGCGGGCAGGGCTGGATCCAGCGATCCTGGAACGCGTGGATCGCGCGGTCGGGCTCGACCGTGAGCCGCGCGCTGCGATGGCTGTCCTTGATGCCGTAGAAGCCCGGCATGGTCGGGGTCATCACCTCGGGGTGCATCCCGAGGCACGGCGCCTGGAGGATGGTGTCGTAGATCTGCTGCTTGCCGCGGCACGCGAGCTGGATGAAGCCGTCGTCGCGGTGGGCGAGGGTGTCGGACGGATCGCCCTCGATGCAGAGCGGGAAGTTGGCGGTGGCGCGATAGACGTCGATCAGCATCACGTTGCCGAGCCCGGAGGCGCCCAGCGAGCGCGTGGTCTCGGTCATGTGGTCGAGCCCCACCGAGCTGGTGGCGGTCGGGAACACCAGGTCGCGGCACGAAGCGGCGGCGCCCACCAGGTAGTCGGCGACCGCGTGCTCGGCCTCCAGCAGCTTCACGCGCTTCAAGCCCCCGGCGTCCTCCGCGATTTTCGCCGCCACGGTCTCGATCCACTTGGTCGAGGGCGTGATCGGGAACCCGGCGAACAGGATGCAGCGCCACATCTGGAGCGTGGCGAGCGCGGCGGCGGTGTTGCCGTCGGCGCTCAGGGACTCGCGCTTCTCGTACAGCACGCGGTGGGCGGCGCGCACGCGCTCGAGGTCGATCGCACCTTCGTAGCGCTCGCCCGAAGGCGTCTCGATGCGGAGCAGCGTCTGGGTGTCGTTCATGACGCGACCGTCACCTCCTTCCATTCCTCCTCGTAGGGCGCTTCCTTGAACAGGTTCTCGGGGCAGATGGCGATGCACTCGCCGCACAGCTTGCAGAAGCTGCTGACGTCCACCCCGGTCACGAGCAATCCGCGCTCGGCATCGGGCTTGAAGCGGATGATTCCCTCCGGGCAGTTGGTGATGCAGTGGGCGCAGCCGGTGCAGGCGGTGGCCGGGTCTTCGAAGCGCAGGCGGAGGCCGCTGCGCGCGTAGTCGGCGGTGCGGTTGGTCTGCGAGAGCCGGAGCGCGGTCTGCCCGCCCACCGGCAGCTCGCCGTAGCCGCCGAACCGGGCCGGTGCGTGGTCGCCGGGCTCCGCGAAGTCGAACACGCCGCTCCGGATCGCGGTCCGGCTCGCCTCCAGCGCCTCGCGGTTGCGGGCCAGCAGCGTCTCGGGGATGCGGCGCTTCTCGAGCGTCGCGATGAACGAGGCGACGACCTGCTCGAACGGGAAGCCGCCGATCGCGGTGGCGATCGCGACGTAGGCCGAGACGTTGCCGATCGCCGCCTTGAGGTGGCGCCGGCCGATGTCGTCGCCGGCGATCGTGAACACGCGGCCCGAGAGGCGGAAGTGCCGCGCGCACTCTTCGGGGCTGCGGCGCGTGTTGAGCGCGAAGGTGCCGCCCGGCGGCACGCCCTCGGCGAAATCCACTGAGCGCGCTGCGGCCTCGTCCATCAGCAGCGCGAGCGAGGGGCGCGTGACCTCGCACGCCGCGGTGATCGGGCGGCGACTCACGCGCATGAACGAGCGGATCGCGGCGCCGCGCCGGGCCGAGCTGAAGAAGGGCCACTCCTGCACGTGGTAGTCGGGCTCGGAGAGCATGAGTGCGGCCAGGCTCTGGAACGCGAGCACCAGTCCGCCGCCGGCCTTGCCGTCCCCGCGCAGCTCGAGCGAGCCGGTCGCGAGCAGCTCCTGTGGGTCGAGCACGTGCATGGGGGCCGTCAATTCTTGCGCCACAGGATCGCGTGCCCCGGACATTCTGACATGATCTTCTCCACCTTTGGCAGGAGTGAATCGTCCAGGTTGGCGTTGTAGACCTCTGCCAGCTCTTCGTCTTCCACCTTCCTGAATGCGGTTGGCAGGGCCTTGATGCAGTCTCCGCATTCGGTGCACAGATCGGGTTCTACATAGAACTCGGGCACTTGCGCCATGAAAGCCACCCTTCCGGTGGGGGGTTGGCGTGGTAGCCGGTGACCGTTCGCCCGGTTTCGCGTGCATGAATCATGCAGGGTCGAGACGCGTCGCCGACCCCCGGACGCCGCGGTGGGCCGTCGACATCCAGCGCGAGGGGGTTCCATGGCCGGATCTCAACCGGGGAATCTGCAGCCGCCGCACCACGGAGCGGGCTCGAGGATCACGCGCCGGCGCTTCCTTTCGGGACTGGGCGCCCTGGCCGGCGCTTCCGCGCTCGCCCCGCTCGTCGCTCGTGTGCGCGGCGCGCATGCCGCGAGCGTCGAGCGCTCCCGCCCCGGGCTCGGCACCTGGATCCGCGTCGTCGCGCGCCACCGCGACCGCGACCGCGCCGAGCGCGCGATCGAGAGCGCGTTCGCCGCGATCCGCCGGGTGGACGAGCAGATGAGCATCCATCGCGGCGACAGCCAGGTCTCCGCGGTGAACCGGGCCGCGGGGCGGTGCCCGGTGCGCGTCGAGCCGGCCGTGCTCGAGGTCGTGGCGCTGGCGCGTGACGCCGCCGAGCGCGCGGGCGGCATCTACGATCCCACCGTGCTGCCGCTGATGCGGCTCCACGGCTACTACGGCGGCGGCGACGGTCGCATGCCGGACGACCGCGCCATCGCGCGCGCGCTCGCGCTGACGGGCTTCCGCGGCATCGCGCTCGACCCCGCGGGCGGCACGCTCGCGCTCGACCGGGCGGGCGCCGGCCTCGATCTCGGATCCATCGGCAAGGGCTGGGCGGTGGACCGCGCGGTGGAGGCGCTGCGCGCCGACGACATTCACTCGGGCCTGGTGGACGTGGGTGGCAACGTCTACGGGCTGGGCGTGCCCGAGCCCGGCGCCGAGGGCTGGTCGGTCGGCGTGTTCCACCCGCTCGCGCGCCGCGTGGATCGCGTGTTCACGCTGCGCGATGCCGCGGTGGCGACCAGCGGCAACACCGAGCAGTTCCGCATCCTCTCCGGAGTGCGGGTCGGCCACCTGTTCGACGCGCGGCGCGGGCGGCCCGCCGACGGACACCTGAGCGCGAGCGTCATGGCGCCGAGCGGCGTCGAATCGGACGTCATGTCCACCGCCGCGTTCCTGCTCGGGCCTTCCGGCTTCACGGGCTGGCCGCGGGCGCTCGCCGTCCACTTCGTCGGGTGACCGCCATGTTCGAGGCGGCGCTCCGCACGTTCGGCCGGGGCGGGATCCATCCCGATCCTCACAAGCGCGAAACCGCCTGGCGGCCGCTCGAGATTCTTCCCACCCCCTCCGAGGTGCGCCTGCCCCTGATCCAGCATCTCGGCGAGCCCGCCGTGCCGCTGGTCAAGAAGGGCGACCTGGTGCGGCGCGGGCAGAAGATCGCGGACGGCGGTGCCACCGGCGTTCCGGTGCACGCGACCATCTCGGGCAAGGTCAAGCCCATCGACAAGCACCCGCATCCCACGCTGGTGCTCTCGCAGGCCATCGTGATCCAGCGCCAGGATGGGGAGGGCCTCGAGGAGCTGCGGTTCGAGGAGGATCCGAACTGGCGGGCGATCGAGCCCGCAGAGGCCATCGAGCGTATTCGCGAGGCCGGCATCGTGGGCCTGGGCGGCGCCGGGTTTCCCACGTGGCGCAAGCTCACCATTCCGTCCGGGGTCTCGATCGACACGCTCGTCATCAACGGCGCCGAGTGCGAGCCCTATCTCACTTCCGACCTCCGCCTGATGCTGGACCGCCCGCGCGAGGTGGTGGAGGGCGCGCTCGCCATGGCGCGTCTCCTCCGCGTGCAGCGCGTGCTGATCGGGATCGAGGCCGACAAGCCCGAAGCGGCCCGCCTGCTCGAGGCCGCGCTCACCGAGACGGCGCGCGGGCCGCTGGCGGCGATGGTGGTGCCGTGCGACGTGCGCTACCCGCAGGGCGCCGAGCGCCAGCTGGTGGAATCACTCACCGGGCGACGGATTCCGGCGCGCGCGCTGCCGCTCGCGGTGGGCGTGCTGGTGCAGAACGTGGCGACCGCGGCGGCGGTGCACGACGCGGTCCGCTTCCGCCGCCCGCTGCTCGACCGCATCCTCACCGTGGCCGGGCCCGGCATCCGGGTGCCGCGCAACTTGCGCGTCCCGATCGGCACGCTGCTCGGCGAGGTGGTCGCGGCCTGCGGCGGCATGAGCGAGGCGACCACGCGCATCGTCGCCGGCGGGCCGATGATGGGGCGCGCGCTGCCGCGGCTCGACGTGCCGGTCATCAAGGGCATGAACGGGCTGCTGCTGCTGACCGGCCGCGGCCCGTTCGAGTCCGGCTTCGGCCCCTGCATCCAGTGCGGGCGCTGCCTCGAGGCCTGCCCGCTCGGTCTCGAGCCCGACCAGGTCTCGGTCCGGGTCGAGGCGGGCAAGCCGCTCGACACCGAGACCTACGGCGCGCTCGACTGCTACGAGTGCGGCTGCTGCACCTACGTCTGCCCGGCCGCCCGCCCGCTCGTCCAGTTCATGCAGGTGGCGAAGGCGGCGCTGCGGCGCTCGGCCGCGCTCCGGGTGGTCGCATGAGAGAACACCGTCGCCGCGCGCCAGCACCGGCCGCGGCCGGGAGTGCGCCACCGTGAGCGAGGCGCGCGAGCTGATCCTGGCGCCGGGCCCGCACCTGCGCGCGACCGACACCACCGCCAGCATCATGTGGTGGGTGAACGCCTCGCTGCTGCCCGCCACGCTGTGGGGCGGGTTCGTGTTCGGGCCGCGGGCGCTGGTCGTGGTTCTCGCTTCCATCGCGGGCGCGGTGGGAGCGGAATGGCTCGCCTGCCGGATGCTGCGCCGCCGCCCGGCGCTGGGTGACGGCAGCGCCACGTGCACCGGGCTGCTGCTCGCTCTCACGCTGCCGCCGCTCCTGCCGTGGTGGATGGCCGCGCTGGGCGCGGCGTTCGCGATCCTGGTCGCCAAGATGATGTTCGGCGGGCTCGGCTACAACCTCTTCAACCCCGCGCTCGCCGGGCGCGCCTTCATGATGGCGACCTTCCCGCTCGCGATGACCTCGGCGTGGGCCGCGCCCCGCCCCGGGTTCGCGCGCGCGCTCGACGCCGTGACCACGCCCACGCCGCTCGCCGCGCTCAAGGAGCACGGGCTCTCCGACGCGATGCGGCTCGTGGCCGGGCCGGGTGCTCCGTGGAGCGGACTCGCGCTCGGCTTCCGGCCGGGCTCGATCGGCGAGGTGTCGGTGGTGCTCGTGGTGCTGGGCGCCGCGGTGCTGGTCGCGCGCCGCGTCATCGGGCTCGCGATTCCGCTCGGCGTAATCTCGGGCACCGCGCTCGTCACCGCGTTCAGCGGAGCGCCGCTGCTCCACCTGATGGGCGGCGGGCTGTGGCTCGGCGCGCTCTACATGGCGACCGACTACGTGACCTCGCCCGGCACGCGGCCGGGGCAGATCGTGTTCGGTCTCGTGATCGGGGCGCTCACCGGGGTGATCCGCCTGTGGGGCGGCTATCCCGAGGGCATCTGCTACGCCATCCTGATCGCGAACGCGCTGGTGCCGGCCTTGAACCTCTGGTTCCGCCCGCGCCGCGTGGCGCTGGCGGCGAGCCCGTCATGAGCGCGTGCGGCGAGACCCTGCGCATCACCGCCTCGATGACGTTGGTGTGCGCCCTGGGCGCGGCGGTGCTGGGTGGGGTCTACGTCGGCACCGAGCGCTACGCGCGCGCCGCCGAGCAGCGGGGCGAGCGCGGCGCCATCGTCGAGCTGCTGGGGCTCGACTCCACGGCCGCGGTGCTCGAGGTGAGCCAGTTCCTCCTGCCCGCGCGCGGGCAGGTGATCTACGAGGCCCGCGAGTTCGCCGCCGAAGGACCCCCTGTGCGGCGCCTGGTGTTCGCGCTCGACGGCCGGCTGATCTCGAACGAGGGCGGTGCGCCGGCCGACGCGGACACGCCGACCGGCGGCGCGGCATCCGGCGGTGCGCACCGCGAGAAGCCACGCCCGCTCGGGCGCCTGTTCGTCGCGAGCCGGGGCGGCGAGCCACTCGGATTCGTGGTCGAGGGGAGCGCGCGCGGCTACAAGAACCGCATCCGCTTCCTGGTGGGCTTGGACCGCGGCTTCACGATCACCGGGGTGCGGGTGGTCGAGCACGAGGAGGATCCCGGGCTGGGCGCCGAGATCGCGACGCGCGCCTTCGGCGGCCAGTTCATCGGCCGCGACGGGGGGGATCTCGGAGCGCTCAACGTCACGCGCGACCCCATGCCCGAGGACTGGCGCATGGCACTCGCGCAGCTCGCGCGCGTGCCGCCCACCCGCTGGCGCGAATCCCACGCCGCCCTGATGGCGCGCGAGCGCGCGAAGGCGATCTACGCGGTGACCGGCGCCACCATCTCGAGCCGCGCGCTCACCGACGGGCTCAAGTCCACGGTGGACCATTTCCGGCGGCGCTGGACGTTGCTCCAGCCCCTGCTCGGAGCCGGCACATGAGCGTGGCGCTGAGAGAGACCGGGCCGCCGCCGACGCGGCAACTCCTGCTGAACGGCATCTTCGCCGAGAACCCGGTGTTCCGGCTCGCGCTCAGCCTGTGCCCGGCGGTGGCGGTCACCACCACGGTGATGAACGGGCTCATCCTGGGCGTGGCGGTGCTGCTGGTGCAGGTGCTCTCGAGCGTCACCGTGGCGCTCGCGCGCGGCGCCATCCACCCGCGGGTGCGCATCCCGGTCTACACCATCATCATCGCGGTGTGGGTGAGCGCCATCGACATGACGCTCGCCGCCTTCGTGCCTGCGCTCTACGCGCAGGTCGGGCTCTACGTGAAGCTGATCGTGGCGTTCGCGATCATCATCTCGCGCCTCGAGGTGTTCGCCTCGCGCTATCCCCTGATCCCGTCGTTCTGGGACGGGCTGGGCATGGGACTCGGCTTCCTGTTCGCGTTGCTGGTGATCGGCGCGATGCGCGAGCTGCTCGGCGCGGGCTCGCTCTTCGGCGTGGCGCTCGCGCCGCGGAAGCCGCTGCTCTTCTTCGCGCTTCCGGCGGGCGGGTTCTTCTCGATCGCGCTCCTGATGGCGCTCTTCAACTGGCTCGAGCGCCGGTCCGTCCGTGCGCCACGGCGCGGGGAGGGAAGGCCGTGAACGTCCTCGTGGTGTTGAACGACGGGCCGTACGGCAGCGAGCGCTGCTACAACGGCCTGCGGCTCGCGGGGGCGATCGCGCGCCGGCCGGATGTGAAAGTGAATGTGTTCCTGATCGGCGATGCCGCGGTCTGCGCGAAGAGCGGACAGAAGGTGCCTCCCGGCTACTACAACGTCGCGTCGTTGCTCGCCACGATCCTGCGGCACGGGGGCCAGGTGGGGGTCTGCGGCACCTGCATGGATGCGCGCGGACTGGGTGACACGGACCTGGTGGAAGGTGCGAGCCGCAGCTCGATGGAGGAGCTGACCGGATGGACGCTCGCGGCCGACCGGGTCATCACGTTCTGAGGAGGGAGCGATGAGGATTCGTCACGCGGAAGCAACGATGCGACGCACTGCCATGATCGCCGCCGCCCTCGCGGCCGGCGTCTTCCTGCTCGCCGTCGCGGCGGCGGCGTATCCCCCGGGCGTCGGCATCCTCGGCAGGAACCGAACGTGCGCCGCGTGCCATCCGAGCAACGGGCCGTGGGGCGACGAGGCGCGCACCGTCGTCGACGTGCTCGACGCGAAGACCCGGAAATCCCTGCGCGGCGCCGACGGCGCGTTCGAGATCGAGGTGGCGCGGGGCGAGGCCCGCACCGTGCTCACCGTGATCGGTCGCGCGGCGGGCGAGAAGACGCCGCCGCGGCGCAACGCCTGGCTCTACGTGGATCCCGCGCAGATCGAGACCTCGGCGCTCTCCAAGTTCGCGCCCGGCTGGGACGTCAACCTGCCCATGTCGTGCCGGGTGGTGGGGGACCGGCTGGAGGGCCTCGAGCACGCGCACCTCACGGTGCTGCCGATGACAGTGCGCCCTGGGGACGCGGCCCGCGACGCCGAGCTGGAGCTCCAGGTGATGCTCACCGGCGGCGAGGCGGTCAAGGGCAGAGCACAGGAAGGCCTGCTCTCGAACTTCTACACGCGCAAGGTGCGGCTCCACGTCACCGAACGGCCGTAGCGGGGAGGACTGGTCCGTGATTCTCGGGCTGAGAGCAGACGTCGGCGGTCTCCACGAACGCCTCGGTCGCCCGCGCGCGTGGGTGTCGCGCGCGGCCTTCGCCGCGTTGCTCCTCCTCCTCGCACTGTTCCCGGCGGGGCCCGCGCATGGCGCGCCCGCCGCGGGCTCTCCCGCCGGCCAGGCGATCCGCGCGGCGCGCGTCGAGAAGCCCGACCGCGTGCGCGTGCGGCTCGCCGCGCCGCTCGCCCGCACCGACGCCGGGAACTTCCGCTTCACCGAGGCCGCTGCCCCGGACCTGCCGATCGAGGTGCGCGAGGTGCGGCTCGAGTCCGGCAACCGCCTCACGCTCGTCATGGCGCAGGCGCTCGACCCCGAGTCGTCCTACCGGCTCGAGCTGCGCGATCCACCGCTCGCTCGCGACGTGCGGCCGCCGCGCTGGGCGCTGTTCCTCACCGTGATCCTGTCCGCCGCGCTCATCAACAACTTCGTGTTCACGCGCTACCTCGGACTGTGCATCTTCTTCGGCGTCTCGAAGCGGCGCGACACCTCGCTCGGGATGGGCGCGACCTTCTGCTTCGTGATGGTCACGACCGGCATGCTGTCGTGGCTGCTCTACCAGTTCGTGATGAAGCCGCTCCGGCTCGAGTTCCTCCAGGTGCTGGTCTTCATCGGCGTGGTCGCGTTCCTGGTCCAACTGCTCGACACCGTGCTCAAGAAGACGCACCGCGGGCTGCACGAGAAGTTCGGCATCTACCTGGTGCTCATCACCACGAACTGCATCATCCTCGCGGTGCCGCTGCTGAACGCCGCGGCGGACGCCGGCCCGCTCGAGTCGCTGGCGCTGGCGATGGGCTCGGGCGCGGGGTTCGCGCTCGCGCTGTTCCTGATGTCGTGCGCCCGCGAGCGCCTGGAGCTGGCCCGTGTGCCGGCGAGCTTCGAGGGGCTGCCGATCGCGTTCGCGCTCGCCGGGCTGTTCGCGCTGGCGTTCATGGGCTTCTCGGGCCTGAGCTTCTTCCGCTAAGGGAGAGCATGGAAAACCCCGCACTCGGCATCGCGCTCTGGGGCCTCGCGGTGTTCACCGTGCTCGGGGTCATGTTCGGCTTCGCGCTGGCCGCGGCCGCGCTCAAGTTCGCCGTGCCGGTGAATCCGCTGGTCGAGCGCGTGCGCGAGCGCCTGCCGGCGGCGAACTGCGGCGCCTGCGGTTTCGCGGGCTGTCCGGCCTACGCCGCGGCGGTGGTGGAGAAGCCCGACGTGCCGCCCAACCTGTGCTCGCCCGGGCGTGCCCCGGTGGCGCAGGCGGTGGCCGCGCTCACCGGCAAGGAGCTGGGCAGCGTGCTCGACCGTGTGGTCGTGCTCCGCTGCCACGGCGTGTCGGCCTACGCGCGCGACGAGGCGGTCTACGCCGGGGTCTCGAGCTGCGCCGCGGCCTCGCTGGTCTTCGGCGGGCCCAAGGCGTGCAAGAACGGCTGCCTGGGCCTCGGGGACTGCGTGAAGGCCTGCGTGTTCGACGCGCTCCATCTCGGCGGCGAGGGCATCGTCGTCGTGGACGCCGAGCAGTGCACCGGCTGCGGGCTGTGCGTCCCGGTCTGCCCCAAGGACCTGTTCACGCTCTATCCGCGCGAGCACCGCATCGAGCTCGCGTGCGTCGCACGAGACAAGACCGGCATCGTGCGTCCCTCGTGCTCGGTGGGCTGCACCTTGTGCCGCAAGTGCGTCGCGAAGTGCCCGGCTGGCGCGATCACGTTCGACGGACACACCATCCTGATCGACCACGAGAAATGTCTCGCATACGGTCCCTCGTGCGGCGAGGTGTGCGTGGACATCTGCCCGAGCGTCATCCTGCACCGCATCGGCCAGGTGCCCCGTCCCGAGCCGGCCGAGGCCGTGGCCGTGGAGGCCTGAATCCATGAACCCCGAGTCCGCCGCCCGCACCGCAGCCCCCGACGTCTCGACGCCGCGCACCACCGACTCGCTGGTCCTGGCCGTGGTGGGAAGCGGCGGGGACGGCGTGGCACTGCTCGGCGATCTCGTGCTGCGCATCGCCGCGCGGCAGGGAATCTACGGCCTGATGGTCCAGTCCTACGGGCCGCAGATCCGGGGCGGCGAGTCGGCCGCCGTTCTTCGGCTGGCGACGCGCGAAGCGCTCTACGAGGGCGAGCATGCCGACCTGCTGCTGTGCTTCCGCAGCGGCGACCTGCGCCGCTTCCGCGGGGCGGTGCGGCTGCACGAGCGGAGCCAGCTGATTCTCGAGGCGAAGGACGAGGGCGAATTGCCGGAATGGCTCGGCCGCAGCGCAGCGTCCGCTTACCGCTATCCGTTCGCGCGCTGGGAGGACGGCATCGAGGTGGAGGGCGAGCCCAGGAACATGCTGGGCCTGGCGCTGCTGACCCGGGCGCTGGGGTGGGAGCCGGCGCTCGCTCGCGAGATGCTCGAGGAGCGGTTCGCGCGCCGTCCCGCCGTGCTCGCCGCGAACCTGGCGGCGTTCGATCGCGCGTGGGCCGCGGACGACGTGCCCGCGCTGCCGCGTCTCGAGGGTTGCGGCCGGCCGCTCGTCATCGAGACCGGCAACGAGGCGGTGGCCCGCGGCGCGATCGAGGCCGGGCTCAAGTTCTTCGCGGGGTATCCCATCACCCCGTCGTCGGAGATCATGGAGACGCTGATCGACGAGCTGCCCCCCGCGGGCGGCAGCGTGGTGCAGGCCGAGGACGAGATCGCGGCGCTCGGCATGGTGCTGGGCGCGTCCTTCGGCGGGCTGCCCGCGATGACCGCCACCAGCGGCCCCGGGCTCTCGCTCATGACCGAGATGATGGGGCTCGCGGCGATGGCCGAGCTGCCCGCCGTGATAGTGGATTGCCAGCGCGCGGGGCCCGCGACCGGGATGCCCTCGCGCACCGAGCAGTCGGACCTGTTCCACGCGGTCTACGCCGGGCACGGCGACGTCCCGCGCGCGGTGCTCGGGGTGTTCGACGTGGCGCACGCGCGCGAGGTCATGCACAAGGCGTTTCACCTGGCGGAGCGCTACCAGCTCCCGGTGCTGGTGCTGTCGGACGCCTACATCGCGCAGCGCCGCGAGGTGCTGGATCCGCCCCCGCCGCGCGCGGCGCCGGCGCCGCGCCTCAAGTGGACGCCGGAGCACGGGCCCCGGCGCCTCCAGCTCACCGGCGACCACGTGGCGTCGCCGTTCCGGGTGCCGGGCACGCCGGGCGGCACCTATCTCGCGGCGGGCATCGAGCACACCGCCGAGGGCTGGCCGACCGCAGACACCGCGACCCATCACGCGATGAACGCGAAGCGCTTCGTCAAGCTCGAGGTGATCGCGAAGGAGACGCGGGGCTGGTTCCGGACGCTCGGGCGCGACGACGCGCCGCGCGGCATGATCGCGTGGGGCAGCCAGTACGGCATGCTGCGCGAGTGGGTGGCGGAGCATCCCGAATACCGGGTGTTCCTGCCCGAGATCCTGCTGCCGCTCCCGATCGAGGCCCTCGAAGCGTGGCGGCGCGGCCTCGAGTGGTGCGGCGTGGTGGAGCTGAGCTACCAGGGCCAGCTCCATCGCTACCTGGCGAGCCTCACCGACATGAGCGGCACGGTGAGTCTCGCCCGTAGCGGAGGGCTGCCGCTCTCACTGGCCGAGCTGGGGACCCTGATCGGCGGAACGACCCGCGAGGGCGGGGCGGCCGGGGCCGCGTGACGAGGAGAGAGCCATGAAGGCGAGACTCGAAGGCAAGGTCGCGCCGGTGACGCGGGCCGCGTGCGAGATCGGCGCCGCGACCGCGCTGCGGTTGGCGGCCGATGGCGCGGGGGCCATCTCGGCTCTCGCCGGCGACGACGCCTCGTACGTGACCGGCTCCGAGCTCTACGTGGACGGCGGCTGGACCGCATGGTGAAGGACTCCGTGTCGAAGGGGGTGAGTCGATGAAGCCGAAGGATTACCGCTCGGAACTCGAGCCGGTGTGGTGCACCGGCTGCGGCGACTACGGCGTGCTGAAGGGCCTGACCCAGGCGCTGAGCGACCTCGCGATCGCGCCCGAGAAGCTGGCCGTGATTTCGGGCATCGGCTGCTCGAGCCGGTTGCCCGGCTACACGAAATCCTACGCGTTCAACTCCATCCACGGCCGCGCGCTGCCGATCGCGACCGGGCTCAAGGTGGCGCGACCCGAGATCACCACGGTGGTGGTGGGCGGCGACGGCGACGGCTTCAGCATCGGCCTCGGCCACATCCCGCATGCCATTCGCCGCAACGTCCCGATCACCTACGCGGTGCTCGACAACGGGATCTACGGCCTCACCAAGGGGCAGGCGTCGCCGACCTCCGAGATGGAGTTCAAGCGCGACCGCGGTCTCGCCGGCCCCGAGGAGCGGCCGCTGAACCCGGTGCTGCTGGTGCTGTCGTCGGGCTGCGGCTTCGTGGCCCGCGCCCACGCCGGCAACCTGCCGCACCTGCGCGCCATGTTCCGCGAGGCGCTCCAGTATCCGGGCTTCGCGTTCCTGCACGTGCTCGCGGGCTGTGTCACCTACCAGCGGCCGGACTACGCCGAGCAGATTTACCGCCGGTGCGACCTGCTACCGGAGGACTGGGATCCCACCGGCTTCGCGCGCGCGATCGAGGTCGCCCGTGGCGAGCGCTTCGCGCTCGGCGTGCTGTACCGCCGGCCGCCCGAGAAGGCGCCCGAGGTTGTGCCCGAGGACATGACCGCGGAGCGCGGCGTGTGGCCGGCGAGCGGGGGAGCGGTTGAGCCGAGCTATCCGGGGGAGGGTGGCTGAGGTAGGGAATCGGACCCGACGGCAATCGCTGCGAGTTCCGTGGCTCCCGATTGCAGGGGGTAACCCGCTGGCCGCGGGCCGGTTGGCCGGCCGGGCATCCTCCAGCCGCCGTACCGCTCCAACGTGCTGGTGGGAGTCGCAGCAGCATTATCGTCTGCAGCTCCCACTGAAAGTTGACGAAACCAATAGAAACCATTAGCTTCCGCCCGCACTCTAACGTTAACGTGAGAGTATGAATCAAGCCCTTCAAGAGCACTCCGGCAGTCACCTGCTCCGCATTGGTAGCCTCGCGCGCCAGACCGGCAAGACGGTCCGCGCGATCCATCTCTACGAGGAGCTGGGACTGCTCCAGCCCGCGACCCGCACCAGCGGCGGCTTTCGCCTTTACGAGCCGGGCGTGGTGGAGCGCGTGCGGTGGATCGAGCTGCTTCACGGCCTCGGGTTCTCGCTGCAGGAGATGCGGCAGGTGCTCAAGTCCTGGTGGAGCTCGGGGCTGGGTCCGAGCGCGATGGACGAGTTGCGGTCGCTGTTCGAGCGCAAGCTCGGGGAGACCCGCATTGCGATCCGGCGCCATCAGGACCTCGAGCACGAGCTCGAGAGCGGGCTCGCGTATCTCGAGACCTGTCGGGTGTGCGCTACGCCTTCGCACGTGAAGGTGTGCGTGAAGTGCAGTCAGGACCACGGCATGAGGGAAGAACCGGCGCTGGTGGCCGGCATCACGTCAGCCCCCGGCGTGGCGCGCAGGGCGCCACGCGCGGGATTCGTCAGGGTCGAACAGATCGAGTGAGGACCATGGATCTGCCAATCGTTGGAATCAACAGCCCGGCCGTGAAGGGCCCGGTGTCGCTGACCCCGGGATCGGCGCTGAAGGTGAGGGAGTTGCTCGCGCAGCGCGGCACGCAGGAGCAGTGCCTGCGCATCGGCGTGCGCGGCGGCGGCTGCTCGGGCAACTCGTACTTCATGGAGTTCTGCGAAGCCGCGGGTGAAGGGGACGAGCTGATCGAGAGCCACGGCGTAAAGCTGGTGATCGACACCAAGAGCACGATGCTGCTGCTCGGCACCGTCGTCGACTACGTCGAGGGCCTGATGGGCTCGGGATTCAAGTTCATCAATCCGAACGTGCGCCACAGCTGCGCCTGCGGCGAGAGCTTCACGACGTAGGACGCGCGACATCCCGGAGTCGCGGGGCGGCCGTCCCTGAAGACGGCGCCCGGCCCTCCTCATCCCGCCGCGAGCGCGGCGGTCAGGAAAGCAGGACATGACTCAGACGCCTGAACTCATCGTCAAGGGCCTCCGCGTCGCGGTGGAGGGAAAGGAAATCCTCAAGGGGCTCGATCTCGAGGTCCGCAAGGGCGAGATCCACGCGCTGATGGGCCCGAACGGCTCCGGCAAGAGCACGTTCGCCAACACGCTGATGGGCCATCCCCGCTACCAGGTGACCGGAGGCGAAATCCTGTTCAAGGGCCAGAGCGTGTTCGAGCTGGAGCCCGACGAGCGCTCGCGCGCGGGGCTCTTCATGGCGTTCCAGTACCCGGTCGGAATCCCGGGGGTGACGGTCGCCAACTTCCTGCGCACTGCGATCAACGCGCGGCTGGCGCCGGCCGACACCAACGGCAACGGTGCCATGCCCACGAAGCGCGGGATCGCGCCGAAGGAATTCCGCGCGCTGCTCATGGACAAGATGGCGCTGCTCAAGATGGACGAGAGCTTTGCCGGGCGCTACCTCAACGACGGTTTCTCGGGCGGCGAGAAGAAGCGGGCCGAGATCCTCCAGATGGCGCTGCTGAAGCCCGAGATCGCGATTATGGACGAGACCGACTCCGGCCTCGACATCGACGCGCTGCGCGTCGTGGCGGACGGCGTGAACGCGCTCGCGGGGCCCGAGATGGGCGTGCTGGTGATCACCCACTACCAGCGCATCCTCAACTACATCAAGCCGGATCGGGTTCACGTCATGGTGGACGGGAAGATCGAAGTCTCCGGCGGCCCGGATCTCGCACTCAAGCTCGAGAGCAAGGGCTACGACTGGGTGAGGGAAGGGAGGGAGGTGCAGGCAACATGACCACCACACCGAATCTCGACATTCGCGAAGGCTACGCGGAGAAATTCGGCTTCCACGACGAGGAGCAGTTCGTATTCAAGTCCCGCAGGGGACTCGACCGGGAGATCGTCGCGCAGATCTCGGACATGAAGGGCGAGCCCGCGTGGATGCGCGACTCCCGGCTCAAGGCGCTCGAGATCTTCGAGAAGAAGCCGTTGCCCACCTGGGGCGGCAATGTCGCGCAGATCGACTTCCAGAACATCTTCTACTACGTCAAGCCGACATCGGAGGAGGCGAAGTCGTGGGAGGACGTGCCCGCCGACATGAAGGCCACCTTCAACAAGCTCGGGATTCCCGAGGCCGAACAGAAGTTCCTGGCCGGCGTGGGCGCGCAGTACGACTCCGAGGTGGTCTACCACAAGATCCAGGAAAAGCTCGAGAAGCAGGGCGTGATCTTCCTCTCGTGCGACCACGGCTTGAGGGACCACGAGGAGCTGTTCAAGCAGTACTACGGCACGGTGATTCCCTCGACCGACAACAAGTTCGCGGCGCTCAACTCCGCGGTGTGGTCGGGCGGCTCGTTCATCTACGTGCCGAAGGGCGTGCACGTGGACGTGCCGCTCCAGGCCTACTTCCGGATCAATACGAAGGACATGGGCCAGTTCGAGCGCACGCTCATCATCGTGGACGAAGGCGCGTTCGTGCATTACGTAGAGGGCTGCCTGCCGCCCGGAGAGCAAGTCAGCCTCGGCGACCGCTGGGTCAACATCGAGAGCGTCGGCCCGGGCGACGTGGTGATGGACTCGGAGGGCCGGGAGTCGGTCGTGGCGAGCACGCGTTCGCTTGCCTTCAAGGGCGAACTGGTGCGGCTGATCCCCATCTCCCCGGCGAACGCGTTCCAGGTCACGCCGGAGCACCCCGTGCTGGCGGTCCGTCGTCGCGACGTGCGCACGAAGCGCAGCGCGCGCAGGACCTGGCTGCACGAGGTGAGCAGCGACGCGCTTCGCGCTGCGAAGCCGGAGTTCATCCCGGCGGGGCAGCTCGTGCGCGGCGACTTCATGGTGTTCCCGATCAGCCGGATCACGCGGCCCGATCCTTCCCTCACTCGCGACGTCGTGCGGCTGCTGGGCTACTACCTCGCTGAGGGCTCGACCTACGTGCACAAGACGCTCAAGGTGCCCGTGGTCTCCTTCAGCTTCTGCGACCGCGAGCGTGAGACGATCGACGAGGTGAAGGCGCTGATCCTTGCCGTCACCGGCAAGAAGGCGATGGAGATTCACTCGCCCAAGCGCCACGGCCTCGAGGTGCGGGTGTATTCGCGTGAGCTGATGGACCTTTGCCTCACCCACTGCAACCGCCACGCCGCCGAGAAGCGCCTCAGCAAGGCGGTGATGGAGCTGCCGCACGAGCTTCAGGCGGAACTGCTGGAGACCTATCTCAAGGGCGACGGCAGCGTGTACCGCAAGCGCGCGCACACCATGGTGCGCGCCGCGACGGTGTCGGAGGCGCTCGCTTGGCAGCTGCAGGAGCTAGTCGGTCGTCAAGGGCACTTCGCCACGGTGAGCGTGCGCAGGGGCGGCAAGGACACGATTCAGGGCCGGGAAATCACCCGGCGCGACCAGTACATCCTCTACTTCTCGCCCGACAAGGAGAAGAGCGAGGTGCGCCGTGTGGGGGATAGCTTCCTGGTGCCGATCAAGCGCATCGAGCGGACTCCCTACGAGGGCCCGGTCTTCAACTTCGAGCTGGAGAGCGAGCCGAACGCCTACGTGACGCGCGGCTTCGCGGTGCACAACTGCACGGCGCCCATCTACTCGAGCGACTCGCTGCACTCGGCGGTGGTGGAAATCATCGTGAAGGCCGGCGCGCGCTGCCGATACACGACTATCCAGAACTGGTCGAACAACGTGTACAACCTCGTGACCAAGCGCGCGCTCGCCTACCGCGATGCCACTATGGAGTGGGTCGACGGGAATCTCGGGTCGAAGCTCACGATGAAGTACCCCAGTGTCTACATGATGGAGCCGGGCGCGCACGGCGAGATCCTCT
>CAZYQK010000046.1:0-22163 GCA_964650245.1 uncultured bacterium | reverse complement strand
ACCGCTGACCTTTTGCTTACCATGCAAATGCTCTACCGACTGAGCTACGTGGGCTGAGTCGACCGGGGTATTCGGGTGAGCAGCACTCGATCTGTGCAAGGTGCTCGGAGTGCCGCCCCAGGCGGTGAAGACGCGGCTCAGCGTCCTGGGGTGGAAAGACGCACTCTCCCGAGCCGACTTTCCTCGCCCGAAAGTCGTCGGTGAGATGCACGAGCAGCGAAATCTAGTAACCCGCCCACCCGGGTGTCAACGGGAAAATCCATGGGCGCAAAGAATTCAACGATCCCGGACGCCCGCCTGGCGGGCTCCCGGGCGAGTCCGAACCGGCTCCGGAGAGCCCCAAAGCTGGAGCGGGAAACGGGATTCGAACCCGCGACCCTCAGCTTGGAAGGCTGACGCTCTAGCCACTGAGCTATTCCCGCTCAAAACGCTGTCAAGACGGAAGATGGTGGAGGGGGGAGGATTCGAACCTCCGAAGGCTTCGCCGACAGATTTACAGTCTGTTCCCTTTGACCGCTCGGGAACCCCTCCAGTTGGAATCAGGCCAAACCCTGGGCCCGCGCATTGGCGGGTGACAGACAAGCTGGCGAAGGGACTCGAACCCCCAACCACCTCATTACAAATGAGATGCTCTACCAATTGAGCTACGCCAGCGGAGCAGCGGCTCACGAGGAAACAAGGGCAAAATAGTGAGGCCCGATGGCGGTGTCAAGCCATTGGGCCCGATGCTGGCAGGCGGGCATCGCCCGATCGCGGCGGCATGCATGCAGACGGGTGCCCCACCGCAGCCTCGGACTCGGGCGCAAGCGAAAAGGCAGCCGAGAGTGGAACGGAAGGACTCTCCTTCACGCGCCCACTGGCTGCCTCTTCCCGAGAGAACAGGGAGTGACCGGGATGAACCCCACTGCTCTCCCGGCTTCGTTGACCGGGCGTATTTAGTTTTTTGTGTCGAACTGCGAACCACTACTCGCCAGACAGCTCCAGCCTGACCGACTTGAGTTACTCTCACCCCTCTCAGTTTGAGCCGCGGGATCCGATTCCGCGGCACCGCTTGGGGTACGAGCCCCTCGGGCGAGCCTTAAGCCCGACTGTCCTTGCTCCTGTGTCAAACGTTTCGGAGCCGACCGCGGGTGGCCAGCGTGCGTCGATGGAGGTGCTGACCCACGCACGGGGCCACCTCTGGTCGTGAGCCTCTCTTCCCCTGGAGAGCCTCTGCCCCGAAAGGTCGTGCAGGCCTCCGAGCCTGCATCCCCGTATCCGTGACAGTTGCATTGCAGCCTGCATGCCACTTCGCACGCGGCGCGCGGTGTGCCGCGGGGAACGCGAGAGCGCGTTGCGGCCCAAAGGTTTCCCGAGCCGCTCTACCTCCGTGGTGCAGTCGCTCGAAGGGATCGGCGTGAGGACCGTGTTCTCGACCGGTAACACTCGAAGTTCGCGCCCTTCGCACCCAGCGCGTTGCGCGCGAGCGCGATAGCCCGGGTGTTAAGGGGGGGTAACAGGGTGACAGCGGCTCGGTGCCATTCTCCCCGGCGGGTCCGCGACAGAAATAGAGCGGGGCGGAAGCGCTGGCTTCCGCCCCGGCCTGGCCCCCGGTGCCGCGCGCGGGCTAGTCGAGCTCGATTCCGAGCCGCTTGAGGCGCGCGTAAAGCGTCTTGCGGCTCACGCCCAGAAGCCCGGCCAGGCGGCTCTTGTTGCCGTGGGCCTGCTCGTTGGCGGCGAGGATGGCGCCGCGTTCGTCGGGCTCATGCGCCCCGAGCGCGGGCCGTGCGGACGGCGCGTCCTGCGACAGGAACGGCAGCAGCTCGCCGCTGCTCAGCACGCGGTCCCCGGCGTGAAGCGCCGCGACGCGCTTCATCACGTTCTCCAGCTCGCGCACGTTGCCCGGCCAGGCGTAGGCCTGGAGCACGCTCTCCGCCCCGGTCGAAAGCTGGGGCCCTTCGAGTCCGCCGTAGAACGCCAGGAAGTGGCGCGCCAGCGGCACGATGTCGTCCGCCCGCTCGCGCAGCGTCGGCAGCCCGATCTCGATCTCGTTGAGCCGGTAGAGCAGGTCGCGGCGGAACGCCTTCTCGCCATCGCCCCCTCGCAACTCGCGATTGGTCGCCGCGATGACGCGGACGTCGGCGCGGCGCACCTGGGTCTCGCCCAGCCTCAGGTACTCGCCGCTCTCCAGGAAGCGCAGCATCGTGACCTGGACGTCATGCGGCAGCTCCCCGACCTCGTCGAGGAACAGCGTGCCGCCGTGCGCGGCCTCGACCAGCCCCACGCCCTCGGCGTGGGCGCCGGTGAAGGCGCCCTTGCGGTGCCCGAAGAGCTGCGACAGGGCCAGATCGGCCCGCAGCGCGCCGCAGTTGACGGCGAGGAACGGGCGCGGCGCGCGGGTCGAAAGCGCATGAATGGTGCGGGCGATGAGCTCCTTGCCGGTGCCGGTCTCGCCGGTGATCAGCACCGACAGCTCGGTAGTCGCGGCGCGGCACGCCAGCGACTCGGCCACGCGCATGGCGTGCGAGCAGGCCACCAGGCTCGGCGCGCGATGACGGCGCCCGAGCAGCGAAGTGGGCCGCGACGGCGCGGGCTCGGCGGTGCCACCCATCAGGCGCTGCAGCTCCTCCTCGGCCTGGCCGAGCCAGTGGGGCGTCGAGAGCTCTGCGAACAGCGACACCGCCCGGTAGAGGTGCCGCCGCGCCTCGGCCGCATCGCCACTCGCGCGGCCGAGCAGCATGTGGGTGCGGCCCTGCTCGAGCCGTTCGCGGCAGGCGGCGAGCAGCGTCGCCGCGATCTTCCAGCTCTGGACCGCGTCCTCGCGCCGGCCCCGGGCCCACGCGATCTCGCCCGCGACGCGGTGGCTGACCGCGTGCTCCAGCCGGTCGTCGGTGCGGCGCGCGAGCTGCCGTGCGCGCTCGCAGGCCCGCTCGGCGTCATCCAGGCGCTGTAGCGCGCACAGCGCCTCGGCGCGGCGCCGCTCCAGCTCCACGACCAGGTCGCCTTCGGGGGCCACCCGTTCTGCCAGCCCGAGCGCCTCCTGGTAGCGCGCCAGCGCGCTCTCCGGCCGCCCGCGATCGAAATCCAGCTCGCCCAGGAACTCGAGCGCCAGCACCTCTTCGCGCCGCGCGTCGTGCGAGCGCGCGCGATCGAGCGCCCCCAACAGCGCGGTCTCGGCGTCCACGAAGCGCCGCTCCAGCCGCGCGACGTTGCCGCGTCCGACCCCGACCTGGGCCAGGTGCAGATGGTCGGAAATCTGAAGAAAAACTTCCTCGGCGCCGCGGTAGCACTCGTCCGCGCGGACCCAGTCGCCGCTCTTCTGGTGGACGATGCCGAGGTTCATCAGTGCGGAGCCGGTCTCGGCGAAGCGCCCGAGGGTGCGGAAGCTCTCGAGCGCGGCCGTCAAATGGGTGACCGCCGCGTCCCACTCGCACAGGTTCTTGTGCACCAGGCCCAGGTTGTTGCGCACCCGGGCGGCGCTGAACTCTTCGCCCAGACGCCGGAAGAGAACCAGCGCCTGCTCGTAGAGATCCCGGGCCCGGAGCAGCTCGCCCTCACGGTATGCGCTGCGCCCGAGGTGGTTGAGCGCCGCGGCCGAGAGCGACAGGTCGCCGCACTCGTCCGCCAGCGTGAGCACGCGCTCCGCGTGCCGGCGGCTGTCCGGAAGCCGGCTCAGATTGAACAGCGCGTCCGCGCACTGGAGATGCAGCCGGGCGCGGATAGGCAGGGAATCGATCGAGGCTTCGTTCCGGAGCAGGTCGCGGCACTGCGCGAGCGCCGCCTGGCAATCACCCTGGGCCAGCCGGCAGGACACCGCCTTGCTCTCCAGCGCCGCGCGCCGCGTCGGCGACAGACCGCGCGCGGCCGGCAGGGAGAGCAGCCGCTCGATGGTCTCGAGCGCGGGCATATAGCTGTCGGCCTGCAGATACAGGTCCGCCAGCATCTCGAGCTCTGAGAGAGCGGTCTCCCGCGCCGTATCGGGGGCCACGGCGAGTCGACCTTCAAGATGCGCGATACGCTTCGGGTCGTAGCTCGGCACGCCGAAACTCCGGTCCAGTTATCAACCGCCGTTCAGTCAGGCCTCAGAAGCGCACGTACCACTGCCTCAGGGTCTGCAGAACGGCACGGAAACGCCACATCATGACGCTGTTCTTCCACTCGCTGCCGTCACCCGCAGCACGCAAGTTGGTCGAGGATTGTGCAACCGGCTGAGCCGCACCCCTGCCCTGTACTGCCTTCACGGAGGGCAAAGGAATATCCGGATCGCCCGCTCCCGGAGGAGGAGGCGTCCACGGTCCGCCGATCGTCACGTCTTCACCGCCGTCACCCGAGCCCGCGACCGCAGGCCGCAGGGTCGAGGCGACGCACGTGAGCGCGACGCACAGCGCCAGGATGGAGGTGCACCACCGATTCATGACGAATCGAGGCATGACTTCCCTTCCTATCCCAGTTGGTCCCTGGAGCAGATGGGGTCTGCCCCCAAAAACGCACGATGGCATCGGTCAAGCAAGCCTGGGGGAGCGAATCCGGATACGGGGTGAATCTCCCCTTCGGCCTGGCACGCCGACGCCCGATCGCGCATTAAGGCTATTCCCGTCGTGAGAGCGCGGTCAAGGGCTAAGTTGTCGCGGCCCGGGGAAATAGCCTGATCGGGGGTGTGCTGCGCCCGCCGGAGTCCGGGGGCGCGAGCCGCAGAGAACCGGAACCACTGCGGACGGGTGGCCGGGCCTCGTCCCGAACGATGGGCCATCCAACCCCGGCTGGAGACGGCCGGATCGCCCGCACGGCCTCGCGGCGAACCGGCTTTCGCCCTGAGGTTCTACCGCCGCTTGAGCTTGGGTCCCTCGGGGCCGTCCTCGACCGCCACCCCGCGCTCGCCGAGCTGGGCCCGGATCTCGTCCGCCCGCCTCCAGTCCCGGCCCTTTCGCGCCTGCTCGCGCTGCTCGACCAGGGCCATGATTTCGGGCTCCCAGCTCTCCCCCGCCGGAGGCTTCCAGAACAGGCCCAGCAGCTGCCCGAGATCCAGCAGCCCCCGGGCCCCGGCGCGCGCCTCCGCCCCCAGCCCCTCGTCAAGCGCCCGGTTCACCCGCCGCGAGAAGTCGAACAGGTGGCCGATCGCCTTCGCGCTGTTGAAGTCGTCGTCCATCGCCTCGTGGAACAGGTGCTCGGCCTCGGCCAGCTGTTCGCCAAGCGCCCCGCCCGGGCGGGCGCCGTCGGGCGCGCTCCACGCCCCGACGCGCTCGAGCGGCGAGCGCAGGCGCAGAAACGCCACGCCCGCTTCACCCAGGCGCTCGAGCGTGAAGTCGATCGGGCTCCGGTAGTGGGTCGAGAGCAGGTAGAACCGCACCACCTCGGGGTCCACCTGCGCCAGGATGTCGTCGGTGGAGAACAGGTTGCCGGTGCTCTTCGACATCTTCTCGCCGCCGAGATTGACCATGCCGTTCTCGGTCCAGAAGTTCGCGAACGGCTTCCCGGTCGCGGCCTCGCTCTGCGCGATCTCGTTCTCGTGGTGCGGGAAGATCAGGTCCTGTCCACCGCCATGGATGTCGAAGGTCTCGCCCAGGTACTTCATCGCCATCGCCGAGCACTCGATGTGCCAGCCCGGGCGGCCCCGTCCCCACGGCGAGTCCCACGCCGGCTCGCCGGGCTTCGCCCCTTTCCACAGCGCGAAGTCGAGCGGGTCGCGCTTCGCCTCGCCGGGCTCGATGCGATAGCCCTCGCGCAACTCGTCCACCCGCCGTCCCGAGAGCTTGCCGTAGTCGGCCTTGCTCCGGACATCGAAGTAGACGTCACCGCCCGCCGCATAGGCGTTCCCCCGCTCGATCAGGCGGGCGATGAGTGCCAGCATCTCGGCGATGTGCCGGGTGGCGCGCGGATAGACCGTCGCGCGCCGGATGTTGCACGCGTCCGCGGCCCGCATATAGGCCTCGATGTTGCGTTCGCTCACCGTCTCGAAGGTCGTTCCCTCCGCGTTCGCCCGCTCGATGATCTTGTCGTCCACGTCGGTGAAGTTGTAGACGTACGCGACCTCGAAGCCACGATGCTCGAAGTAGCGGCGCATGATCTCGCCCGCGAGCGAGGCGCGGATGTGGCCGACGTGGGGCTTGTTCTGGACCGTCATGCCGCACACGTACATCGCCACCCGGCCCGGAGTGACCGGAACGAACTCGCGCTTCTCGCGGGTCAGCGTGTCGTAGATGCGAATCGGCAAGGGGTCTCCCTCTCGGTTCATCGGGCCCGACTCGGGTCCGGGCGTTCATCCGCCGGGCCGGCGGAGCCGCCGTGATCCGGTCGAAGCGCTCCGATCGCTCTACGCCAGCCCCGCCACGGTCACCAGCGCCACCAGCAGCCTCACCGTCGCTTCGAAGTCGCGGCGGTCGATGATGCTGATATGGCTGTGGATGTAGCGCGCCGGCACCCCCATCGAGAGGGACGGCACGCCCTGCCCGGTGACGTGGATCTTCCCGGCGTCGGTGCCGCCGCGCTCGACCGACTCGTACTGGAGCTTCGTCTTGAGCTTCGCGGCGGTGTCCATCACCAGGTCGAGCAGCCGGCGGTTCGGGATCGAGGTCGCGTCGTAGACCACGATCAGCGGGCCGCCGCCCAGCTTCTCGTCGCCCTCGGTGCCGGGCGTGTCGTGGGCGATGCCGACGTCGAGCGCGAAGGCCACGTCGGGCTGCACCTTGAACGCCGAGGTCTGGGCGCCGCGCAGCCCCACTTCTTCCTGCACCGTCGCCACCGCGAACAACGTGTTGGGGTGCCGCTGCCCGCGCAAGCGCAGCGCCGTCTCGGCGGCGAGCGCGCAGCCGATGCGGTTGTCCCACGCCTTGGCCAGCATCAGGTTGGGATTCGCCATCACGGTGAATTTGGAATCCGGAATGATCGGGTCGCCGGGGCGGATGTCGAGCTTCTTCTTCACATCCCAGTCCGAGGTGGCGCCGACGTCGATGAACATCTCGCGCACCTCGAGCACCTTCTTGCGGTCCTCGTCGCGCAGCTCGTGCGGCGGCTTCGAGCCCACCACGCCGACCACGTCGCCCTTGCGGGTCTTGATGATGAGGCGCTGGGCCAGCACGACGTGCCCCCACCAGCCGCCGAGCGGCAGGAACTTGACGAAGCCTTCCTTGGTGACCGACTTCACCATGAAGCCCACCTCGTCGAGATGGCCCGCGAGCATGACGCGCGGCCCCGGCCCGCCCTTCTTCTCGAGCACGAAGCTGCCGAGGCGGTCGCGCGAGACGGGCCCCAGACCTTTCAGATAGCGCTCCATGACGGTCGCGACCTCGCCTTCGAAACCGGGCGCGCCGTGGGCTTCCACCAGCTCCATCAAGAACGTTTGCGTGGCGTCCATGAGAACTCCTGAACGAGGGGTAAGGGTCAGGCCCGCGCGCGCTCGCCGGGCATGGGGGTTCGACTGCGGCGGCGCCGCCACTCCGCCACGGCCAGATCCAGCATGCGGCTCACCAGCTCGTCGTACGAGATCCCGCGGGCTTTGGCCGCCATCGGCACCAGGCTGGTCGGCGTCATCCCCGGGATGGTGTTGACTTCCAGGCACCACGGCTCGTTCGCCGGGCTCAGGCGAAAGTCCACGCGCGACACGCCGCGGCAGCCGAGCGAGCGCGCCGCGCGCGCGCCCAGCTCGCGGATGCGCGCGGCGAGACTCTCAGCCAGATCGGCGGGGCAGAAGTACTCACTCAGGCCCGCCGTGTACTTCGACTCGTAGTCGTAGTGCCCGCCCCGGGGGCGGATCTCCACGATCGGCAGCGGCTCCTCGCCCAGCACCGCGACCGTGATCTCGCGGCCCGGGATGAACTGCTCGACCAGCACGTCGGGTCCGTACTCGGCGGCGAGCGCGATCGCGTCGGGCAGGGCCGCGGGCTCGGTCACGATGGTGAGCCCGACGGTCGAGCCCTCGGCGTTGGGCTTCACCACCAGCGGATAACCGCCGAGCGCCGCCACGTCCACCGTGGGCGGCGCGTCGCCCGCCGAGAGCAGCAGCCACTTCGGAGTCGGGATGCCCTCGTGCGCGAAGATCTTCTTCGCGGTCGCCTTGTTCATGGCGAGCGCGCTCGAGAGCACGCCGGAGCCGGTGTATGGCTTGCCCGCCAGCTCGAGCAGCGCCTGGATGGTGCCGTCCTCGCCCTCGCCGCCGTGGAGTGCTACGAACACCACCTCGGCCTCGTTGATGCCGGCCGCACCCGCCACCGCCGTGCTGGAGGAGGCAGGCAGATCGCGCACCGCCGCGGCGGGGAGCGCCCCGCGCTCTTCGTCGCCGGAGGGCAACAGGCGGCCGTTGGCCGCGTCGATCGCCGTCACCTCGTGGCCCAGGTTTCGCAGCGACTGGGCGATGCCGCGCCCGGTCTTGAGCGAGATCTCCCGCTCCGCCGAGCGGCCTCCCATGAGCAGCGCGACTTTCATGATCCTCCCGACGACGGGGCGAGTGCTGCGCCCGACAGACGCGACACGCACTGCTCGCGGCCCAGCAGCTCGGCGATGAGCGGCAGCTCCGGGCCGTGCGTGCGGCCGGTCAGTGCCACGCGCACCGGCTGGAACAGTTCGCGGCCCTTGAGGCCGAGCCGGCCACCCACCGACTGAATCGCGGATTTAAAGGCTTCTCCGCTCCAGTCCGCAAGCGCGTCCAGCTCCCCGGCCAATGCCGTGCACACCTCGCGCGCCCGAGGTTCAGCCAGCACCGGCGCGGCTTCGGGCTCGACGCGCTGGACCCTGGCGAGGAACGGCTCCAGCTCGCGCGGCAGATCGTCGAGCGTCGCGAGGTTGCCGCGTACCGCCTCGAGCAGCCGCTCCAACCGCTCGCGCGGCAGCTCGCGCGCGGCCTCCGGCAGAAACGCCGCGCCCCAGCGCATCAAATCCGCTCCGCTCGCGTGGTGCAGGTAGTGGGCGTTCACCCAGCGCAGCTTGTCCGCGTCGAACACCGACCCGCTCTTGCCGACGCGGTCGAGCGCGAAGCATGCGAGCAAGTCCTGGCGCGAGAGAATCTCGCGGTCGTCGCCGGGATGAAACCCGAGCAGCGCCAGGTAGCTCAGGAGCGCGTCCGCGACGTAGCCCGCGCGCCGCCAGTCGCCGACCGCGACCGCGGCCTCGCCCGAGCGCTTGCTCATCTTCGAGCGATCGCGGTTCAATATCAGCGGCACGTGGGCGAACGCGGGCGGCGTCTCCGAGAGCGCGGCGTAGACCATGAGCTGGCGCGGCGTGTTGGGCAGGTGCTCCTCGGCGCGGATCACGTGGGTGATCTTCATCGCCGCGTCGTCCACCGCGGCTGCGAAGTTGTAGGTGGGCAGCCCGCTCGAGCGCAGCAGCACGAAGTCGCCCACCATGCCGGCGGGAAAGCGCACCTCACCGCGCACCAGATCGCTCAAGACCCAGTCGCGCGACTCGACCGCGAAGCGGACGCTCTCGGGCCGGCCGCTCTTCCGCATCGCCTCGCGCTCGGCGAGCGACATCTGGCGGCAGCGCCCGTCGTAGTGAGGTGGCCGGCCCGCGGCGCGCGCCGCCTCGCGTCGCGCCTCCAGCTCCACGTCGGTGCAGAAGCACGCATAGGCCGCGCCGCGCGCCACCAGCAGCTCGGCCTGCTCGCGGTAGTGCTTCAGCCGCTCGCTCTGGCGATAGGGTCCGTGCGGACCGCCCTGGTCCGGGCCCTCGTCCCACTCGAGGCCGAGCCACCGCAAATCGTCCAGCACGCCGCTCTCGCTCGCTTCGCTCGAACGCTCGACGTCGGTGTCTTCGATGCGAAGCACGAACGCGCCGCCGCGCTGGCGCGCGAACAGCCAGTTGAAGTATGCGGTGCGCGCGCCGCCGACGTGGAGCCAGCCGGTGGGGCTGGGCGCGAAACGGACGCGGACGCTCACGCCACCTCCACCATCACCACCGCCCAGGCCGCGATCCCCTTCCCCTGCCCCACGTCGCCCAGCTTCTCGTTGGTGGTGGCCTTGACCGACACCTGCGCGGGCTCCATCCACAGCGCCTGGGCGATGTTCGCCCGCATCGGATCGCGCTCGGGCGCGAGCTTCGGCGACTCGGCCACCACGGTGGCGTCCACGTTGACCACGCTGGCACCCGCGTCTCGCAGCTGCGCGCGGATCACGCGCAGCAGGTCGAGGCTCGAGGCGTCCTTCCACTGCGGATCATCGGGCGGAAAGTGCGTGCCGAGGTCGCCCAGCGCCAGCGCACCCAGCAGCGCGTCGCCGATCGCGTGGCACAGCACGTCGGCGTCGCTGTGGCCCTCGAGGCCCCACTTGCTCTCGAACTTGACGCCGCCCAGCACCAGCGGCCGTCCCTTCTTCGCGCGGTGGATGTCGTAGCCGATTCCGACTCGAAGCGCCACCTCAGCTCCTCCCCGGATGCGCGGTCAGCCAGGCCTCGGCCAATTCCAGATCCTGCCGTGTGGTGATCTTGAAGTTCATCGGATCGCCCATCGAGATCCGCACCGGATGCCCGAGCGCTTCGACCAGCGCCGCGTCGTCGGTGGCCTCGCCCGTCGCGGCGCGGTGCGCCTCCTCCAGCCAATCGCGGCGGAACGCCTGCGGCGTCTGCGCGCGCCACAATCCCGCACGCGGCACGGTCGCGTCCACGGTCTGCATGGTGGCGCGCTTCAACGTGTCCTCCAGTTGGACCGCCGCGAGCGCCGCGCCGTGCGCGAGCGCGTCGGCCACCACGCGCGCGACCAGCCGCGTGCTCACCATGGCCCGCGCGCAATCGTGCACCGCGACCGTCGTGAAGGGTTCCGGGAGCACGTGGAGCCCGCGCCCCACCGATTGCTGGCGCTCGCGCCCGCCTTCGGTCCACGCCACGATCTTTCGGATCGAGAGCCCGGTGGCGGCGAGCAGCTCCTTCATTCTGCCGACCGGACCCACCATGACGATGCCCTCGATCGCGTCGCAGCGCTCCAGCGTCTCCAGGCTCCAGCTGAAGAGCGGCCGGCCCGCGAGCGGCGCGAGCGACTTCTCGACGCTGAGCCCCAGGCGCTCGCCCTTCCCGGCGCAGAGGAGGATCGCCCCGACGCTCACGCCACGCTCACCACGCGCCCGCGCGTCATGCGCGAGAGCTCATCGGGCGTCACCTGAAAGAGCGAATTGGGATGCCCGGCCGCGGCCCAGAGGACGTCCAGTGCCAGCAGGTCGCGGTCGAGAAACGTCTCGATCGGGCGCGCGTGCCCGAGCGGCGGGGTGCCGCCGATGGCGAAGCCGGTGTGCTCGCGCACGAACTCGGGGGTGGCGCGCGCGAGCGGCTCGCCGATCAGCGCTTCGATCGCGCTCTCGCTCACGCGGTGGGCGCCGCTCGCGACCACCAGAATCGGCCGCCGGGTACGCGCCGCCATGAAGACGATGGACTTGGCGATCTGCCCGACCTCGCAGCCGACCGCCACCGCGGCCTCGGCCGCGGTGCGCACCGGAGCCGCGAGCTCGATCACGCGGTTGGCGAAGCCCGCGGCGGTGATGGCGTCCTGCACCTTCTGGGCACTCGCGCTCAACACGGGTGGAGCGTCGCGGCCGGGTGCGGTCATCGGGACGGTGCCTCCTCGCGCGGGCGCGCGCCGCCGGGAGACCGCGCGCCGCGCTCGCGCACTTCACCCGCGCGGTTCACCTTCTCGCCGAGCAGCGCCTGGAACGCCTCGCGCAGCGTCTTGAGCGGCACCACCTCGATGCCCGGCGCGGCCGCCTCGCCCGCCTGCACCGCGGGGAGCCCCACGCGCGTGAAGCCGAGGCGCGCGGCCTCGCGCACCCGCGCGTCCACCCGCGAGACGCGCCGCAGCTCGCCCGAAAGGCTCACCTCTCCCACCGCGAGCGTGCGCTCCAGCACCGGGCGGCTCGCGAACGACGAGGCGACCGCGAGCGCCACACCCAGATCGGTGCCGGGCTCGTCCAGCGTGATGCCGCCGGTCACCGTCACGAACACGTCGTGGCGGCCGAGCCTCAAGCCCACGCGGCGCTCGAGCACGGCGAGCAGCACCGCGAGCCGGCGCGGGTCGAAGCCGTTGGTGACGCGTTGCGGCGTGCCGTAGAACGAGGTCGAGACCAGCGCCTGCACCTCGACCAGCAGCGGCCGCGAGCCCTCGAGGCTCGCCACCACCGCCGCGCCCGGCGAGAGGGAGCGATCCGTACCTTCTGCCGAGCCCGAGAGGAACGCCTCGCTCGGGTTGGCAACCTCGGCCAGTCCGCGGTCGGTCATCTCGAACACGCCCAGCTCGTGGGTGGCGCCGAAGCGGTTCTTCGCCGCGCGCAGCACGCGGTAGTGCTGGTAGCGCTCGCCCTCGAGGTAGAGCACCGCGTCCACCATGTGCTCGAGCACCCGCGGGCCCGCCACCGCGCCGTCCTTGGTGACGTGGCCCACCAGGAACACCGCGGTGCTCGAGCCCTTGGCGTAGTGGAGCAGCGCGAGCCCGCACTCGCGCACCTGGGTCACGGTGCCCGGGCCGCCCTCGAGGTCGCCGCGCGACACCGACTGGATCGAGTCCACGATCATCGCCGTCGGCTTGAGATTCGCCGCGGCTTCGAGCAGCGCCTCGAGATCGGTCTCGCACAGGATGTAGAGCGTGTCCGGAATTGCGCCCAGCCTTCCGGCCCGGAGCCGCACCTGCTCCTCGCTCTCCTCACCCGAGACGTAGAGCACGGCGGGGCCCGGCGCGCCGGCGCTCGCAGGCCGGGCGAGCGATTCCGCGAGCTGGAGCATGAGCGTGCTCTTGCCGATCCCGGGCTCGCCGCCGACCAGGATGAGCGAGCCCGCGACCACGCCGCCCCCCAGCACGCGGTCCAATTCGGCGAGCCCGGTGCTTGCACGCCGGGCGCCTGCCAGCTCCACGCCCGCGAGCGGACGCGGCCCCTGGGCGGCGCTCCCCGCCGGCGCCCAGCGCGCGCGCGAGGATTTCGCGGCGCCCTTGGCCCCCGACCTCGGGGCGTCGCCCGCGGGCGCCTCGGTCGCGGTGTTCCACGCCCCGCACGAGGTGCAGCGTCCGAACCAGCGCGACTCCTCGTTGCCGCACGCCGAGCAGAAGAAGTGGGCCTTCGCGAGCCTGGCCATCAGAACAACCCCACCTTGAAATATTTCTTCGGGTTGGCCTTGATGTCGGCGATCAGCGCCCTGAGGCTCTGGATCGAGGCGCTCATGTCGCTGTAGAGCTTGTCCTCGTTGACCAGCTTGCCGAGCGTGCCCTGCCCCTGGTCCACCTTGGTGGTCACGCTCTGGAGTGCCCAGCGCAGCGAGTCGAGCCGGGTCGAGAGTCGGTCGAGCTTCTCCGCGGCCGAAGCGAAGTCGTCGATCGCGTCCGCGACCTGCTTCGCGTGATCGGTGGTGATGCTCTTCGCGCTCTTCGACGCCGCCGAGAAGTTCTCGAGCGTGGCGCGCAGCATGTCACGGTTCTCGGCGACCGCCGCCTTCAACTCCTCGCTGGTGGTCTTGAAGTTCTTGAGGGTCTGGGCGAAGTCGCCGTTCTTCTTCAGCACGCCGGCCACACTCCGAATCTCGTCGGCCAGCTCCCCGATCGCGCCCACCGCTTCGCCCAGGCTCGCCACCACCTCGGTCACGCCCTGCTCGTAACGGCCCGGAATGGTGTCGCGCTCGGTCCACGGCTCACCGCCGCCGCGCAGGTCCACCGCGATCACCTTCTCGCCCATCAGGCCGACGTTGCGGATCGAGATCCGCGAGTCGTGCGTGAGCCGGATCTCGGAGGCGAGCGCGAGCTCGACCAGCACGCGGTCGCCGATCAGCTTCATGCTCTGCACGTCGCCCTTGCGGATGCCGTTCACCTGCACCTCGTCGCTGGGGCCGAGGCCCCCGGTCTGCTCGAAGCTCACGCGCCAGACGCGCACCCCGCGCCGCAGCGAGATCTCCTTGAGCCAGGTCACGCCCCACAGCAGCAGCGCCACCGCCACCAGCACCGTGGCCCCGACCTGGATTTCGGTCCTGCGACTCATGCTCCCGCTCTCGCCCTCCGTGCGCCCGCGGCTGCGGCCGCTGCCCGCGCCAGCCTACACCACATGGACCGGGCCTTCGCTCGTCCCTTCCACGAACTGTCGCACCAGCGGGTCGCGCGTGGCGCGCACCTCGTCCGGCGTGCCCTCGAACACGATGCGCCCGCCGTCCAGCATCGCCATCCGGTCCGCCACCTTGTATGCGCTGGTGAGGTCGTGCGTCACCACGATCGAGGTGACGTTGAGCCGCCGCTGGAGGCCCCGGATCAGCTGGCCGATGACGTCGGCCATGATCGGGTCGAGACCGGTGGTGGGCTCATCGTACAGGATGAACTGCGGGTCCATCGCGATCGCGCGCGCGAGCCCCACCCGCTTCTTCATGCCGCCCGAGAGCGAAGCCGGCTTCATGTGCTCCACGTCCTTCAGGCCCACCCACTCGAGCCGCTCCGAGACCCGGCGCCGGATTTCGGCCGCCGGCAGCCGCAGGTGCTCGCGCAGCGAAAGCCCGATGTTCTCGCCCACCGTCATCGAGTCGAACAGCGCCGAGCTCTGGTCGTCGACGTCGGCTTCGCTGTAAGGCAGGCTGCGCAGCTCGTTGAGATCGTGCTCGGGCAGGCCCACCAGCTCGATGCCATCCACCTCGATCGAGCCCTCGTCGGGTGTCATGAGCCCGATGACGTGCTTGAGCAGCACGCTCTTGCCCGTGCCGCTCCGGCCCATGACGACGATGGTCTCGCCGGTCCGCAGGTCGAGGTCCACGCCGTTCAGCACCTGCCGTCCTCCCAGCCGCTTCTTCAGCCCCCGGATGCGGATCATGACGCGAACACGAACCGGAAGAACACGTTGGCCAGCACGTAGTCGCCGATCAGCACCAGCACGCACGACGACACCACCGCGCGCGTGGTGGCCAGCCCCACGCCCTCGGCCCCACCCTCGGTGGCGAAGCCGTAGTAGCAGCCCATGGTGCCGATCACGCCGCCGAAGAACACCGCCTTGAGCAGCCCCGAGACCAGGTCCTTGACGTAGAAGAAGTCCTTGAGGCCCACCACATAGGTGTGCGGGCTCACGCCGATGCTGGTGATCGACACCACGTAGCCACCGAAGATCGCGATCGCGTTCGCGAACACCGTCAGCACCGGCAGCATGACGATCGCGGCGACCAGGCGCGGCACCACCAGGTAGCGCACCGGATTGATCGCCATCGCGCGCAGCGCGTCGATCTGCTCTGTCACCTTCATGGTGCCCAGCTCGGCGGCGATCGAGGCGCCCACTCGTCCGCCGATCACGAGCGCCGTCAGCACCGGGCCGAGCTCGATCACCACCGAGCGCAGGATCACAGAGCCGATGTACTTGAGCGGCACCACGGTCGAGAACTGGTAGGCGGCCTGCACTGCCGCCACCGCACCGGTGAAGACGCTCACCACCACCACCAGCCACAGCGAGGCGACGCCGATCGCATACATCTGGTGGATGACGAGCCCGAACGAGCGCAGGCCCGGCGCGAGCAGGCGCCCGACGTCGCGGAGCAGCAGGGTGAGGCGGCCGACCTCGGCGATCCAGTCGGTGGTGCGGCGCCACACGTAGCGCGCGCCACGCAGCGCGAGGTCCTCGTGCATGGGCTAGAACGGCTGGTCCGTATGGCCCTCGTCGGGCATCAGCGGGCTGTAGGGCACGAACTTCGTGCACTCGCGCAGGAAGGTCATCTCGACGTCGGCGGTGGGGCCGTTGCGCTGCTTGGCGAGGATGATGTGCGCCTTGCCCGGCTCGGGCGTGTCCTTCTTGTACATGACCTCGCGGTACACGAACATCACGACGTCCGAATCCTGCTCGATGCTGTTGTGCGCGAAGATGCCGTTCGCGATGAAGTTGTGAGTGCCGGGCACGGTGGCGTCGAACACCGGCTGCCGGCCGCGCGGCTCGACGCCCGAGACCGATTCCCACTTCACGTCCGTGATCTCGGGACGCGCGAGGCTCGCGGTCTCGAGCAGGCCGAGGCCGCCCGACTCACGCACCCGGCTCAAGCCCCGCCCCCGGTAGGCACGCGGGCGCAGATCGCACCCCGACGGAAGGCGGTCGAGCGTGGCGAGGCGATCGCCGACCCGCAGCATCTCGAGCGGCTTCCAGCCATTCGGCGTGTAGAAGGGATGGTTCGCGCTGGCCGTGACGCTCAGGCCGGAGGCGAGGTAGAGCTCGAACACGGGCTTCACGCCGCTCGGAAAAACGTGCGACATCGCGGCGCGCGAGACGCACAGGTCGTCATCGAGCGTCCAAACCGGGATGTTGCGCTCGCCGCGCTCGAGCAGTGTGCCGAGCGGCATCCAGTCCCCGGTGTCGGCGCGCAGGATGCGCGTGTCGGCGGTCAGGCAGCCCGACTCGCGCAGGTCCGAGAGCTGCGGGCGCCCGCTCTTGTCGCGGGTCTCGACCGCGCGAGAGAGCTGCGACAGCGCGATGATCGGGACGCTCAGCTCCTTGGCGAGACCTTTCAGCCCGCGCGTGATGGCCGAGATCTCCTGCGTGCGGTTCTCGAAATCGCGGCTGCCGCCGCGGATCAGCTGCAGGTAGTCGAGGATGACGAGCCCGAGCTTGCCCTCGGCGCGCAGCCGCCGGCACTTGGCGCGGATCTCCATCACGGTGAGCGACGCCGAGTCGTCGATCATGATCGGCGCCTGGGTGAGCAGGCCCGCAGCGGTGGTGAGCCGCGGCCAGTCCTCGTTCGTGAGGAAGCCGTTGCGCAGCCGGTGGAGCGCCACTTCGCTCTGCGAGCACAGCAGGCGCTGGACCAGTTGCTCCTTGCTCATCTCGAGCGAGAGGATCGCGACCGGCACGCGCGCGCGGATGGCGGCGTTCTCGGCGAAGTTCAGCGCCAGGCTGGTCTTGCCGCTGCTCGGCCGACCCGCCACCACGATCAGGTCGCCGTTCTGGAATCCTGCGGTGAGCTTGTTGAGGTCCTCGTAGCCGGTGTCCACGCCCGTGACCTGCACCTTGCGCTCGAACAGCTTCTGGATGTGCTCGAACGCGGGCTTGAGCAGGTCCTTGAGCGGCACGAAGCCCTGCCGCACGCGCGAGTCGGTGATGGCGAATACCCTGGCCTCGGCGCGGTCGAGGATCGAGGCGGTCTCGTCCGCGCCGGCGAAGGCCTCCTGCTGGATCTCGCTGGTCGCCCGGATCAGCGCGCGCAGGATGGCCTTGGAGTGGATGATCCGGATGTGCTGGTCCAAGTTCGCCGTGGTGGTCGCGTATTCCAGGATCTGCGAGAGCGCGGTGGTCCCTCCCACCGCCTCGAGCTCGCCGCGCTTCCTCAGCTCCTCGGCGAGCGTGATCAGGTCCACCTGTTCGTTGCGGTTGTAGAGCGCGAGGATCGCCTCGTAGGTCTTCTGGTGCGCGACGCGGTAGAAGGCCGAGGGCTCGAGCATTTCGAGCGCGCGGCCGATGGTCTCATGGTCGAGCATCAGCGCCGCGAGCACCGAGCGTTCGGCCTCGAGCGCCTGCGGCGGAGTGAGCCCTTCGGGCTCGTGGCTCACGGGGCGAGAGAGAGTGTCGGTCATGTTGTCGTCCTTCCGCGGTCGCTCACCCGGCCATTCCGGGTCTCGCCGCGCCGGGCGTTCGCCCGCTAATTCGTCTGGTACTCGAGCGCCAGGCGCTGCATGTCTTCCCACACCGGGCGCTTGTAGTTCGGGTTCCGGAGACACGCCGCGGGGTGGTAGGTGACGATGAGCTTGGCGCCGTGAAAGCGATAAGTCTGGCCGCGCATGGCCCCCACCGTGCCCTTGACGCCGATCAGCAGCTCGGCCGCGAACTTGCCGAGGCAGCAGATGATCTTAGGCTTCAGCGCTTCGAGCTGGCGGTGGAGGTAGGGCGAGCAGGTCTCGATCTCGTGCGGCAAGGGGTTCCGGTTTTCGGGCGGCCGGCACTTGAGCACGTTGCAGATGTACACCGTCTCGCGCGTGAGCGGCACGCCCGGAATGATCCGCGCGTCGTCCATGGCCTTGATGATCTTCGTGAGCAGCTCACCCGCACGGCCCACGAACGGCTCGCCGCGCCGGTCCTCGTCCGCCCCCGGAGCCTCGCCCACGAACACGATGCCGCTGCGCGCCGAGCCCACCCCCGGCACAGCGTTGGTTCGGGTCTCGCACAGGCCGCACTTCATGCACGCGCATACCTCGCCCGCCACCTGCTCGAGCACGGGAAGCGAATCGCGCTCGATCGCGGCGCGGGCGTCGAGGGCGATGGGATTGAGGGGCGCGTGGTGCGAGGGCAGGGTGAAGTCGAGGGTCGCGGTCGCCGATGGCGCGGGTTCGGGCTCCCCGAACAGGTTGGTCGCGACGGGAGCCTGGGCGTGCGCCGTGGTGCTTGCAACCGGCCCGTCCGCCGCGATCGCGGCTGCGACGTACGCCTCGGCGACCCGCGCGGCCTTCGCAGCGGACTGCGCCAGCAGCTCGCCGGTGCCGGCGGCGCGCTCGCGCTCGACGGCGCGGCGTGTGCCGCGCGCGATCGCGGCCAGCTCGTCCCTGAGGTCCCTGTCGCTCACGTGCGCTTCCTCGCCGCCTTCCTTCGTGCAACGCCCTTGCCCGCGGTCGCCGGCTTCACGCGCTCTCGCAGCTCGAGCACCCGGTCGAGAATGCGCTCGGCCACTTCGCGCTTGGAGAGCAGCGGGAGCTTCGCCTCGCGCCGGGCCTCGACCAGGGTCACGCGGTTGGTGTCGCCGCCGATCCCGTCGGCGGGCGAGTTGAGCGCCACCAGGTCGAGCCCCTTCGATTCGAGCTTGGCGCGCGCGCGGGCCACGCCGCGCGAAGTCTCGAGGGCGAACCCCACCAGCACCTGGCCCTTGCGCCGCGCCGCGCCGATGCGGGCGAGGATATCCGAGTTGGGCTCGAGCGTCAGCGTCAAAGACGCGCTCCCGCGCCGCAGCTTCTCGCGCGCGGGTTGCGGAGACCGGTAGTCCGCGACCGCCGCCGCCATCAGCACCACATCGGCGCGCGGGGAGGCGGCGAGCATCGCGCGCTCCATCTCGGTGGCGGTGGTGACGCGCGTCAGCGTCACGCCCTCCGGAGGTTCCACGCTGGCGGCGCCCGCCACCAGCTCGACCGCGGCGCCGCGATCGCGCGCGGCCTCGGCGAGCGCGAAGCCCATGCGACCGCTCGAGCGGTTGGTGAGCACGCGCACCGGATCGAGCGGCTCCTCGGTGCGCCCCGCCCCCACCAGCACGCGCACGCCTTCGAGGCTCGATCGCCGCGTGAGCGCGCGCTCCACCGCCTCGCCGATCGTCTCGATCGCGGCCAGGCGACCGACGCCTTCGAGCCCCGACGCGAGCGGCCCGCTCTCGGGGCCCACGATCACGGCGCCGCGCCGGCGCAGCACCGCGACGTTCTCCTGCGTCGCCTTCGCTCGCCACATCTCGAGGTCCATCGCCGGGCACACCACCAGCGGCGCGGGGCTCGCGAGCACGGTGGCGGTGAGGGCGTCGGGCGCCTCGCCGTGGACCAGCCGCGCGATCAGGTCGGCGGTCGCGGGGGCGATCACGATCGCGTCGGCGGCCTCTGCCACGTCCACGTGCTCCACGGTGCCGCCCACCTTCTTCGCCGCCGCCGGCGGCAGGTCGAACCCCGGGCGCTGGTTGCCCCACAGGTCGCGCACCACCGGGTTGCCGGACAGCGCCTGAAAGGTGAGCGGCGTGACGAACTCGGCCGCGGCCGGCGTCATGACCACGATCACCGACGCGCCGCGGGTCCGAAGCCAGCGCACCAGCTCGCACGCCTTGTAGGCGGCGATCCCCCCCGACACCCCGACCACCACCGTGCGCCCGCTCGGCATGGCGAACCTACTGTTCGAATTCCTCGTACTGGAACGGGACCTCGCCGCGGATGGTGCGCTCGAGCGCCGAGACCGTCACCTTGCCGCTCACGGTCTGCGCGGTCTGTCGCGACCATTCGTTGAGGCGCCGGGCCTCGCGCGCCGCGATGATCGCGATCTCGTACTTGTTGCTGCCGGGCGGCGGGATCAGAGAAGCAAGCTTCATGGTGCCTTCCTCCTTCAGGTGTCGTCGTTCTTCCGGAAATGCGTGGGCATGCGGCGCACGCGGGCGCGCTCGGCGTCCACGATGGCAATCAGCCTCCCCACCGCGGACTCGAGGTCGTCGTTCATCACCAGATAATCGTACTCGCGGTATTGCTTGAGCTCGCCCGGGGCGTTCTTGAGCCTTCGCTCCACCACCTCGGGGGCATCCGTGTTGCGCTTGAGCAGCCGCTGCCGCAGCGCGTCGATCGAGGGCGGGTAGATGAACACCGAGACCGCGTCGGGCCGCGCGCGCCGCACGCTCGCCCCGCCCTGCACGTCCACGTCCAGCACCACCACGCGCCCTGCCTTCACGTTCTCGTCCACGAAACGCGCGGGCGTGGCGTAGAGGTGGCCGTGGACCTCGGCCCATTCCAGGAACCGGCCGGCCGAGCGCCGCCGCTCGAACTCCTCGCGCGTGACGAACTCGTACTGGACACCGCCCTGCTCGTTGGAGCGCTGTACGCGGGTGGTGGCCGAGACCGAGAACACGCACTCCGGACGCAGGGCGATGAGTCGGTCCACCAGCGTGCCCTTGCCCGCGCCCGAGGGCCCCGACAGCACCAGCAGGAACCCGCCGCGCTCGAAGCGGAACGGAATGGTGTCGTCTGTGGCTTCGGGCGCGGATCCGGTCGCGTTCAAGCTCACTCCACGTTCTGCACCTGCTCGCGCAGGCGCTCGATCTCTTCCTTCATCACGATCACCGCGCGGGCGATCTCGACGTCGTTGGCCTTGGAGCCGATGGTGTTGGCCTCGCGGTTCATCTCCTGCAGCAGGAAGTTGAGTTTGCGCCCCGCCAGCTCCTGGCCCTCCATCAGCGAGCGGAACTGGTCGAGGTGGGCGGATAGCCGCACGCACTCCTCTGTGCAGTCGAGCCGGTCGGCCATCAGCGCCAGCTCCTGCGCGAGCCGCGTCGGGTCCATCTCGACGTCCTCGAGCATGACCTTGAGCCGCGACGCCAGCTTCTCCCTGGCCTCGAGCGGCCGGAGCGGCGCGCGCACCACCACCTTGTCGAGCTCGAGGCGGACGATCTTCAAACGGTGTTCGAGGTCGCGGGCCAGCGCCTCGCCCTCGCGCGCCTTCATGGCGTTCATGTTGTCGCAGGAGTGGTCCACCACGGTCTTGACCAGCGACCAGGTTTCCTCGTCGGAGAGCGCGGTGTGCTCCCAGGTGAAGACGTCGGGGAGCGTGGCGAGCGTGCGCACGTCGAGCCCCGCGTCCAGCTTGTAGCGGTCGCGCAACTGCTCGAGCAGCGCGACGTAGCGGTCCACCACCGGCTCGTTGAGCTTCAGGACCTCGCCGCTCTCCCCCACCCCGCTCCAGGCGATCGAGAGGTTGATCTTGCCGCGCGAGAAGCGATCCTGGATGAGCTGGCGGAGCTGGTCCTCGAACAGCGACACCAGCTTGGGCGCGCGGATCGAGACCTCGCAGTAGCGGTGGTTGACCGAGCGGATTTCGGCCGACAGGCGCTGGCCATCGCGCTCGAACTCGGCCGAGCCGTACCCGGTCATGCTGCGGATCATCCACGTCCTCCTCGGGGAGGGGCGGCGTTCTGCCCGGCGCGACCCGTTGGGGCGGGTCGCTTCAATGCGGGGGCGGCGAAGGTAAGGCCGGGGTCAGGAAAAAGTCAAAGCGGAGCGCGCTCTGGCGCGGGTCGGGCGTGCGCGAGAGCGGAACGTTCTCCACCGCGCGATCACCGCACGTGGTGGAGAACCGCGCTACTCACCCGGCTCTCGCGGCGTCTCGAGTTTCGGCTTGAAGAGCGACTCGAGCTTCGCGCGCGCATCGCGCTCGCGGGACTGGTCACGCGCCGCGGCGGCGAACGGCGCGCGGTTGAAGTAGAAGTATTCGCAGAAGTTCCTGCGTGTCTTGTCCACCACCGGGTCCGCCATGGTCTCTGTGCACTCGTTGTTGTAGTGCGGATCCCAGTGCCGGCAGTTGCGGCAGCAGCGCAGGTCGTGGCGGCACGACTCGCACTCGGCGTCGCGCGGGATCGGCTCGCCGAGCGTCACCGGCGCGCCGCAGAAGTGGCACTGGAGCGAGGGCATGGCGCGGGGCGCGCCCCGCTCTACCTCAGGCCGTGGCGCTTCATCTTGTTGAGCAGCGTGGTGCGCGGCAGGCCGAGCCGCTTCGCGGCCGCGGTGCGCGAGCCCCCGCTCTGCGCCAGCACTTCGACCACGCGCCGCTTCTCCGACTGCTCCAGCTCTT
>CAZYQK010000045.1:11571-22437 GCA_964650245.1 uncultured bacterium | reverse complement strand
TGGGTGGGCTGGCCGCTGCCCAAGGATTCCCCGCTCGGCTACGACGAGGTCGCCTTCACCCACAACACGCCGGGCCGCGAGAAGCCGGCGCCTGCGCTCAAGAAGCTCGCGCCGAAGAAGGTGAAGTACCGTGCGCACTGAGACCATGACTCTCAACATGGGTCCGCAGCACCCCTCGACCCACGGGGTCTTACGCATCGCGCTCGAGCTCGACGGCGAGACCGTGGTGAAGGCCCGGTCCATCATCGGCTACCTCCATACCGGGATGGAGAAGCAGGCCGAGTACAAGACCTACACCCAGTCCATTCCGCAGACCGACCGCATGGATTACCTGGCGCCGATGAGCAACAACCTGGCGTTCTGCCTGGCCTGCGAGAAGCTGCTCGCGATCGAGGCGCCGGCGCGCGCGCAGGCGATCCGCGTGCTGCTGACCGAGCTCACCCGGATCAGCTCGCACTGCGTGTGGCTCGGCACGCACGCGCTCGACATCGGCGCGATGACGGTCTTCTTCTACTGCTTCCGCGAGCGCGAGAAGGTGCTCTCGATCTACGACCAGGTGTGCGGCGCCCGCATGACGGCCTCGTACTTCCGCGTCGGCGGCCTCGCGATGGACATACCCGAGGGGCTGCTCGACCGCTGCCAGACCTTCGTGGACGAGATGCCGGCTCACGCGGACGAATACGAGAAGCTGCTCTCGAAGAACCCGATCTGGCTCGCCCGGCTGAAGGGCGTGGCGCCGATCTCGGCGAAGGAGGCGATCGCGCTCGGCGCGACCGGGCCCGTGCTGCGCGGCTCGGGGGTCAAGTGGGATCTTCGCAAGGCCGAGCCCTACTGCGCCTATGATTCATACGACTTCGAGATCCCGATCGGCACCGTGGGCGACGCATACGATCGCTACCTGGTGCGGGTCGAAGAGATCCGGCAGAGCACGCGAATCGCCGGGCAGGCCATCGCGCGCATCCGGGAGACCCGCCCCGGCGACTACCGCCTGCGCGACTACAAGTACGTCCTGCCTCCCAAGGAAGAAGTGAAGACCTCGATGGAGGCGCTGATCCACCATTTCAAGATCGTGGCCCACGGCTTCTTCCCGCCGGTGGGCGAGGCCTACCGCGCGATCGAGGCGCCCAAGGGCGAGCTCGGCTTCTACTTCGTCTCGGACGGCACGCCGCGCCCGTGGCGGATGAAGGTGCGCTCGCCGTCGTTCGTGAACCTCCAGACGCTGCCGCGGATGATCGAGGGCCGCCTGGTCGCGGACGTCATCACCGCGATCGGGAGCATCGACATCGTGCTCGGGGAGGTGGACCGGTGAGCCACCTCGAAGTCGTGCGCATCGAGCCTCGCGCCGAAGCGCTCGAGTGGCCCGAGGCCCGGAAGAGGGAGGTCGAGGAGGCGCTCCGCCACTACCCGAACAAGCGCTCGGCGGCGTTGCCGGTGCTGTGGAACGCACAGCGGGAGTGGGGCTGGATCCCGCCGGCGGCGCTGAAGCTCGTGGCGCGCACGCTCGACCTGCCGGAGACCGAGGTGTTCGGGATCGCGACCTTCTACACCATGTTCCACCTGAAGCCGGTCGGCCGGCACCATCTCCAGGTGTGCATGACGCTTTCGTGCTCGCTGATGGGCGCGGACCGGCTGTTCCGCCACCTCGAGCGGAAGCTCGGCGTCGGCCACGGCGAGACCACGCCCGACGGCCGATTCACGCTGCGGCGCGTGGAGTGCCTGGCGGCGTGCGGCGGAGGTCCCTGCCTCCAGGCGAACTTCGCATACCACGAGAACCTGGACGAGGCGAAGGTGGACGCGCTGCTGGAGAAGCTCCAGTGAGCCGCGGGCCGCTGCTTTTCAAGGACATCGACACGCCCGGTCTCGCGTCGCTCGAAACCTACCGCGAGGGGGGCGGCTACGAGGCGCTCGCCGGGGTGCTGGGGAAGAAATCCCCCGACGAGTGCATCGAGATCGTGAAGGCCTCGGGCCTGCGCGGCCGCGGCGGCGCGGGATTCCCGTGCGGCCTCAAGTGGGGCTTCGTCCCGAAGCAGACGCCGAAGCCGAAGTATCTGGTGTGCAACGCGGACGAGAGCGAGCCCGGCACCTTCAAGGACCGCGAGCTGATGGAGAAGAATCCCCACCTGCTCATCGAGAGCATGATCCTCTCCGCGTACGCCATCCAGGCCAAAACCGGCTACATCTACCTGCGCGGCGAGTTCGATTACATCGAGCGCATCCTCGAGCGCGCGATCGCCGAGGCCCGCGGCGCCGGGCTGCTGGGCGCTGACGTCATGGGCACGGGCTTCCGGTTCGAGCTCTGGAACCATCTCGGCGCGGGCGCCTACATCTGCGGGGAGGAAACGGCGCTGCTCTCCTCGCTCGAGGGGTACCGCGGCCAGCCCCGGCTCAAGCCTCCGTTCCCGGCGGTCGAGGGGCTCTACGCCTGCCCGACCGTGGTGAACAACGTCGAGACCCTGATGAACGTGCCGCACATCCTCCAGCACGGCGCGGCGTGGTACCGCCAGTGGGGGACCGAGAAGAGCCCGGGCACCAAGATTTTCAGCGTTTCGGGCCGGGTGAAACGGCCCGGCAACTACGAGGTCCCGCTCGGTCTTCCGCTGCGCGCGCTGATCGACGAGCACTGCGGCGGAATGCGCGACGGGCTCAAGGTGAAGGCGGTGATCCCGGGCGGCTCCTCGGTGCCGCCCTTGCCGGAGGCGCTGCTCGACACCGGGCTCGACTACGAATCCATGAACGCCGCGGGCACCTTCCTGGGCTCGGGCGGCGTCATCGTGATCGACGACCGCTCGTGCGTGGTGGACGCGCTCTGGAACATCACGCGCTTCTACGAGCACGAGTCGTGCGGCAAGTGCACTCCGTGCCGCGAGGGCACGTACTGGATGAGCGAGGTGCTCGAGCGGATCGAGCACGGCGAGGGCCGGGCGAGCGACATCGGGCTGCTCGAGGACGTCGCCGACAACATCCTGGGCAAGTCGTTCTGCGCCCTGGGCGACGCTGCGGCCATGCCGGTCACGGGCTTCATCCAGCATTTTCGGGACGAGTTCGAGCACCACGTGAAGCTCAAGCGCTGTCCGGTCAACCGGCGGCGCGAGGAGCTGGCGCCGCTCGCGCCCGAGGTGGCGCGCGCATGAGCAACTCCTGCCGTGTCACCATCAACGGGCGGGTGGTCGAGGTGGCGGCCGGCACCCTCGTGACCGACGCCGCGCGCATGGCCGAGATCCACGTCCCGATCTTCTGCTCGCACCAGAAGCTGCCGCCGCTCGGGGCCTGCCGCATCTGCGTGGTCGAGGTCGGCATGCCGAAACGCAACCGGGACGGCACGCAGGTCATGGACCCCGACGGACAGCCCGAGATCGCGTGGAGCCCCAAGCCTCTGACCGGCTGCACCACGGCTGTCGCCGACGGCATGGTGGTCGCGACCGAATCGCCCGGCGCGATCAAGGCGCGAAAGGGCGTCATGGAGTTCCTGCTGGTGAACCACCCGCTCGACTGTCCGGTGTGCGACGAGGGTGGGGAGTGCCAGCTCCAGGACCTCGCGTTCGCATTCGGCCATGACTTCTCGCGCATGGACGAGGCCAAGCGCACCTTCGTCTCTGAGGACCTCGGTCCCGTGGTCAAGAAGGAGGCGAACCGCTGCATCGTCTGCATGCGGTGCGTTCGCTACTGCGACGAGATCATGGGCGACGACGCGCTCACCGCCCACCAGCGCGGCGTGCTCACCGAGATCTCTTCGTTCAACCGCCAGCCGCTCGAGTGCGAGCAGTGCGGCAACTGCATCGAGGTCTGCCCGGTGGGCGCGCTCACGGCGCTGCCGTACCGCTTCAAGGCGCGGCCGTGGGACCTGCGCCAGCACATCACGATCTGTCCCCATTGCTCGAACGGCTGCAGCGTCCGCCTCGGCGTGCGCGGCATGGAGATCCTCCGCGCGCGCGGCACCGAGCATCGCGGCGTGAACCAGGAATACCTGTGCGTGCGCGGACGCTTCGGCTACGAGTTCGTGAGCGACGCCGGGCGCCTCGCGTCGCCGCTCCTCGGCCAGGCCGGGGCGCTCGCGCCCGCCGGATTCGACGAGGCGGTCGCCCACGCCGCCTCCCGCCTCAAGGCGATCGCGGCCACCCATGGCCCTTCGAGCATCGCCTTCCTGGGTGGCGAGCGGCTCAACCTGGAGGAGCAGTACCTGTTCCAGAAGCTGGCGCGCGCGGTGCTGGGCACGAACCACGTCGACGCCCGCACGCGCTTCACGGCGCGCGTGCCGGGTGCTGCGCTGCTGAAGGCCACGGGCGGCGGCCGGCCGCTCGTCTCCTTCGAGCAGATTCGCGGCGCTCAGGAGGTCCTCGTGCTCTTCGACGACCTCCAGGGCGAGTCGCCTTTCGCGCAGGCGGTCCTGATCCAGGGCCAGCACCAGAGCGGGCTCCACCTCACGCTGGCGCATCCGCGTCGCGTGAAGCTCGCGGCCCCCAAGTTTGGCGCCGACTGGCTGGCGGTCAGGCCGGGAGGAGAGCTCGCGCTGCTCCACGCCCTCACGGCCGCGGCGCTCGAGGCGGGTCCTCCTGCGACTCTTCCGGTCGAGGTCGCGGCCGGCCTCGGTGCGCTCCGCACGTCGCTCGCCGCGTGGACGCCGGAGCGCGTCGAGCGTGCGAGCGGGGTTCCGTTCGAGCGGGTCCGCGCCGCGGCGTCGCGGCTCGCGGCCGCGTCGCGCAAGGCGGTGCTGTTCGGGCGCGCGGTGGCGGAGCATCCGGAGGCGGTAGAACTGCTCCAGGCAATCGAGAACCTGGGCTGGGTGACGGGCGCGCTCGAGGCCGGCCGCTCGGCGGTCATGTACCTGGGCCCACAGCACGACAGCCAGGGCGCGCTCGACATGGGGCTCACGCCGGACTGCCTGCCCGGCTACGTTCCCGTGGACGACGCAGCTGCGCGCAGGCCATTCGAGCAGCACTGGGGCGTGACGCTCGGCGGCGCTCCCGGGATGAGCGCGCCCGAGATCCTGACCGCGGCCGCCGACGGGCGCGTCCGGGCGCTCTGGATCGCGGGCGATCACTGGCTCCGCAGCGCGCCCGACCGGGCGCTGGCCGAGCGCGCGCTCGAGCGCGCAGAGCTCGTGGTCGTGAGCGAGTTGTTCCTCACCGAAACCGCGCGGCGGGCGCACGTGGTGTTCCCGGCGGCGGCCTTCGCCGAAAAGGAGGGGGTGGTCGTGAACTGCGAGCGCCGGCTTCAGCGCACGGCCCGCGCGATCTCGCCGCGGCGCGGCACGCGCCCGGACTGGGAGATCTTCCAGGCCGTGGCCCTGGCACTCGGTGCTCAGTGGAGCTACCGCACCGCGGAGGACGTGTTCCGCGAGATCGCACGGCTGGTCCCCGGCTACCGGGGACTGGGCCCGGCCGCGCTGCTGCCGCTCGGCCCGCAGTGGTCGAGCTCGAGCCCGCTGATCGCAGCCGGCCTCGCGCCCGCGCGAGACGGCCGCCCCGCCGCCGGCGCCCCGGACGGCCTGTGGCTGCTCTCGGGCGGAACGTTGTTCCTCACGGGAAGCCTTTCCTATCGCGGCACACTGCTTCCGAAGCTCGCGAAACGGGCCCGCGCTGCGATCCATCCGGCGGAGGCCCGGCGCCTCGGGCTCTCGGAGGGCGATCGCATCGAGCTCGCGGGACCCGCCGGCGGTATCGAGCTTCCGGTCGCGCTCGACGACGCCGTGCCGGCCGGAAGCGTGTTCGTGCCGCACGCGTTCGATGAGGTCGAGCTCAACCGGCTGGGCGCCGCAGCTGGCGCGGGGCTCAGGCTCGGGGCGGGTGGCGCTCGTGCCGCGACGAAGGCGGGGTCCTAGCCGGAATGGCCGCCCTCTGGAACAGCCCCGACTTCCAGTTCGTCTTCTGGTCGCTGGTCAAGATCGTGGTGATCCTGAACGCGATGCTGGGCATCGTGTCCTATCTCATCTTCGCAGAGCGCAAGATCGCGGGGCACATGCAGGCGCGCATGGGCCCCAACCGCGTGGGGCCGCTCGGGCTGCTCCAGCCGATCGCCGACGTCCTCAAGCTCTTCTTCAAGGAGGAGTTCATCCCGGCCCAGGCCAACAAGGTCATCTTCCACCTCGCGCCGATGCTCGCGGTGGTTCCCGCCCTGGTGTCGTTCGCGGTCATCCCGATCGGGCCCAACTTCGTCGTCACCGACATCAACGTCGGCCTGCTGCTGTTCCTCGCGATGTCGAGCCTCGGCGTCTACTCCATCACGCTCGGGGGCTGGTCCTCGAACAACAAGTACGCGCTGCTCGGGGGGCTGCGCTCGGCGGCGCAGATGGTGTCGTACGAGCTCGCGATGGGGCTGTCGACCATCGGCGTGCTGCTGCTGGCGGGGTCGCTCTCGCTGGTTGACATCGTTCACGCTCAGGCGGGCGCGATACAGATGGGGCCCGTGCACCTGCCGGGCTGGTTCGTGTTCTACCAGCCGGTCGCCTTCGCGGTCTTCATGGTGACCGCGCTGGCGGAGACCAACCGCGCGCCGTTCGACCTGCCCGAGGCCGAGGCCGAGCTGGTCGCCGGCTTCCACACCGAGTACTCGAGCATGAAGTTCGGACTGTTCTTCCTGGGCGAGTTCGCGAATGTCATCACCATCTGCTCGATCGCGGTGACGCTGTTCCTGGGCGGCTGGAACGGGCCCTGGCTCCCGGACTCGCTCAAGTTCCTGTGGTTCTTCGCCAAGCTCGGCGTGTTGCTGTTCTTCTTCATCTGGGTGCGCTGGACCTACCCGCGCCTGCGCTACGACCAGCTCATGCACCTGGGCTGGAAGGTGCTGCTCCCGCTCTCGCTCGCCAACATCGTGCTGACCGCGGTGTGGCAGTTCGGCGTGCTCCACCGATGATCCCGTTCCTGTTCGCCGGCTTCGCCGCGATGCTGGTGGCCTCGGCGCTGCTCGTCGTGCTGCACAAGAACCCGGTCACCAGCGCGCTGTTCCTGGTGCTGGCGTTCTGTTCGCTCGCGGGCTTGTATCTGCTGCTCGGCGCCGAGTTCGTGGGGATGGTGCAGATCATCGTCTACGCCGGTGCCATCATGGTGCTGTTCCTGTTCGTGATCATGTACCTGAACCTCCAGCAGGACGTGGAGACCGGCGTTCAGATCGCGCTCCGCCGCGGCATCGGCTGGGTGGTGGGGGCGGTGATCGCGGCCGAGGCCGCGATGCTGTTCGCCGGGCGCTGGGCGCCGGGGCCCGCGGCGCCCGAGTCGGCGCTTCCCTCAGGTGGCAACACCCGGGCCATCGGCGAGGCGCTCTACACCCGCTACCTGTTCCCGTTCGAGATCACTTCGGTGGTGCTGCTGGTCGCCATGGTGGGCGTCATCGTGATCGGCAAGGGGCGCCGGCGGGAGGAAGGCCCGTGATTCCGCTCGGGTGGACGCTGTCTTTAAGCGCGCTGCTGTTCGTCATCGGGGTGGTGGGCGTGCTGGTGCGCCGCAACGCCATCGTCATCTTCATGTCGATCGAGCTCATGTTGAACGCGGGCAACCTGGCGTTCGTCGCCTTCGCCCGCGAGCTGCACTCGCTGGACGGCCAGATCTTCGTGTTCTTCGTGATGACCGTGGCGGCCGCAGAGGTGGCGGTGGGGCTCGCCATCATCGTCAACCTGTTCCGGCTCCGCGAGAGCGTGTTCGTGGACGAAGTGAACCTCCTGAAGGGCTGACCCGGGATGACGCTGCCGCTGCTCTGGATCATTCCCGCGCTGCCGCTCGCGGCCGTGCTGCTCAACCTGCTGCTGGGCGACCGGCTCGGCCGGCGCGGCACCTCGTGGCTCGGGTGCGGGGCGGTGGGACTCGCTTTCGCGTTCGCGGTGCGCGCGGTGCTCAGGCTCGCGGCCCTGCCCGCGGACGCGCGCAGCCTGACCGAGACCGCGTGGACCTGGATCAGGGTCGGCGATTTCACCGCCAACGTCTCGTTCCTGCTCGATCCGCTCTCGGCCGTGATGGCCCTGGTGGTCACCGGCGTGGGCTTCCTGATCCACGTCTACTCGGTCGGCTACATGGCGCACGATCCGTCGTTCCGGCGCTTCTTCCTCTATCTCAACCTGTTCATGTTCGCGATGCTCACGCTGGTGCTGGCTGACAACTTCCTGCTCATGTTCGTGGGCTGGGAGGGCGTGGGCCTGTGCTCGTACCTGCTGATCGGGTTCTGGTACGTGCGTCCGAGCGCGGCCGAGGCGGGAAAGAAGGCCTTCATCGTGAACCGCATCGGCGACTTCGGCTTCATTCTCGGCATGCTCACGCTGTTCGCGTGGGGCGGAAGCCTCGACTACGAGCGGCTGTTCGCGGTGGCGCCGCACGTCTTCGCGGCCGGCTCGGCGGTGATCACGGCGGCCACGCTGCTGCTGTTCCTGGGCGCGACCGGGAAGAGCGCCCAGATCCCGCTCTACACCTGGCTCCCGGACGCGATGGAGGGCCCGACGCCGGTCTCTGCCCTCATCCACGCCGCGACCATGGTGACGGCGGGCGTCTACATGGTGGCGCGCTGTCACGTCCTGTTCGCGCTCGCGCCGGCGTCGCTCGAGACCGTGGCCGTGATCGGCGCCGCGACCGCGCTCTTCGCCGCGACCATCGGCGTGGCGCAGACCGACATCAAGCGCGTGCTCGCATACTCCACCGTGAGCCAGCTCGGCTACATGTTCTTCGCGTGCGGCGTGGGCAGCTACGGCGCGGGCATCTTCCACCTCATGACCCACGCGTTCTTCAAGGCGCTGCTCTTCCTGGGCGCGGGCTCCGTGATCCACGCGCTCTCGGACGAGCAGGACCTGCGCCGCATGGGCGGGCTCGCGAAGCGGCTGCCGTGGACCCACGGCACCATGCTGGTCGCCACCATCGCGATCGCGGGTATCCCGCCTTTCGCCGGCTTCTTCAGCAAGGACGAGATCCTGAACGACGCCTTCGCCTCGGGACACTACGGCGTGTGGATCGCGGGCCTGCTGGGCGCCGCGCTCACCGCGTTCTACATGTTCCGGCTCTACGTGCTCGCCTTCCGCGGGGAATCCCGCCTCACGCACGAGGCCGAGCATCACCTGCACGAATCTCCGCCCTCGATGATCGTTCCGCTCGTGGTGCTCGCCGCCCTTTCGCTGGCGGGCGGGCTGGTCGGCATGCCGTTCCAGGAGGGCGGCCACGCGTTCGCGCGCTGGCTGGCGCCGGTATTCGAGAGCGGTCACGGCGCCGCGCATCACGAGATCTCGGCGCGGGTCGAGTGGCTCCTGATCGCGCTCTCCGTGGGGGCGGCCGGGCTCGGCATTGCGCTCGCGTTCCGGACCTACGCGAGCGCAGGCGCAGAGGAACCGCTCGCCCGCGGATTCCCAGCTGCGCACCGCGCGCTGTTCCACAAGTACTGGGTGGACGAATTCTACGACCGCACGGTGGTGCGCCCCGTGGTCTGGGCCGCGGACCGCTTCTGGAAATTCTGGGACGAGAAGATCGTGGACGGGACCGTCAACGGAGTGGGGTACGTGTTCGAAGGCACGTCCGCGATCCTGCGCCTGTTCCAGACCGGGTTCGTCGGCACCTACGCCCTGTTCTTCACCATCGGCGTGGCGGCCCTGCTGTTCCACTTCCTGAGGCGCTAGCGCCGTGACCGACTTTCCCTGGCTCAGCTGGCTGGTGTTCTTCCCCCTGATCGGGGCGGCGCTGATCGCGCTCATGCCGGCGTCCGCCGAGCGCGCCATCCGGCGCTGGGCGATCACGGTCGCCGTCGCGGAGCTCGCGTTCTCGCTGCCGCTTTGGTGGCGCCTGGTGCCGGCGGCTCCGGGCTGGCAGTTCGAGGAGCAGCGCGCGTGGCTTCCGGCGCTGGGCGCCAGCTACCACCTGGGAGTGGACGGCATCAGCGTGCTGCTCGTGCTCCTGACCACGGTGCTCACCGCGGTGGCCGTGCTCGGCTCGACCGGCGCGGTGGAGCGGAGGGCGCGCGAGTTCTATGCGCTGCTTCTGGCACTCGAGGCCGGGATGCTCGGCACCTTCCTCTCCGTCGACCTGCTGCTGTTCTACGTGTTCTGGGAGGCGATGCTGATCCCGATGTACCTGCTCATCGGAGTGTGGGGGGGGCAGCGCCGGGTCTACGCCGCGATCAAGTTCTTCCTCTACACCATGGCGGGCAGCGTGCTCATGCTGGCCGCCATCCTCTGGCTCTACTTCCGGCAGCGCGCGGTGACCGGAATAGCGACCTTCGAGCTCGACGCGTTCTACGCGCTCGCGCTGGCACCCGCGGCCCAGGTCTGGCTGTTCCTCGCGTTCGCGCTCGCCTTCGCGATCAAGGTGCCGATGTTCCCGTTTCACACCTGGCTGCCCGACGCCCACGTCGAGGCGCCCACCGCAGGCTCCGTGATCCTGGCCGCCATCCTGCTGAAGATGGGGACCTACGGTTTCATCCGCTTCGCCATCCCGCTCTTCCCGACGGCCTCCGCCCAGTTCGCGCCGTGGATCGCAGGGCTCGCGATCGTGGGGATCATCTACGGCGCGCTGGTCGCCATGGTCCAGCCGGATCTCAAGAAGCTGGTGGCCTACTCGTCGGTGAGCCATCTCGGGTTCTGCATGCTCGGACTCTACGCCATGAACTCGCAGGGCTTCTCTGGCGCCATGCTCCAGATGCTCAACCACGGCATCTCGACCGGCGCGCTGTTCCAGCTGGTGGGCGTGGTCTACGAGCGCCGCCACACCCGCATGATCGCGGACTTCGGCGGGCTGTGGAAGCCGCTGCCGGTCTACGCCGCGGTGTTCCTGATCGTCACGCTGTCCTCGATCGGGCTCCCGGGCACCAACGGCTTCGTCGGCGAGTTCCTGGTGCTGCTCGGCGCGTTCCGGCACAACCCGCTGTGGGCGGTGCCCGCGGAGGCGGCGTTCCCCAGCGCGACCCAGA
>CAZYQK010000045.1:0-11561 GCA_964650245.1 uncultured bacterium | reverse complement strand
CTGTGGGCGGTGCTGGCCGCGCTGGGCGTGATCCTCTCCGCCTGCTACATGCTGTGGATGTTCCAGCGCGTGTTCTTCGGCCCCGTGACGCACGCCGAGAACGAGAAGCTCTCCGACCTCTCGTTCCGCGAGCGCGTGGTGTTCGCGCCGCTCATCGTCCTCATCTTCTGGATGGGCTTCACCCCGCAGCCCTTCATCGACCGGATGCAGCCCGCGCTGGAGCGCACGCTCGCCCTCGCGCACCAGCGGGCCACCATGCGGGTGGTCGAGGTGCAGGTGGCACCCCCGCCGCTGGCGGCCACCGGAGGCGCGCGATGAACGTGGCCGCGGTCGCTCCGCTGCTGGCGGTGGACTGGTGGGCGCTGGGCGCCGTCATCGCGCTCAGCGCCGGTGCGATGCTGCTTCTCATGCTCGAGTTCGTGCCCGCCCGCCCCGGTGGGAGCCGCGCCGCGGTCATCAGCCTGCTGACGCTGCTCGCCGCAGGGGCCGCGGTCTTCATCGTGCGCGACGCGCGGCGCTCGATCTTCGGCGGCATGTTCGTCCACGACGGCTTCACCGTGTTCTTCACGCTGCTGTTCTGCGCGATCGGCGCCCTCTCGGTGCTCATCTCGTGGGACTACGTGCGGCGGCTCGGGCTCCGGAGCGCCGAATACTACGCGCTGCTGCTTTGCGCCACGCTCGGCATGATCGTGATGGCGGCATCGAACGACCTCATCACGGTTTTTCTCGGGCTCGAGCTGATGTCCATCGCGCTCTACGTGATGGTGGGCTGCCGCCGCGGCCAGCTCGAGTCGAACGAGGCGGCGCTCAAGTACTTCCTGCTGGGAGCGTTCGCGAGCGGCTTCCTGCTCTACGGCATCGCGCTCATCTACGGGGCGACGGGCTCCACCAACCTGCGCACCATCTCGGCGTTCATGGCGGACTCGCCGATGCTCGGAAACCCGCTGTTCCTCGTGGGCGCGCTGCTTCTGCTCGTGGGCTTCGGGTTCAAGGTCGCCGCCGTGCCCTTCCACATGTGGACGCCGGACGCCTACGAGGGCGCGCCCACCTCCGTCACGGCCTTCATGTCCGCCGGCGCCAAGGCCGCCGGCTTCGCCGCGCTGCTGCGCGTGGGCTTGAGCGCGCTCGCGGAGGTGCAGGCGGACTGGCGTCCGGTGCTGGCATGGATCGCGGTCGTCACGATGACGGTGGGCAACGTCACCGGCGTGGCGCAGACGAGCCTCAAGCGCATGCTGGCCTACTCGAGCATCGCGCACGCCGGCTACGTGCTGGTGGCGGTGACCGCGGGCGGGACGCGGGGCGCTTCGGCCGCGGTGTTCTACCTCGCGGTCTACGCCGCCATGAACCTGGGCGCCTTCGGCATCCTCGCCATGCTCGGCCGCGAGCGGGAAGAGCGCGTGCTGGTGTCGGACCTCGCGGGCCTCGGCTTCCGCCACCCCGTGCTCGGGGTGGCGATGACGATCTTCATGCTCTCGCTGGGCGGCATCCCGCCGACCGCCGGCTTCATGGGCAAGGTTTACGTGTTCGGGGCGGCCATCGACGCCGGCCTGGTGCCGCTGGTCGTGGTGGGCGTGCTGAACAGCGTGGTGTCGGTCTTCTACTACCTGCGCGTCACGGTGGCGATGTACATGGAGGAGCCCGCGGGCGATCCGGCTCACGTCTCCTGGGCGGCCCCGGCGGCCATCGCGCTGATCGCGACGCTGGTGCTCACGCTGTGGTGGGGGATCCAGGCGCAGGGGCTGCTGCTCGAAGCGCAGCGCAGCGTGCGCGGCATGCTGTAGGGCGCGGCGCACTCGAGGTCCTCATGCCCGCTTCGTCTCCGCACTTTCGCCCGCCGCCGCCCGGCGTGTCCGCGGCCGCGCTGGCCGCCCTGCTCCTCGCGCACGCCGCCACGCTCGGAGCGGCCCCGTTCTACTTCCCGGCCGACGACTCGTCCGCGGCGCGCGTCGAGCGCGTCGCCGCGATCGATGGCGCGTTGCTCGGCGCGGGCCTCGAAAACGTTGCGGCCGAAACACACGGCACGCCTCGCCTCACATACGAGAACCGCCGGTTCCGCCACAGCGCGGAGGCGCTGGCCCGGGCGCGAGTGGCGGCCGGGGGGCACACGCTCGCCTTCGAGCGCAGGCTCGGCCTGGTCGCGGCGGCCGTGGAGATCGACGAGCGCCGGCCGCTCCATCCGTTTCTCGTCCGCTATCCCAGCGAGCGCGACTTTCCGCGGCCGCCCCGGGACCCGCTCCTGTCACCGACTTTCATGCGGGCCGATCTCGAGGCGGGGCCGCTCGTGTATTTTCAGATCGGGCACATCTTCGATCCGCTCGAGCTCAGGGTGGAGCTCGAGCCCCGGCTGCGGCTGAACCCCTGGCCGGGCGCGGCGTTGAGGGCGGGTCTGCTGCTCCCGATCACGAACGACTTCCCGGAGAGCGAGGGCACGCCCGATCTCGGCCGCGTGCGGCCCGGCCGCTCGAGCCTCGAGCAGTTCGCCTGGCTCCCGGGTGTGGCGCTGCTCTCGGCGAGCGGCGGCTACTTCGGCGACAACCGCTACGGGGCTTCGCTTGGGCTAGCGCGCCCGATCGACCAGGGGCGCTGGCTCATCGACGCCCAGGTGGACCGCACCGGGTATCTCGCCTTCGCGGAGGAGGGCACGCTCTATTCGAGCCTGGACCAATGGAGCGGCTTCGCCGGCGTCACGCTTCGTCCGCCGTTCCGGGACTTCGCGCTGCGGGTGCGCGGCGCGCGCTTTCAATACGGCGACCGCGGGGTGGAGGTCGAGGTCCGCCGCGTGCTGGGTGATTTCGAGGTGGCGGGGTTCGGACAGCGCAGCGCGGGGGCCAATCTCTACGGCGTGCGGCTCGATCTCCCGGTGCCGCCGCTGGTCCGCGCGCCGGGCTCGGCGCTGCGCGTGCAGCCGGTGCCGCGCTTCCCGCTGGAGTTCCGGGACCGGAGCCAGCCCTCCGGCGTCTGGCTCGCGGGCGTGGCGTCGCGCGAGGAGTACCTGCGCCAGCTGAGTGACCCCTCGCTCGAGGCCAATCTCGACCGCTACCGCCGCGCGCTCGGCGAAGCCGTCCCGGCAACGCCCCGCGAGCCGCCGGAGTGGGTGTCCATCTCCGGGATGACGGGATTCATCAACACGCCGTGGGCAGGGGTCATGGCCGACCGCGGGTTCGAGGCCGGATACAACCTGGTGCCGAGGCGCTGGGCCTACGACCACCGGGGCTTGAACGACAACCAGGTCTACTACGCCACGCTGGGCTTTCTGCCCCACCTGGAGACCAGCCTGCGCTGGACCCGGATCGCGGGCTACCACAGCTTCCAGGAGTTCGCCCCCGACTCGCGCCTGGTGGACATGGACCGCATGGCGAGCGGGCGGATCGAGTTCCTGCCCCCGCGTCTCAACCGCCCCGGTCTGGCCGCCGGGGTCGAGGACGCCCAGGGCACCCGCCGCTTCCACTCGACCTACGGGGTGGCTGGAGCACCGCTCTCGATTTTGGGCGTGCATGGGAGGGTCGCTCTGGGGTATGGTTTTCGCGCTCTGAAGGCGAGCCGCTACGTGCTCGACGGCGCCTTCGGCGCCCTCGAGCTGTCCCCCTGGATGCCGCTGAGGGCGCAGTTGGAGTTCGACTCCGAGAAGTGGAACGTCGCAGCGGGCCTGGCGCCCGGCGCCGGGTTCAATATTCGCGCGGCGTTGTTACATCTCGAGAGCCTGAGCCTCGGCGGCGGATGGTCGCATTCATTCTGATCGGCGGTGCGGGTCAGGCAACGTGAGAAGCCAGGCGCTCCTCAGCCCCACGCGCAACCTGCTTCGGATTTCCCAAGGGGGGAACGATGAACCAAGTCACTCGCGTCTCACGCCGGGGGCTCGCCTGGGCTCTCATGTTCGTCCTCGCAGGCCTGATGGCGGTGCTCCTCACGCAGTGCCGTGCCGTAGACGACAACGTGCTCGGTGTGAGGCTGGCGAGAGTCGAAGCCGCCCGCTGCATCAGGCAGTGCGCTGAGGTCTACAACGACTCGATCCGCGTCGAGAGCGACCTGCACGTGGGGCTGGCTCAGGCCTGCGGCAGCGACACCGTATGCCTGGCGCTGGAAGACATTCGACACCTGAGCGCCGTGGACCGCATTCAGGCGGGCCGCAAGGTGTGCCAGAACAACTGCCACCACCAGGGCGGCGGCCAGGGCGGGAGTTAGCGAAAGGCCCGCGGCCTCCCGCCGTTCACGGCTGCACGGATCTGGCTCCGATCGCGTTCAGCCGCTCGATCGCCTCGCCGTTCCCCGGATCGCGTCTGAGCTCGGCGCGGTAGTGAGCGCGCGCCCGCTTCGCATCGCCCAGTGACTCGTAGGCGCTTCCTATCCGGAGGTCGATGCCGGGCGGCGGTTCGTTCGTCACGAGCTCAAGCCGATACTCGCGGAGCGCATCGCGCGCCCGGCCGCCCGCCAGCGCGAGGTCGCCGAGGCGCTCGTGCGTGCGCGGAATGAGCGGATCGACGTCGAGCGCGCGCTCGAGGTGAAAGCGAGCCGCCGTGGTGCGGCCCTCCATCAGCGCGATGCTGGCGAGCAGGCTGTGCGCGGTGGCGTTCCAGCGCGACTCCGACGCCTGCCGCTCGAGCTCGACCCGCACCCGGGCGCGGCGCATGGAATCGGCCTCGCACGCCGCGCCCAGCGCGGCCAGCCTGCCGCGGCCCGCCGGAATCTCGCGGTAGCGGCCCACGACGAGCGGCTCGAGCGCTCCGCGACGCTTGAGATAGAGAGCCGCCGCGTCGTCCACGAACACCAGCCCGAACGAGGTGTCGGCGTCGAGGAAGTCGAGCAGGTGATCGCCCGCCACCTGCCGGCGGTTCAACAGCACCCAGTCGAACCGATGCTTCGCGTCGAGCTCGCGCCAGCGCGCGAAGCGGGCACCCGCCAGCATGTAGAGCAGGCGGTCCTCGCGCGTGCCGCTCTGGTGGATGTCCATGAAGGGCAGGCGGCCGCGGTCGGGCCAGAAACGCCACAGGAGATAGCCCCCCTCCATGAAGTGGTTGAAGCCGCGGCCGCGCACGCCGTGGGCGTCCATCCAGTCGCAGCCGGCAACCGGATACTGGCTCATCTCGATCCCTATCCCGGGACGCGGATCGGGCGCGCTCCACTCGAAGTACCCGGCGAGCGCCGAAGCCGCAACCGTGATTCCGGCCCGCGCCGAGGCGCGCGCCGTCCAGCGGGGCCAGCGTGTCGCGCGGATCCACTCGTCGAGATCGCGCGCGACGTATGGCACGGCGACCAGCGCGAGGTTGCCCAGGAAGCGGGCGCTCGAGAGCGCCATCGCGCCAAAGGCGAGCAGCGTCAGGAGCTCCACCCGGTCGAGGCCCCGGCGGCGCCAGCGCCACGCGACGAGCAGCGGCCATCCCAGCGCCAGCAGCGGGAATCCGTTCCACAGGTTCTCTGCGATGCGCGGCGGCTGCAACTCGCCGATGGTGGCGAGAATGGGCTCCTGACGCCCGAAGCGGAAGAACTCGAACGGCTGCGTGAGCGCGCGCCAGCCGAAGGGATGGACGAGCGTGATCGCCAGGGCCGCGGCGGTGACGAGCGCGAGGCGCGGGGCGCGCCGGCGCGCGGCCCCGGCGCCTCGAGGGCCCACGAGCGCATCGAGGAGATGGATCCCGAGCAGCCCCAGGCCGATCAGGAACGATGCATGGAGGTTCGCCCACACCCAGATCACCGGGACCACCCACGGAAGGCGGTCGGCGCCCGCAGCATGCTCGTCCGCGCGGGCGCGGGCGCGCTCCAGGATCCAGATCTCGACCGCGAGCAGGACGGCGGCCAGGCTCTCGGGGCGGACCTGCATGCGGTAGCGGTAGACCACAGAGCACAGCACGACCACGAACAGCGCCGAGAGCCCGCGCGCCCCCATGCGACGCGCCGTGGCCCACAGGATGCCGAACGCGGCGAGCGCCGCGAGCCAGCGGAACGCGAACAGCCCCCACACGCCGCCGAGCGACCAGAACGGCCACAGCGCCGCGCGGAATCCCCAGGCCCACAGCACTTCGGGCCGGCCGTAGCCGGGCCAGGTCCAGAGATGCGCTCGAGGAATGTGATGGGTCTGCCAGATGACCTTGCCGACCAGCAGGTGCTGCCAGAAGTCGGTGTCGTAGAGCTGATACGTGGCGCTCAAGACCACACCCGCGGCCGCCGCAAGAATCGCGGCGATCGCGGCCGGGTGACGAAGCGGGAGAGGTGGGGCTGGAGCTGCCGGCGGCTTCGCGGACGCGGCCCGTTGGCGGCTTCGTTCCGGCGCGTGGCGCCGGCTCACGCGCGGCTCTCCTCGGGCCAGCGCAGCAGCATCGCCTCGGCCTCGTCGCCGGGGTCGAGTGCCAGGGCCTCCGCCGGCACGACCAGCAACGCGTGCGCGCGCGACTGGGGCGTGAGGTGCCCCGACACCTGATCGCCCGCCTCGGCCGCCCACCACGCGCCTTCGCGCCACGCGAGCGTGACGCGCACGAAGTCGGTGCGGCCCGCGCGCGACTGCATCCGCCCCGCCGCCCGCACCGCGAGACGCGGCCGGTCGAGCACGGCGAAGCCGGCGAGCTTGCGCAGCGCCGGGCGCACCAGCGCCTCGAAGGTGCAGGCCACCGAGGCGGGATTGCCGGGCAGCCCGAAGAACAGCCGCCCGCGCGGCGTGCCGAAGGCCTGCGGTCTCCCGGGCTTCATCGCCACGCGCCACAGCGCGATCTCGCCGACCGTGGCGAGTGCCAACTTGACCGGGTCGAAGTCGCCGGCCGAAACGCCGCCCACGGTGACGATCACGTCCGCGACCTCGAGCAGCTTCACCGTTTCCGCGGCCACCCGCGCGGGGTCGTCGGGCAGGCGCCGCGCGGTGACCACGCGCGCTCCCAGCTCCTCGAGCAGCGCGGCCAGCATCGGGCGGTTGCTGTCGCGGATCGCGCCGGGCTTGAGCGGCTGGTCCACCTCGAGCAGCTCGTCGCCGGTCGATAGCACCGCGACGCGGACCCTCGGACCCACCGCGATCTTCGATTCGCCGAGCGACGCCAGCAGTGCCAGGTCGTGGGCCGAGAGCTCGCGCCCCTCCTCGAGCGCCTCCGCTCCGGCCGCGAGGTCCATGCCCGCCTCGCGGACGTGCTGGCCGGGCCGTGCCGCGCGCGTCAAGCGCACGCGCTCGACGCTTCCGGCGTCCAGTCGCTCGGCGTCCTCCACCGGCACCACCGCGTCGCCGCCTTCCGGCATCATGGCGCCGGTCATGATGCGCATCGCCTCGCCCGGCTCGAGCGCGCGCGAGGCCACGCTCCCGGCCGGCAACACCTCCACGACGGGGAGTGTCAACGGGGTATCGCCGCTCGCTGGTTCGAGGTCGGCGGCGCGTACCGCGTAGCCGTCCATCGAGCTGTTGCGGAAGGGAGGAAGGGGGTGCGCGGCGATCACCCGGCGGCGCAGCGCGCGCCCGCGGCACTCCGCGACCGGAACCAGCTCGGGCGGCAGCGGGCGGGCCGCCGCCAGCACGCGCGCGCGCGCCTCGGCGTAAGAGAGGAACTCAGGGGCGGCGGCGGAAGACGCCACTTCGGCCCCCGCGCTTTTCCCACAGCGCGAACTCGCCCATCACCATGCCGCGGTCCACCGCCTTGAGCATGTCGTAGAGCGTGAGCGCCGCGGCCATCGCCGCCGTGAGCGCCTCCATATCGACCCCGGTGCGGCCGCGCGACTTGACGCGCGACTCGATGGCGATCGAAGCGCTCTCCTCCTCGAGCGAGAAGGCGATCTCAACGCTCTCGAGCGGCAGCGTGTGGGCGAGCGGAATGAGCGTCCCGGTGCGCTTGGCGGCCATGATGCCGGCGATGCGGGCCGTCGCGAGCACGTTGCCCTTGGGTGCCGCGCCCTCGCGCACCAGCCCGAGCGTGCTGCGCTGCATGAAAACGCGGCCGCGGGCGATCGCGACGCGCGAGGTGACGGGCTTGGCGCTCACGTCCACCATGCGGACGTCGCCCGCGTCGTCCACGTGCGAGAGCTTGCGGCGCATCGAACTTGACACTAGTGAGGGCCCTGACTAGTGTCAATCCGCCCCGCACGGATAGCGGGGCAAATCCATGTCCACCGCCCTGCACGCACGCCTTCCCGCCTCCACGCGACACGCCTTCGCGCTCGCCTTCGACCTGGCCGCGCGCCGCGACGCGCTCCATTCGCTGATCGTGCCGTTGCTGCTGCGCACGCCGTGGATTCTGGCGCTCGCGCTGCTGCCGTCGCCCGGCGAGAGCGACCATCCGCGGCAGGTCATGATGCTCACCAGCGCCGCGCTGCTCGGCGACTACGTCATGCTCATGGTGGTGGGGGCGATGCTGCGCTTCCGCGCGCGCTCGGTGTTCAACACTCCGGCCGCGACCCATCCCGCGCCGGTGCTCGAGTGCTACGCACGGGGCCTCAAGCGCGTGCCGTGGCTGATCGTGACCGAGGTGGTGCGAAACGTCGCGCTCGTGTTCGCCACGTTCTTCTTCGTCGTGCCCGTGCTGTTCCTGGGCTGCCGCCTCGCGTTCGCGACCGAGGCCGTCGTGCTCCACGAGCCGCATCTCGCCGGCGCGTTCGGGCGTTCGTGGCGGCTCGCGCAGGGACGCTTCGAGCGCTGGCTCGAGATGATCGTGGTGTCGGTGTTCCTGGCACTCTCGTCGGTGTTCGTCGTCACCGTGCTCTCGCTCCTGGCTCCCGCACCTGGTGTGAAAACCTGGGTCGCGTTCTCATGGCTGCTCGTCACCGCCATGACGCCGGTTATTCAGTACGCGTGGACCTTCTTCTACCTGCGGCTGGCGGAGGCCGACATCACCGGTGTCGAATTGGAGCCGGCCTACGCCGGGACCGAGGTGGGACACCATCCCGAGGCCGAAGCGCGGGCCGCCGCGAGCGGCGGTCCTCCGCACCTCGTGCTGGTGGAGCCCGGGCGCGAAGCCGGGGTCCGTCGGGACGAGGACGGGGAAGCCTGAGCGCCGCGGGCGCCTGCCCCGGCCTCGCTCACTCGGTCGAGCCCTGCCCCGGGCCATCCGTTTCGCTTCGGAACTGATACCCGACCATCAGCCGCTTCATTCGGCCGGCGGATCACGTGCGCCTTGACGAAACGAACACCGGTGTGGCAATTTGAAACAGTTTTTGGGCCGCTTCCGCCTCTTCTATATGTGAGTGCCTCTGCCATGTCGGTCTCCACCGATCCCGCCCGCCCCCGCCGCGCCCAGCTCGGGACCCCGGGCGATCCCTTCCTCGGGAATATCGTGGGCGCGAGCCCGAAGATGCAGCGCATCTTCCGGCTCGTCTCCAAGGTGGCTCCCACAGACAGCACCGTGCTGCTGCTCGGCGAGAGCGGGACGGGCAAGGAGCTGGTGGCGCGTCTGCTTCATCTCCAGTCGCGCCGAGCGCAGGGCCCCTTCGTTCCCGTCAACGTCGGTGCCATCCCCGAGACGCTGGTCGAGAGCGAGCTGTTCGGCTACGTGCGCGGCGCGTTCACTGGCGCCACGGGCGAACGCGCGGGACTCATCGAGCAGGCCGACGGCGGCACGCTCTTCCTCGACGAGATCGGCGACATGCCGCCCGCGGCGCAGGTCAAGCTCCTGCGCACGCTGGAGCGCAACGAGGTGCGCCGCCTCGGCGACAACACCGAGCGCGTCGTCAACGTGCGCGTGATCGCGGCGACCCATCGCGACCTCCAGGCCGAGATCGCGGCCGGCCGCTTCCGCGAGGACCTCTACTACCGGTTGAACGTGGTCCAGGTCGAGCTGCCGCCGCTGCGCGAGCGGCGCGAGGACGTGGGGCTCCTCGCCGCCTACTTCCTCGAGCGCATCGCGCGGCGGGAGGGACGCGCCGGGCTCTCGTTCACGCCCGAGGCGCAGTCGCTGCTCGAGCGCTACGACTACCCGGGCAACGTGCGCGAGCTGGAGAACGCGATCGAGCACGCGGTCGCGGTCTCCGAGGGCGAGGCCATCACCGCGGCCGACCTGCCTTCGGCGCTGCGCTCGCCGCGGCTCCTGACCGGCGAGCGTGCTCGCGCCGGAGCGCCGCCCGCAGGCGCGGTCGCGGATGCGGCGCGGCCGCGCGAGCTGTGGTCGCTCGCCGAGGTGGAGAAGGAGCACATCCAGAAGGTGCTGGCGTTCCACCGCGGGAACGCCACCAGCGCCGCGAAGCAGCTCGGCATCTCGCGCACGACGCTGTGGCGCAAGCTCCGGCACTACGGGCTGAGCCGCAAGGCGGATTGAAGTGCCAACCGTCCGGCTCGACTACGACGACGCCTACACCACGCGCTTCACCGCGCGCGTCGCGGGCACGGGCTCGCATCGCGAGCGGCCCGCGGTCGTGCTCGAGTCCACCTACTTCTATCCCGAGAGCGGCGGGCAGGAGGCGGACCACGGCACGTTGGGCCCCGCGTCCGTGATCGACGTGCAGGCCGACGACGACGGCCGCGTGTGGCACGTCGTGGCGCCGGACCGGGGGCTGCCCTCGGGCGAGATCGCGGCCGAGATCGACTGGACGCGGCGCTTCGATCACATGCAGCAGCACACCGGCCAGCACATTCTCTCCGCCGCGATCGAGCGCGAGCTGAACGCGGCGACGCTCTCGTGCCACCTGGGCGAGGAGCGTAGCTCGATCGAGCTTTCGCTCGCCGACGCCGACTGGCGGCTGGTCGAGCGAATCGAAGCAGCCACGAACCGCGTGGTGTGGGAGGACCGCGAGGTACTGCGCCACTGGGTGAACGACGACGAGGTCAAGCGCTTCGCGCTGCGCAAGCCTCCGGCGGTGAGCGGACGCATCCGCATCGTCGAGATCCCGGACTGGGACGTCTCGGCCTGCGGCGGCACCCACACGCGCCGCACCGGCGAGGTCGGCGTCGTCAAGATCGTGCGCTGGGAGAAGGTGCGCGGGAACCTGCGCTTCGAGTTCCTGTGCGGCGGCCGCGCGCTGCGCGATTACGCCTGGCGCACCGAGGCGCTGCTCGAGGCGGCGAAGCGCCGCACGCTGAAAGACCGCGAGCTGATCGCCCACCTCGAGCGGGCGGCGGCCGAGCGCGACGAGCTGGCGAAGCGGCTTCGAGAGCTGACCGCGAAGGCGGTCGCGGCTGAGGCGAAGGAGCGCGTCGGCGATCCGCCGCACGGCGTCTCCGAGTTCTCGCCCGCGCGCCCGCGCGACGAGCTGCGCACGTTCGTGCTCAAGTGTCTCGAGGCCGGGGCACCCTGGGTGGTGGCAGCGGCGGGCTCGCCCGAGCCCGCGGTGATCGTCGCGCGCGCGAAGAGCGGAAGTCTCGATCTCAAGGCGCTGCTGCCGGAGCTGCTGGCGCTCGCCAAGGGCAAGGGCGGCGGGAGCCCGGACTTCCTCCAGATCGCGGCGGCCGACGCCGCGAGCGCGGAGGACGCGTGGAGGTGGGGAGCGGCGAGGGTCGCGGGGGCGGGCTAGCGGAGAACCGGCCGGAGGCGCGAGGCGAACCCCTTCGCGGCAAACCGGCGTGCCGGATTCGGCGGCTTTATCACCGTCGCCTCTCCGCCGCGCGCTTCGTGCCCCGACGCACGAGCTTCGCGGCGTGCCGCGGTCGCGGTCGGCTCTTCGCCTTCTGC
>CAZYQK010000044.1:0-22519 GCA_964650245.1 uncultured bacterium | reverse complement strand
CCGGTCTTCTTGCCCTCGCTGAACCAGGTGGCCTGGATGTGGTCGAAGTTGTCGAGGTAGAGGCGCGACGCCGCCAGCACGCGCAAGTACATCGAGGCGCCGGCGACGTGGGGCACCTTCGACTCCATCGGCGTGTTGCCGCGCTTGTAGGACCACGGCACGAACGCGGTGAAGCCGCCGGTCTCGTCCTGCAGCGCGCGGATGTAGTCGAAGTGCTCGACGATGTCGGCCGGGGTCTCGACGTGCCCGTACATCATGGTCGCGGTCGAGCGCATGCCCACCTGGTGCGCGGCGCGATGGACGTCGAGCCACGCTTCGGGCCCGCCCTTCTTGACCGAGATGCGCTTGCGCACGCGGGTCGCGAGGATCTCCGCGCCGCCGCCCGGGAGGGTGCGCTGCCCCGCCTCGAAGAGCGCCTCGAGCACGCCCAGGATCGAGAGCCCGCTCACCTCGGCCATCTGGTGGATCTCGGGGGCCGAGAAGAAGTGCGGCATGATGTGGGGATAGCGCTTCCGCGCCTCGCGCACGATGGTGGGATAGAACTCCCACGGAATGGCGGGGTTGAGGCCGCCCTGGAGCAGCACCGTGGTGGCGCCGAGCGCGTCGGCGTCGGCCATCATCTTCATGACCCCTTCGACGTCGTGGGTGTACGCGTCGGGGGCATTCGCGCCGGGCTTGCGGTAGAAGGCGCAGAAGTGGCAATCCACGGTGCAGAGGTTGGTGTAATTCGGGTTGGTGTCGATGACGAAGGACACGACCCGCGGGTCGGTCTTCTTCGCGCGCACCTGCTGCGCCAGCGAGCCCAGCTCGAGCAGCGGGGCCTCCGCGAGCAGAAACACCCCTTCCGCGCTGATGAGCCGCTCGCCGGCGAGGACTTTGCGCTCAATGGTGTGCCACACGGGGCACCTCGGGAGGCCGGAGTTCCGGACGCGATTCCGCCCGTGGAATTCGGGCGCGAACCATACACCGCGCGCGGGCGGCGCGTCGAGCCGGACTACGTTTCCGGTGACGCGCCCGCCTCGCGTTCGCTAGTATGCCGCGCGTGTCCGCCTTGAGCTCCCCGGCCGGCTCGGTCCCCGGCGCGCCCCCGCTCGCTCGTGCCCGGCTGCCGCTGGGTGTTCCGGCGCTGCTGGTTCTCGCCGTCGTGGCGCTCGTCGGGCTCGTGCACCTGCCGCAACCCTTCACCTGGGACCAGGCGATGTTCGCGCTCGGCGGGCGCGAATTGCATCAGGGCGCGGTCCTGTACCGTGACTACTGGGACACCAAGCAGCCCGGGATCTACTTCTTCTACCTCGCGGGCGGCGCGCTGTTCGGGTTCAGCAAGGAGGGCATCCATCTCTTCGAGCTGCTGTGGATGCTGGCGCTGGGCGCGGCGCTGCTGCTGGCGCTGCGCGCCGCGTTCGAGCGCCGCCGGGCGCTGCTGCTCGTCCCGCTCCTCACCGCGGGCTACTACCACGCGGTGACCGAGAACTGGCACCTCACGCAGGTCGAGAGCCTGGTGGGGCTGCCGCTGTTCCTCACCCTGTGGTGGTCGCTGCGTGGAACGGAGGCCAAGCGCGGCGCGGGGTGGCGGTTCCTGCTCTCGGGCCTGATGGGCGGGGTGGTGCTGCTCTTCAAGCTCGTCCTGCTGCCCGTGGTGGCCGCGTTCTGGCTCGCCGATCTGCTCGCGCTCGCGACCGCGCGCCGCGAGCGCCGGGCCCGCGCGGTCCTCGGCGCCGCCGCCGCGATGCTCGCCGGGGCCGCGCTGCCGCTCGCTCTCACCGTGCTCTGGCTCGCGGCCCGGGGCGCGCTCGACGTGGCGCTCTGGACCACGTTCACGTTTCCCGCCCAGGCGCTTTCCGAACCTCGGCGCTTCCGGGTCGAGTATTTCGTCGACGGGCTCTCGTGGTTCGCGAAGCACTTCTCGCCGCTCGTGGCGCTGGCCGTCATCGGCGGCTGGTCGGGCCTGAGGCCCAGGCGCGACCCGCTGACCGTGCGCCTCCTCCTGTGGCTCACGACCGGCGCCTTCGTGATCCTCATCCAGCAGTGGTCATACTGGCAATATCAGTACATGCTGTTCGTGGTGCCGCTCGGCATCCTCGCGGCGCGCGGGCTGGAGGCGCTCGGGCCCGCGCTCTCAGGTCTCCCGCTGTTCCGCTCGCGGCGTGAGTCGGGGCTCGTGCTCGTGGCCCTGGCGCTCGCACTGTTCGCGGTCCCACTCGGATTCCTCACGCTCAAGACCGTGTTCCTCGCGCGGGATCGCTTCGCGCTCACGGCGCGCGGGCGCGAGACGCACCATTTCCGCATGACTCGCGGCGGCGCCTACACGAAATTCGTTCCCGAGGTACGTTTCCTTTCGGAGCCGGGTGCGCGGTCCGGACCGATCTTCGTGGTCGGCAACCCGCTCTTCTACTGGCTCTCGGGGCGGCGGCAGGCGGTGCCGCGGAGCGGCGGCATCATGACCGCGTACCTGAGTACTGCGGACTGGATGCGGATCGCGGCCGACCTGCGCGCGGCGCGGCCGGCCTACGTGTTCATCCAGCGCGATCACCAGGCCATTCTGGAGGGGGCCGCGCCGCGGGCCGCTCCGCTGCTGGCGCTGATCGCTTCCGAGTACCGGCCGGAGCGCAGCGGCCCGCTCGGCACCTGGTACGCGCTGGCTGCGTCTGAGCCCGCGGCGCGTTAGCATGGCGCGCGCTCCGGGGCATCGGCGCAATCCGCCGGGGGACGGGGAGGGTTCGTGGCGCGTGTGATCCGGATCTGGCTGTGGGCGATCGGGCTCGGCGCCTGGCTGCTGTTCCTCGGGCTCGCGCTGCGCCGCGTGGGGCACCCGCTCGAGCTCGGCAATCTGGAGGGCGTGATCATGGATCACGTCGTCCGCATCGCCCATGGCCGGCCGATCTACGTCGAGCCGTCGCTCGAGTTCATTCCGCTGGCCTACACGCCGCTCTACCCGCTGGTGGTGGCGCCGCTCGCGCGATGGTGGGGCCCGGCCTTCTGGGAAGGCCGCCTGATCGCCCTGCTCGCCACCCTCGGGCTGGCGGCGATCATCCTGGTGGTGATCGCGCGAGAGACCAGGAGTCGCACGCTCGCTCTGGCCGGCTCGGCGATCTTCCTCATGGGCTTCGGGATCACGCGCGGCTGCTACGATCTCGTCCAGCCCAATTCGCTCATGATGCTCCTCGCGTTCGCCGGCCTCGCGACGCTGCGCTTCACCCGCGGCGCCGCGGGCGCCGCCCTTTCGGCGCTGCTGATCGCGCTCGGGTTCTTCACCAAGCAGCACGTGCTGTGCTTCGGGGCCGCGGCGCTCATTCATCTCGCGTGGAACGACCGGCGGCGTCTCATGCCATTCGCCCTCGGTCTCGCGCTCTTCGCGGGGGGCGGGTTCCTGCTGCTCGACCGCTGGCTCGGCCCCTGGTTCAGCTTCTACGTCTGGGACGTGCCGCGGCACTGGTCGCAGCTCAGCACCGGGCGGCTCCTCCAGTACCTGGCCGGCTCGCTGCTCGGAGCACTGGGGGCGAGCTCGGTGCCGGCGCTGCTCGCGCTCGCCCTGCCCGGGCGGCCGTGGCGGGGCGCCACCGGGCTGTGGTGGTGGGCGGCGCTCGGCGGCGTGGCGACCGGACTGCTCGCCTCGCTCGACCCCTACGTGTACCTGCACAACGTGATGCCCACCGTGGTGAGCCTCGCCGTGCTCGGGCCGATCGCGCTCGACCGCCTCGCCGCGGCGCTCTGGCCCACGCGCCGGGGCGCGGGGCTGGCGGTGGCCGGCCTCCTGATCACGCTCCAGTTCGTGCCGCTGCTCTTCCCCGCCCGCACCTACCTGCCGCGGGCCGGAAGCGCAGCGGCGCGCGAGCCGTTCCTCGCCCGGCTCAAGGGGATCGCGGGGCCGGCGATGGTGCCGTTCCACGGCTTCTACGGCTGGAGCACCGGGCACGGCAGCTCGCTCCACGTGCTGGCGCTCGACGACGTGATTCGCGCCCGCGGCAACCGACTGCTCGCGCGCGATCCGCGGTTCTTCGAGCGTATGTTCGCGCGGCTCGAGCGCGGCCCCGGTCGCCCGGTCATCGTGAACGATCTGCCGCTCGAGAAGAGTGGTGTGGCGGCGCGGGCGCTGTGGGCTTCGATCGCGCCCGGCTACCTGGTCGCCGATTCCCTCGGCACCCTCACCGAAGTGCTGCGGCCGCTGGTGGGATTCATCGAGGCGCCGAAGCTGATCCTCGTCCCGCGCGAGGACGAAGCGGCCGGGGCCCGGCCATGAACCGGGCGCCGGGCGCCGGCCGGGTCCGCGGCGAGCCCCTGCTTCTCGCCGCGGTGCTGATCCTCGCGGCGCTGCTCCGCCTGCGCGAGGCCTGGCATACGCCCATTCACTTTGACGAGATCTACATCGTGATGATTGCGCGGCACCGCCTCGGAGAAGTGCTGAGCCTGGTGCGATCCGACATCCACCCGCCGCTCCTCTTCATCCTGCACTGGGCATGGCGGCGCCTCGGCGGCGAGTCCGACCTCTGGCTCAAGTCGCTCTCCATGCTGAGCGGGCTCGGCGGCATCGCCGCCGCCTGGTGGCTCGGCCGCCGGATGTTCGGGGCCGGCGCCGCGCTCCTCGCCGCACTCCTGCTCGCGATCGGCACCGAGCACGTCCGCTTCTCGCAGGAAGTCGAGGTCTACGCCCCACTCTGGCTGTTCCTCACGCTGGCGATCGCCTGCGGCTGGGGCTGGGTGCGCGAACGGCGGGGGCGCGACGGCGTGGGGTTCGTCCTGGCCTCGCTCGCCGCGGTCTACACCAACTACCTGGCCGGGTTCGTGCTCGCGACGCTCGCGCTCTGGGGCGCGACCGTGCTGCGCCGCGACCGACGCGGCTTGCGGCAGTGGGCGGCCCTCGTGGGGGCGGTCGCGCTCGGGTTCCTCCCGCAGCTCCCGATCTGGAGCGAGCAGTTCGCGCGCGAGGGCAGTGGCTCGTTCTTCCGGTTCCCCACGCCCGCCCAGCTGCTGGAGCTGTGGCGCGCGGTTTCGTTCCGGGCCACGTATCTCGTCCCGGTGTTCCTGCTGCTAGCCGCGCTGCCGCTGGTCCGGGGTCCGCGGCGCGCCGACGCCGCGCTGCTCTGGATGCTGGTCACCCTGCCCATGCTCTCGACCCGGGCCGGAGCGTTCGTCGTGACTCGCGACTTCCTCTACATCGAGCCGTTCGTACTGCTGCTGGTGGGCGCCGCGATCGCCGGCCTTCCCGGCCGCGCGTGGCGCGTGTCCGCCGGCGTCGCGCTCGGAGCACTCGGGCTGCGGGCGTTGTACTTCCACCGCGGATTCCCGGAGACGGCGGCGCTGGCCCGGGCCTCCGCGCAGATCCGCGCGGAGGGCGCGTCCACCGACCTCGTGCTCAACGCCGAGAGCCATTCGCTGCTCTTCTGCCGCTTCCACCTGCCGCAACACCGCGCGCGCATCCTGGTCGAGCCGGGGCGCCGCGTGCCCTTCTTCGACGGCGGGCTGGTCGTCCCGGACAGCCTCTACATCTCGCCCGCGGAGTGGGAGCGCGAGGTCCGGGCCGGCGCCGCCTGGTGGGGCGTGGCGCTCGACCGGGCGCTGGCCACCCGCGGTCACGTCTACCGCGCGGGCGCGTGGGCCGCGGCCCGCTTCGACTCGGCGGCGCAGGAGCCCCCGGCCCGCCTGCCGCCGGTCAGCCTGTGGCGGGGCGGCCCCTGAGCGCGGGGGCGGCGCCGTGCGCCGCGCCCCGACCCGGTCACTTCTTCCGCGAGAGGTCCGTGTAGACCACCTCGACGAACGTCTCCGGCTTCATGAAGCCGCCGCCCCACTTCGCGTCGAGATCGGCGGTCGGCTTCGCGGCTCGCACCTCGTCCAGCGACTTCTTCGCGGCGACCAGCTTGCCGACCCGGTCCCGCACCGTGGCCAGCATGTCGCGGAACGACTTCACGTCTTCGCGCGATGCGAGCGGGCCGTGTCCGGGGATGACCCTGGTGTCGGGGCCCACCACTTTGAGCATGCGGTCGTTCGCGGCGATCATGCCGTCGATCGAGCCCCCCGCCGCGAGGTCGATCACGGGGTAGATCCCGTTGAACAGGCAGTCGCCCATGTGGACCACGTTCTCCCGCGGGAACCAGACGATGACGTCGCCGTCGGTGTGGGCGGGCGCCACGTGGAAGCAGACCAGGTCCCGGCCGTTCAAGTGGAACGTCAGGCTGTCGTTGAAGGTGGTCACCGGCAGCGCCTTGCCGGGCGACGGTGGCGTGACACGCTTCGAGACGGCGTTGATCTGCTCGGTGCTCATGCGCTTCCGCACGTTGTCGTGCGCCACGATCAGCGCGCCGGCGTTCGCCATGTTCTCGTTGCCGCCGGTGTGGTCGCCGTGCCAGTGGGTGTTGAGCACGAACCTGATGGGCTGATCGCTCAGCGCGGCCACCGCGGTCTTGATCTTCTCGGTGAGCGGCGCAAACTGGTCGTCGATCAGCAGCGCGCCGTCCGCGCCCGCGCACACGCCGATGTTGCCGCCCGCCCCCTCGAGCATCCAGATCCCCTCGGCGACCCTGCTGGTCTTGATCTCGACCTGGGAGAAGTCGCGCTGCGCGAGCACGGCGGTCGCGGCGCCGGCGGCGAGCGCGACGATGAGGATGGCCATCGAGCGAGAACGGAACATAGGACCTCCGGAGAGTTCGGGGGTGCTCAACACGCGTTCGGGAACAACGAACCGCCGATTAATAACGCTTGCATCGGCCCGGCGCCAGACGGATAAGGTGACTCGCGGTTGAACCCCCGGCGCGCCCTGGGCGCGCCCAACCAGCCACCCAAGGACGAGGTGCCCCCGATGCAACGGTCTCCGATCCGTTGGCTCACGCGCGTCTTCCGTCCCCTGCGGCCCATCCTCTGGGCCGCGCTCGTTTCCCTCCTCGTTCCCGCCCTCGCCCTGGCGCTGGGCAACGGCAAGCTCCAGATCCACCACGTCGACATCGGCCAGGGTGACGGCATGCTGCTAATCTCGCCCAACGGCCAGACCGCCCTGTTCGACGACGGCCAGTACCTCAACTGCACGGGGATCAAGTCCTACCTCCAGGGTCTCGGCATCACCTCGGTCACGTACCACTTCGCGAGCCATTACCACGCCGACCACATCGGGTGCATCGACGACCTCGCGGCGGTGAACATCACGGTCGCCGTGGCCGGCTGGGACCGCGCGTACTCGTATTCGAGCGCGACCTTCACGAACTACGTCAACACGCTCGGCAGCAAGCGCCGCACCATCGCCAAGAACCAGGTGATCCGGCTCGATTCGCTCGCCACCAACCCGGTGTACATCAAGTGCGTGGACCTGAACGGCGCCGGCGTCTATTCCCCGACCGGGAGCGACGAGAACGCCAAGAGCGTGGTCCTCAAGGTGAGCTATGGCGCTTTCGACGAGGTGATCGGGGGCGACCTCACCGGCAGCACCACTCAGGGCAACGACGTCGAGACCACGGTCGGGCCCGAGTGCGGCGACGTCGAGGTCTACAAGGTCCACCACCACGGCTCGCGCTACTCGACCAACGACAACTGGCTGAACGCGACCACCCCCGAGGTGGGCATCATCCAGGTAGGGAACGGCAACAGCTACGGCCACCCGACTGCCGACGCGCTCGGCCGCCTCCACGCGCACGGCGTCAAGACCTATTGGAACGAGACGGGCGCCGGCGTGGCGCCCGATCCGCTTTGGGACAAGGTCGCGAACGGCACGGTCGTGGTCGAGGCGCAGCCCGGGGCGAACGACACGTACACGGTCTCGGGCCCGGGCTTCAGCGACACCTACACCAACGGCGGCGGCGCGCCGCCGCCCACGCTGACCGAAACGCTCGCGGCCTCGTCGGTGACGATGCTCGCCGGCTCCGTCACCGGCGGCTCGGTGGCCGACCTGGCGTCCAACGATGCGGTCCGGATGACGGTGACCGCGGCCCTGAGCGGCGGCAAGTACCAGACCGACTGGTACGGCTCGGTCACGCTCGGCCATCCGCCGCTCAACCTCACGATTACCTACGACGGCAACTACTCGACCTCGCGCACCCAGACCCTCTACCTGTGGAGCTGGAGCACCAGCGCCTGGGTGCAGATCGATCAGGCGACGGTGAGCACGTCCGACGTGACCCGCACCTGGAGCACCACCTCGCCCGCCGCCTACGTCTCGGCCACCCGCGAGGTGCGCCTTCGCGTGTTCGCCAACAAGCGCAACAGCAGCTACACCTGTCGCGCCGACTACATGGCGTTCACCTACGACTACACGCAGGGCACGCAGGCCACGCGGCCGATCGCGGAGCTGTCGGGCGCACCAGATGCGGAGACCGAGGCCATGCGCCGGCCGCCACAGACCGCGCTCAACCGAATCGAGGCGCTGCCGTCGGAGGGCTCGGTGGCGCTGACCTGGGCCACGGACGGCAACGCTCATCTGGACGGCTTCAACGTCTATCGCGAGAACGAGTCCGGCGAGCGCGAGTACGTGGGGGCCGAGGCCGTGATCGAGGCGACGAGCGACGAAGTCGTGTTCCGATTCGTGGACGAGTGCCCGGCGGCCGGCTGCGGGGCCTACTGGCTGGGCGCCAGGTCCTGCTCCGGGCCCGAGGGCCTGATCGGCCCGATCCGGGTGGCGGCCCGCTCCGCGACACCGGCGGGCGGCGCGCTGGTCTTCTACGCCGCGCCCAACCCCGCGCAGGCGACGACCCGGTTCAGCTTCAACGTGAGTCGCGACGGCTTCGTCAGACTCGACATCTTCGACCTGGCGGGGCGCCGGATCGCGACCCCGTTCGCGGGCGTCGCGTCCGCTGGCACCGCGTCCGCGGAGTGGAGCCTGGACCGCGCGCAGGGGGGGCGGGTCGGAGCGGGAATCTATTTCGCGCGACTCGAGGGCCTGGGCCGCACGCTCATCACGCGCGTGACGGTGCTGGAGCGCTGAGCGCGGCGGCGGCCGGCAATCGTGAAAAGCGCGAAGGGCCCGCCTCGCGGCGGGCCCTTCGCGTTCGGAGTGCGCGGCTCAGCGCTCGCGCCAGGCGAGCGTCACGAACTGGCCGCCGTACTTCGACAGCACCTGCATGATGGTCGGGCCGCTGAAGAGGATGGTCGAGCCGCCCGTCTGCTTGAACTCGGTCGTGCCACGCACGATCATCCCGCCCAGCAGCCAGGCCTCTCCGTTGTAGGTGAGGTTCCCCTCGACATAGATCAGGCCGCGGTAGGTGAAGCCGGCGTTGAGCGTCAGGTCGCCGTCCACATACAGCATACCCTCGCCGACCATGCCCTGAATGCCCCACGCGCCCGACTGGTTCCCCAGGAAGGTGTCATTGTCGAGGTAGTAGATCCCGTTCACGGTCGCGGGCACGCTGCCGATCGGGGCGCCGATCCACGCCACGAAATCGGCCTGGCTCATGCCGAGCGCCTCCCACGGTCCGGCGTAGAAGCCGGTCTGACCGGATGCGTTCGGGATGGGTTGTCCGGCCTGGGTCGCCGCGCCGCCGTTCCAGGTGGTCTGCGTGGTCCAGGAACCCGGCAGATCGCCGCCCACGGTCTCGTACGGCACGCAGCTGTTGGCGCCGCCGCGGCCGTTCTCCCCGGCCGGCGCTGGCGTGTTCTCGTTGTGGTTGTAGCCGCACACCACCCCGTTGCCGATGAATCGGATGTCCACGTTCGCGGAAACCGCGGCCTTGATGTTGACGTTGAACGGCCTCTGGATCACCTCGGTCACGATGCGGCGCACGTCCGGCCCTTCGAAGCCGGTCGAGCTGATGACGTAGATCGGGCTCCCGGTCGAGGTGTTGGTCGCGGGGTTCTTGGTCGGGTCGTAGCGGTAGACCACGCTCCGCGACCCATCGGTCTTGAATTGCACGGTGAGCACGTCCGCGGTCTTGTTCGCCGTACTGTACGAGAGCCACTGGCCGGCCGGCTGCTTGGTGTCGAGCGCCGTCGAGTCGGTGCCCAGCACCGGCACGCTGCCCGCGGCCGCCAGGAAGATCTGCGCCACGGCATTGGGGTTGTTGGTTGGCAGCGTGATGTCGCCGCTCCGGATGCGGGAAACCGCCTCGCCCACGCCCGCCTCCGCGCTGTTGAGCGCCTGGGACGAGCGGAGATCGTGCCCCGCGATCTTGCGCTCGACGCTGATGCTCATCATGAGCACCGCGGCCAGGAGCGACATGACGAGCAGCACCAGCAACGCCATGACCAGGGCGATGCCGCGCTCGTTGCCAGCGGTGGTGCGGGTGCGGAACATGATCGCGACTCCTATCGGATGAAGACGACCAGGGCGCCCGTCGCCGGGCCCGACTTGAGACCGGCGGCGAGGTCGATGAGGAACGGCGGGGCCGGCACAGACGGCTTCACGCCGTAGTTGAAGTCGTTCGAGGTGAGCGCCGGGACCATGTTGGTGACCGACCCACCCGAGGGGTCCACGCCGATCGCCGGGAGCGTGCCGAGGTCCAGGTAGTAGATCGCGACGCCTCCCACATAGCTGGTCTCGTCCTTGCGCCAGCCCATGGCGATGTCGTTGCGCGTGCCGCCGCCAAAGTCCCCGTTGATCACCGACATGACGAGGCCGGGGGCGTCCACCTCCCGCTTCAGGCCGAAATCGATGGGCGACAGGTTGTTCTTGTTGATCCAGTACTGCAGCGTGCCGCTCCCGGTGCCGGTCTGGGTGCCGGCGATGATGTCGAGCAGGCCGTCGCCGTTGACGTCGGTGCAGGTCAGCGACGTGTAGGCGGCATCGTTGTCGTTGTAGACCGCCTGGCAGATGAACCGCGCGCCGTTGAACTTGCTCGCGTTCCTGAACACCAGGATCTCGCCGCTGTAGCTGGTAGTCCGGGTGCCGACCACCAGATCCTGCCGACCGTCGTTGTCGAGGTCGCCGAGCGCCATCGTCGTGACTTCTCCCATCCGGTTGCCGGGAATCGCGCCCGCCGCCGGGTAGATCTCCTGCCTGGTGTAGGCCGGAGTGCCGCCGTCGTTGCTCTGCCACACCTCGAACGCGCCGTTGCCCGCGGTCGGGGACTTCGAGCCCGCGATGATGTCCGGCATGGCGCCGCCCGCGCAGTCCAGCGTCAGCACCGCCTGCACGTCGCCGTTGTCGTTGGTGCGGTAGGAGCGGTTGGGCGAGTTCTGCATGATGCCTTCGTTGCTGCCGCTGTTCTGGGTGAGCCACACGAAGAAGTTTCCCGAGGCCGTGGCCCGGGTGCCGGTCACCACGTCGGGCCGCAGCCCGTTGGGTGTGGTGTCGAGCGTGTCGAGCGCCAGCGAGAGCACCGAGTTGGGCGCGTTGCGCGTGTAGCCAGAGCTCGAGGACGTGGTCGGCGACGGATCGAACAGCGGCGTGTTGTTGTACTGGTTGAACCAGACCGAGACGTTGTCTGTGCCGCCCGCATCCGCGCCCAGCAGGATGTCGGCGTCGCCATGAGCGTTCTGCGTCTGATTGCCGTTCCAATCCTTCTCGATCAGGTCGCCGCTCGCGAGGCTCAGCACGCGGCTCGCGTTGAGCGTGATGATCTGGTATCCAGCCACGCCGAAGTTGTTGTTGCTGATGGTCTGGCCGGCCGAGAGCAGGATCGGACCGATGGCGGTGGTGCCGGTCGGGTATTTGCCGGCCGGGATCACGCAGGTGATGTAGTAGGGCATGGTGCCGGGGGGATTGTTGGCCGTCACCTGGATGTCGAAGTCGCCGTTGGCGTCCGTGTACATGAAGCCCGCCACCGTCACGCCGCCGTCCGGGGTGACGCCTACCCACACGTTCTGGATGCCGGTCTCTCCCGCCTCCATCACGCCGTTGCGGTTGTTGTCGTTGAACACGCGGCCCTTCACGTAGCCGGTGGCAGCGCTCTGCAGGCCGAAGCGCTGGGTCTGGGAGCCGCCGTCCGGCATGTTGCCGCTCACCGGGTTCGCGGTCACTACGACGAAGGAGTCGGGAGGGGTGCAGGAGAGGTCGTAGTTCCCAGCCTGCGCGAAAAAGCTCGCGAGGCCGTTCGCATCGGTGTATTGCGCCGTGCCCCCGGGATTGATGGTCACCTTGGCGCCTGTCTTGCCGGGCTCGCCGGCGTTGTACGCGCTGTTCGCGTTGAGGTCTTCGAACGCCAGCACGCTCACCCAGCCACCCTTGCGGGCGGTGTCGGCGAAAGAATGGGTGGACGCGGCCGTGAGGTTGACGACCACCGTGTCGGGCGAGTCGAACGCCCCGTAGCTGGCGAGCGGCGTGTGGCGCAGCGTGTAGCTGCCGGCCGGCGCCTTGATGAGGAAGTAACCGGCCGAACTGGACACGCAGGTGTAGCTGGAGCCGAGCCGGACGCTGACGCCCCGAATCCCGGTGTCGATCCCGTCTTTCACGTGGTTCTTGTTGAGATCGTCATAGACGTACCCGTCGACGTTGTAGGTCGCGGCGCCGAAGTCCGGCACGTTGCGCGAGGTCTTCACCGAAGTCGTGAGCACCGCATCGGAGTAGTTCCCGTTCCCGTCGGGCCTGGAGCTGGAGGCGTCCACTCGCACCACGATGCGATCGATGTCCGCGAGCTGGGCCACCGGCACCGGCCCGTTCGACCAGTCCCACGGCGTAACCGCGGTCTTCAGGTAGACCGTGAACAACGGCGGCACGGTGCCGCCCGGCGCGCGCACCAGCGCGATCGGCTCGCTGGTCGCGCCGTTGTTACCCGCCAGGTTTCCGACCGAGTCGCCGTAGACCGCGCGTACCAGCACGAAGTCGTTCGGATTCCGGGTGCGCTCAGCGTCCGTCCCGGTCACGTCGCTCGCGTTCACGACGCCGTCGTTGTTGACGTCGAGGCTGTAGCGGATGACCTCCGCACCGCTGCGGTACTTGATGGGCGGCTGCCAGGCGGTGCCGTTGAGCGGCGCGGGCCGCGGTGCGCCCGCCGGGTCGTACGCCAGCGGAGGCTGGTGCCGCGCCACCAGGGTATCGGGGAACGGCTGCAGGTTCGCGTTGATCAGCACCTGGGTCGAGTCGACGTAAGCGATCGGCCGCTGGGGCTGTGCCGTCCAGTCGAGGTCGGCGCCGTAGCCGGCGGAGCGCAGGTCGGCCGCGATCATGTCGAGCGCGGTGCGCGCGGCCTGGACCGACTCGATCGAGTTGGAAGAGGACGTCTTGCTGCGCGAGGCGGTGAGCATCACCCCGGCGATCGCCAGCCCGACGACGGCCAGCACCACGACGGTGATCATCATCTCGATCAGCGTGAAGCCCCGGTTGGCGGCATAGGGACGCGCGGGGTGTTCGCGTCGCTTCGGAATGCGGATCATGACGTCAGCGCCTCAGGTAGGTGGTGGCGGTCACCTGGCGCGAACCCATGAAGTTCCAGCTCACGGTCACGGTGACCTTCTTCAGGTTGTCGAGTGGCTGAGCCATCGCGCCGACGTCGTACCAGCGCTGCCACTGGCCATTGCTTCCCAGCTGCTCGTTGGAGGCGGGCGGGTGGCGCCCCACGGTGAGATCGGCCCCCGACCACGACGCGACCGAAACCTCCTCGAGCTTCTGCTGCGAGTAGTAGTTCGCGCTGGTCAGCATCCGATCCGAGAGCTGATTGCGCGTGCCGGAGGGGAACAGCCCCCCGACGGCCAGAATGCCCAGCGCCAGCACCACCAGCGCGCACATCAGCTCGATCAGCGTGATGCCGCGTTCGGACTGGAGTGGATTCGATCGGGATCGCATGGAGCCTCCTCAGTCGACCAGGACCATGCCGGAGAGCTGAACCCGAACGGTGTCGCGCTGGCCGCGCGGGTTGGTGAGAATGACCATGCCGGACTGGCTGGCGCGCCCGTTGGGTTGCATCGTCACCTGCTGGCCCGGGAGGGTGCCGGCGTCCCAGCTGTAGAGAACGCCGTTGGGAAAGTTCCAGCCGGCGCCGACCACGCCTGCGTTGTGAATGTGGTAGTGGAACCCGTACGTGCCGTAGTAGAAGTGGATGGTCTGGCCCGCGCCGGTGTTGATCGCCTTCTGGCGCGCCATGTTGATCTGCGCGGCCAGGCTCTGCGCCGAACCCTGGAGCTGGAGCGTCTGGTTGAAGCTCTGATAGGACGGAACCGCGAACGCGAAGACGAGCGAGAGGCACACCACCACAACGCCCAGCTCGATCAGCGTGAACCCACGCGCATCTTCGGCATGGCGCATCGAGACGATCCTCATGGGCGGGGCTCCGGATGCCGGAGCCCGGACGGAACGCAGGGGCAGTGGTTGCCGGGGTGTCGGCAGCCAGGGCCTCCGCCTTTAGGACGGCAAAAACGGGACCAGCCCCGGCCGCCGAAGGTTGCAACCTGCGTCGGCGAGTGGTGGGTGATGCGCGGGGCGGCGTTACGGGGCTCGCGAGCCGGGCGTTGCGATGGCCGCGTGCGCACGGGTGGGCCGCGCGAGCGGGTCCGGCGAGGAGAATGCGAACGAGGGCCATGCAGGCTGCAAGGCCCTCGCGCACGAGGTGGGGAAGATTCTCTGGCGCTAGCGCCCGTCCCCGTCCAGCAGATTGCCGAGGCCACCGAGGATCGAACCCTGCTCGCGCCCGCCCCGTCCGGTCTGAGGCGCCGCCGAGTAAATGCGGCTCGCGAGCCGCGAGAACGGCAGCGACTGCAGCCAGACCCGGCCCGGCCCGCGCAGCGTCGCGAAGAACAGGCCCTCGCCGCCGAACAGCGCGGTCTTGATGCCGCCGACGAGCTGGATGTCGTAGGTCACGCTGGGCTGGAGCGCCACCAGGCAGCCGGTGTCCACGCGCAGCATCTCGCCCGGGCCCAGCGTCTTCTCCTCCAGGGTTCCGCCCGCGTGAATGAACGTCCAGCCGTCGCCGGTCAGGCGCTGCATGATGAAGCCCTCGCCCCCGAACAGCCCCACCCCGAAGCGCTTGTTGAACGCGATCCCGATCGAGACGCCTTTGGCGGCGCACAGGAAGGAGTCTTTCTGGCAGATGAGCTCACCGCCCAGCTCCGAGAGGTGCATGGGCAGGATCTTGCCCGGGTAGGGCGCCGCGAACGCCACCGTTCGCTTCTGTCCCGACTCGTTGTGGAAGACGGTCATGAACAGCGACTCGCCGGTGAGCAGCCGCTTGCCGGCGCCGAGCAGCGCGCCCATGAACCCGCCCTGCTGCTGCGAGCCGTCGCCGAAGATGGTGTCCAGCTGAATACCGTCCTCGACGTACATCATGCCGCCGGCCTCGGCGACCACGGCCTCCTTGGGGTCGAGCTCGATCTTCACGAACTGCATGTCGTCGCCGACGATCTGGTAGTCGACTTCGTGCATGGTGGGCATGAGGTTCTCCTCGTGGGCGCACTGCCGCGGCATGCGGAGCGCGCAGGATACGTGGATACGCGGCGCCGGGTTGCGCCGGGGTCAGTCGCGATCGATCAGGTCGTTCTGCCGCAGCAGCTCTTCGAAGCGCTCGAGGCCCTTCTGATCCTCGGGCCCGAGCCGGTAATGAAAGCGCCGCAAGTAGCTTTCAGTCTCCTCCACCGTCCATCCCGGCTCGGTCTGCGCCCGCGCCACCTCGCGCAGGTCGGCGAGCCCCGCGGCGAGCGAGGCTTCGAGGAAACCGCCGAGGTCGGCCTTCAGCGCCGGCTCGAGCGAGCGGCGCACCGTCCACACCGCGTAGACGAAGGAGAGCCCGGTCCATTCCAGCCAGTCCGCGCCGAGGTCGAGCGTGTGGGTGAAGCCCTCGGGCCGCTGCTGCCGCATGCGCATCGCGCGATCGCCGATCATGAGCAGCGCGTCGGCCTGGGCGGGCTCCAGCCCGCGCACGTAGCGCACCTCGCGGAGCCCGCGCCGCGCGCCGAGCAGCAGCTTGAGCAGGCGGCTCGAGGTCGAGGTCTCGGGGGTGACCGAGACCAGCCCGCCGCCGAGTGATCCGGGCGGTCGGCGCGAGAAGAGCAGAACCGACTGAACCGGCCCGCGGGTCGCGACGCCCATCGCCGGTGCCAGCAGCTCGAACCGGTCGCGCAGTCTCAGGTAATCGCCGCTCGCCATGAGGCCCATGTCCACGGTGCCGGCCTCGGCCTCGCGGCCCAGCTCGCGCGGCACCAGGTTGCGCACCGCGAACGGCGCCTCGCTCCACAGCGCGTAGAAGGGTGCGGCGTTGGCGTAGGGAATGCGCGCGGCGACGGTGGCGGTGATGGCACGCGAGGCGGGATTCATGGAGCCGGGAAAATACAACGGGCGGGCGGGGGCGTCGAGCCGGCGGGGCGCGGGCACGGCGGGCGGGGCGCGCGCCCCCCGCTCAGCCCTCCGCCCGCAGCGCCTCCAGGAATGCCTCGCCGTAACGCTCGAGCTTGACCGGCCCGATGCCGGAGAGCGCGAGCATTTCGCCCGTCGTGCGCGGCACCCGCGCCGCCATCTGCCGTAGCACGGCATCGCTGAACACGATGTAGGCGGGCACGCCCTCGGCGTCTGCGAGGCGCCTGCGCACCGCGCGCAGGCGCTCGAAGAGCTCCGGGTCGGCGACCGCCGCGGCGGCGGAGATGCCCGCGGCACCGCGCGCCGCCGCGCGCGGTGCGAACGCCACCAGCGACTCGATCCCCGCGCCCCGGCACACGTCGCACGAGCCGCGGCACGGCTCGATCGCCTCGTCGAAGTAGCGCGCCAGCGCCTGGTGGCGGCAGCCGCCGCGATCCACCAGCCGAAACAGGTCCACCGTCTTCTTCCGCGTCTCGGCGCGCACTTCGTCGTCCTGGATCTCGTCGAGGAAGGCGTCGTAGCCGATCACGTCGGCCCATGAATACATCAGCACGCAGTCGCTGGGCAGCCCGTCGCGGCCGGCGCGGCCGATCTCCTGGTACCAGGCTTCGACGCTGCGCGGCATGTCGCGGTGGACGACGAACCGCACGTTGCTCTTGTCGATCCCCATGCCGAACGCCACCGTCGCCACCACCACCTCCACGTCGTCGCGCGCGAAGGCGTCCTGCGTCCGGGCACGCTCGTCGTCGGCGAGCCCGGCGTGGTAGGCGGCTGCGCGCACACCCTGCGCGCGCAGCCACTCGGCGAGCGAGTCCACGCTGCGCCGGCTCAGGCAGTAGACGATGCCGCTCTCGCCCGCGTGGCGCCGCACGACACCGAGCAGATCGCGGCGCGTGCTGCGCGCCGGGGCAACCCGCGCGGGGCCGCCGCCCGCGGGTCCACTGGCCGGGCCCTTCTTGCTCGCGGTGATCACGAGGTTCGGGCGGAAGAACGATCCCTTGTAACCTTCCGGCTTCGTCATGCCCAGCTCGCGCACGATGTCCACCGCGACCCGCCGCGTGGCGGTGGCGGTGAGTGCCAGGACCGGGATGTCGCCGAGCTCGCTCTTCAGCCCCGAGAGCTTGCGGTAGGCGGGCCGGAAGTCGTGCCCCCAGTGACTGATGCAATGCGCCTCATCCACCACCACCAGGCTCACGCCGCACCCGGCGATGAACTGACGCAGAGAACCTTCGAGCGCTTCGGGCGCCAGGTAGAGCAGCTCGACCTCTCCGCGGCGGAGCGCCGCGAGCCGTGCGCGGCGCTCCTCGAACTCGATGCTCGAGTTGACCACCGTGGCGCGAAAGCCGAAGCGGGTGAGGGAATCCACCTGGTCCTTCATGAGCGAGATGAGCGGCGAGATGACCAGCACGGCGCCCGGCAGGATCCGGGCGGGGATCTGGAAGGTGAGCGACTTGCCGGCGCCGGTCGGCATCACCCCGATGCAGTCCTTCCCCGCGAGCACGGCGTCGATGATGTGGCGCTGCCCGGGGCGGAACTCGCGGAAGCCGAAGATGGTCTCGAGCACCTGCTGCGGGTCGGAGTACTTCGCCGCGTGGAAGAGCGGGGCGGCGGACTCGAGCATGGGTCCCTCCATGGACGGACGCGGGGCGAGGCGGGTGGCGAGGGCAGGCATGGTACGCGATTGGAGCCGAGACCGCACCGCGGGTGACCTGCACTTTCGTGCATGAGCCCCCGTGGCCGGCGGGACCGCTCCCGAAAATTGTGATTGCCATTACATTCCGGCCGCCTATAGACTGCCGGCACTCTGAGCCGCAGATCCTTCCGGTGTCTTTCGCGATGCGGTTCAGGGTGGCGAGCGCCACGCTCGCCGGCCGCTCCCGAGGCTGCCGCCCGGGAGTTGATCAGCTACTGCAATCGCCGCGAAGCGCCGAGAGTCCCCATGCCGCTTTCTCCGCGTGAGTTGTCGAGGAAGGGGGGCTGGCCGCGTCGTGGCACGTGCGGTCGCCGGGGATGGCTCGTACGCACGCCTTAGCGGCCGTTCCGACAGGCGAGTCTCTGCCCCGTGCTGTGCATGTCCCGTCCGTCGACCAGATCCGCATCAGGCTTGAGGAGGCCCCGTCATGCACCTGGCTAAGCGTCCCCCCCGTGGTCGAAGCATCACACGCCGGCATTCGGTCATCGCGCTGCTCGCCGTGCCCCTGCTGCTGGGAAGCTCCGCGCCGGTCGCGCGCGAAGCGAGCTCGCCGTCGGGCGAAACCGTCGTAACCGGGGCTCCCGCCGTTGTCGTCGCATCGGCGGTGGTGAACTTCGCCGATCTCGCCCGGCGCGAGGCGCTCGGCGTCGCGACCGTTCCTCCGATCCGCGTGCTCCTGTTCCCGGAGTACGAGGATCCGCCCGAGCCGCCCGCCCCGACCAGCACCAACTCGCTTCAGTCTTTGACGCCCCCGGATTTTCGGCCGGGTTTCCCGACCGCGTTCGTGGCCTCACCGTCGCCGACCAACAACTACATGGGGCTCGATGACATCCCGATGGTGGACTCGAGCTACATCGTCATTCCGCCCGACATCGCCGGAGGGGTGGGGCCGGCGAAGGTCATGGAGAGCTTCAACAACAACTACCGCATCCGGGACAAGGCGACCGGCGCGATCCAGCTCACCGTCGGGACCGCGACCTTCTGGAATCCGGTCGTCACCAACAAGGCGCTGTTGAATGGGCTCACCGATCCTCGCACCGTCTACGACCCGTACCAGAATCGCTGGCTGGTCGCGATGCAGACGACCAACAACCCGGGACTGATTCTCTTCGGCGTCTCTTTTGGCAGCGATCCGGCCGGTGGCTGGTACCTGTACGCCGTCTCCCCCGGGTTCACGACCTCGCCGCTGCTCGACTTCCCGATCCTCGGCTTCAACAAGAACTGGCTGTGCGTGACCATCAACGCGTACACGTCGGGCGGAGCCTTCTCGCGCGGCGGCACGATGATCGCCAACTACCTACAGGCGGCGGCGGGTACGCTGGGTAGCGTCACCACCGTCAGCCACGTTTCCGGCACGCATTTCTCCACCTCGCCCTGCGTCACCCTTTCGGCCACGGAGGACACGCTCTTCCTGGTCACCCACCTGAGCAGCGGTGGGGCCACATACATGGTGGACCGGATCACCGGTACTCCCGCCGCTCCCACGTACACGGTCGGCGGAACCAACACGCGCCCGGGCGGTGGCTGGACGCAGCCCAGCGGCAACATCCTGCCCCAGAGCGCGCCCGTCGCGGGAGCCAGTGTGTGCGCTCCGCCGTGTAAGATCGAGACTCAGGACGCCCAGGTCCGCTCGTCGCCGGTCTACCGGAACGGCTTCATTTACTACTCGCAGACCATCGGCCTTCCCGCGGTCACCCTCACCCGCACAGTCGTGCAGTGGACGAAGATCACGCCAAGTACGACACCGGCCTTCGCGGATGGCGGCCGGATCGACGACCCCACGGCGACCGCGACCAATGGCGGCAAGTGGTACGCCTACCCGTCGCTCTCGGTGAACTCGACCAACGACGTCATGATCGGGTACACGCAGTTCTCCTCGGCCCAGCACCCGAGCGCCGGCTACTCCATGCGTCTCGGCGGCGATGCCCTCGGCACGCTGCGTGACCCGCTCATTTATCACGCGGGCGAGGACTACTATCACAAGACCTTCACCACCGCGACGGGCCGCAACCGCTGGGGCGATTTCAGCACGACCCAGGTGGATCCTTGCGACGACCAGACGCTGTGGACGCTGCAGGAGTACGCCAAGACGCGCCCCGGAACCAACGACGGCAACACCGGCAGCAACTCGAGCAAGTGGAGCTCGTGGTGGGCCGCCGTCTCCGGCCTGGCGCCCGTGGCCGGGGTCACCTGCCCCGCGGACACGATCGGGTCCCCCGGCAGCGCGGTGTCCCGGAAGTTCCGGATCACGAACATCGGCACGGCGTCCGGTACCTTCAGCTACTCGATCACCGACGTCGCCGGCTGGGGTGGCCCGGCGAGCGGCACAACGCCGCCCCTGGCGCCTTCCAGCTTCTTCGACGTGTTCGTGAGCTTCAGCATCCCGTCCAACTGCGTTCCGGTCAGCGACCTGGTCACCTTGTCGGCGCAGACGGTCGGCCCCGCGAATTGCTACTCCCCCGTGTCCTGCACGACGAAGGTCCTGTGCGACCTCGCCACCCCGACGCTGGTCTCACGCTTCGACGCCACTCTGGCGCCGGAGGGTGTGGACCTCTCCTGGTGGTCCGATGCGGTCGGCCAGGTCGAAGGCTGGAACGTGTACCGCGCGCGGTCCGAGAACGGCGGCTGGGCGCGGGTCAACCCCTCCCCCATCGCGATGAGCTCGGGGGGCGCGTTCCGCCTGCACGACGGAGACGCGAACTCGGGCGACGTCTTCTACCGCCTGAACGCCCTCCTGCCGGGCGGCAGCGAGGAGGTGCTGAGCAACACGCGGGTCGCGGTCGGTGGCCAGGCATTCTCGTTCGCCATCGTGGGCGGCAACCCGTTCTCGGGCAGAACCACGCTGCGCTACACCGTGCCGCGTGCCGAGCACGTCCGCGTGGACGTCTACAGCGTCACCGGCGCGCGCCTCCGGACGCTGGTGGACCGCATGGAGACTCCGGGCGTCCACGAGGTCGACTTCGCGCTTCGGGGCGGGGGCCGCACCCTTGCCCCCGGAATCTACATGGTCCGGATTACCGCCGGCTCGGAGCGGAAGACCCTGCGTGTGGTCGGGATGGAGTAGGCCGACCGTCGCGTCGCGTAAACGAGCTCCCCGGGGCCTTCGCCCCGGGGAGCTTCGTCATCAGGGTCTCGGCGCCGCCGCGCCGAGAGCGCGCTCCGAGCCGCGGAGATTGTATGCTGCGCGGCGACCGATGGCCGGCCCCCCCGCGATCCTCGATTCCGCCGACGCCGCGCGCGGCCGCGCGCGCTGGCGCATGCTGGCGCTGGTCTCCGCGGCCGAGCTGCTCGGCATGTCGCTGTGGTTCGCGGCGGCTGCGGTCGCGCCGCAGCTCCGCGCGCAGTGGGGCCTCGACGCGGCGCGGATCGGATGGCTGACCGGGGCGGTCCAGCTCGGGTTCGTCGCGGGCACCGCGTGCGCCGCGCTGCTCAATCTCGCGGACCTGATCCCATCGCGCGCCTACTTCGCGTGTTGTGCCGCGCTCGGCGCGCTCGCGAACGCCGCGCTGGTCATAGCACCCGGATTCCACGCGGCGCTCGCGTTCCGATTCCTCACCGGGTTCTTCCTGGCCGGCGTCTATCCGCCCGCGATGAAGATGATCGCGACCTGGTTTCGAGAGTGGCGCGGGCTCGCGATCGGCACCGTGGTCGGAGCGCTCACCATCGGAAAGGCGACGCCGTACCTGGTCCACGCCTTCGAAGACGCGGGGGTGCGCGTGGTGACGCTCACCGCCTCGGGCGGCGCGCTGGTCGCGGCCGCGCTGATCGCCGCGTTCTACCGCGACGGGCCTGAAGTCTTCCCGCGCCGGCCGTTCTCGTGGCACCTGGCCGCGATCGTGGTCCGCCACCGCGAGACCGCGCTCGCCGTCGGCGGCTATCTCGGCCACATGTGGGAGCTCTACGCGATGTGGACCTGGCTGCCCGCATTCCTCGCCGCGAGCGCGGCCGCGCACGCCGCCGCAGGACGGGGGGCGCCCTCGGCCTCGACCGTGGACCTGCTCGCCTTCGGGGCGATCGCCGCCGGCGGGCTGGGCTGCGTGTGGGGCGGCTGGGCCGCGCGGCGGATGGGCTACGAGCGCGTCGTCACGCTCGCGATGGTGGCGAGCGGCGCGTGCGCCGTGGCGATCGGTCTGTGTTTCGGCGCGAGCCTCTGGCTCCTCGTCCCGGTCGCCTGGTGCTGGGGCTTCTTCGTGGTCGCCGACTCCGCCCAGTTCAGCGCGCTGGTTACCGAAGTCGCGCCGCCGCACGCGGTGGGCACCGCGCTCACGCTCCAGACCTCGCTCGGTTTCCTGCTCACGATGGCGACCATCCAGCTGGTCCCGCGGCTCGCCGACGCGCACGGCTGGCGCTGGGCGTTTCCGGTGCTGGCGCTGGGTCCCGCGCTCGGGATCGCCGCGATCGCGAGGCTCGAGCGCGGGCGGAGACCCTGAGGATGCCGATGCGACGCGCTCACACCGCGAGCGCCAACTGCTCGGGCGCCGGGGGCGGGGCCAGCTTCACGCGCCGCCGGTCGGCGACGGCGAACCGGAGCTTGAGCTCGCGCACCTCTTCCGTGAGCGGTGCGGAGTCGCCGCGCTTCAGGTACGCGCCGTGGGCGAAGAGCCGCTCGTAGCGCGGGAGCTGCCCCGGCCAGTCGCGCGCAAGCGCCTCGAGAAAGTGCTCGCGCGTTCCGGGGCGGAGATTCACCGGGCTCGCCC
>CAZYQK010000043.1:0-22555 GCA_964650245.1 uncultured bacterium | reverse complement strand
GGCGCAGACCCTGACCGACAAGGAATACCAGCGCATGCGCGACGCCGCGTTCGCCATCATGCGCCGGGTGAGGGTGGACACCGGCGGCTCCAACGTCCAGTTCGCGGTGAACCCCGAGAACGGCCGCCTGGTGGTGATCGAGATGAACCCGCGCGTGTCGCGCTCCTCGGCGCTGGCCTCCAAGGCCACCGGCTTCCCGATCGCCAAGATCGCGGCCAAGCTCGCGGTGGGCTACACGCTGGACGAGATCCCCAACGACATCACCAGGAAGACTCCGGCCGCCTTCGAGCCCGCGCTCGACTACGTGGTGACCAAGATCCCCAAGTTCGCGTTCGAGAAGTTCCCGGGCGCGGACGCCACGCTCGGGACCCAGATGAAGTCGGTGGGAGAGGTGATGGCGATTGGCCGCACCTTCAAGGAGTCGCTGTTCAAGGCGCTGCGCTCGCTCGAAGCGGTGCGCCCGTTCCGTCCCGAGATCCGGAACCGCGACGATCTGGCGCGGTTGCTGGGCGACCCCAGCGAGAACCGCCTGCACCTGATCGAGCACGCGCTCGAGCAGGGCTGGACGGTGGCCGAGCTGAATCTCCTGACCCACGTGGATCCCTGGTTCCTGGACCAGGTGCTGCAGTTCGCCGAGGTGGCGCGCGTGATCCGCGGCCGGCCGCTCGAATCGATCGGCGATGACACGCTGCGGACCGCGAAACGCTACGGCTTCTCCGACCGCCGCCTGGCGTACCTGACCGGCGACGGCGAGGACGCGGTGCGGGCGCGGCGCCACGCGGCGGGCATCCGCCCGGTGTTCAAGCGGGTGGATACCTGCGCCGCCGAGTTCGAGTCGTTCACGCCCTACCTCTACTCGACCTACGAGGAGGAGGACGAGAGCGACGTGCAACCCGGCCGCAAGGTGATGATCCTGGGGAGCGGGCCCAACCGCATCGGCCAGGGCATCGAGTTCGACTACTGCTGCTGCCACGCCTCGTTCGCGCTGCGCGACGCGGGGGTGCAGAGCATCATGGTGAACTGCAACCCCGAGACGGTCTCCACCGACTACGACACCAGCGACCGGCTCTACTTCGAGCCCCTGACGCTCGAAGACGTGCTCGAGGTCTATGAGCGCGAGCGTCCCGACGGCGTGATCGTCCAGTTCGGCGGGCAGACGCCCCTGAACCTCACCATGCCGCTCCATCGCGCCGGGGTGCCCATCCTCGGCACGCCGCCCGACTCTGTGGACCTGGCCGAGGACCGCGAGCGCTTCGTGGACTTTCTCGATTCGCTGGGGCTGGCCCACCCCGAGCACGCCATCGCCCGCAGCCTGGCCGAAGCCGACGCGGCCGCGACCCGGCTCGGCTTCCCGCTGCTGGTGCGGCCGTCGTTCGTGCTGGGCGGCCGCGGCATGGCGATCGTCTACACCGCCGACGAGCTGCGCCACTACATGACGCAGGCGCTCGACCGGGCGCCGCGCGCGGCGATCCTGATCGATCGCTACCTGGAGGACGCCATCGAGCTGGACGTGGACGCGCTGGCCGACGGACGCGACTGCGTGCTCGGCGGCATCATGCAGCACATCGAGGAGGCCGGCGTGCACAGCGGCGACTCCTGTTGCGTGCTGCCCACCACCAGCATCTCCGAGCGCCATCTCGCCGAGATCCGCGAGGCCACGCGCGTCATGGCGCGCGCGCTCCAGGTGGTGGGCCTGATGAACATCCAGTACGCGATCGCCGACGGCAAGCTCTACGTGCTCGAGGTGAACCCGCGCGCGTCGCGCACCGTGCCCTACGTTTCAAAGGCTACCGGCGTGCCTCTGGTGAAGATCGCGACGCGGCTCATGCTGGGCCAGACGCTCGCGGAGCTCAAGCTCACCCAGGACCTCACCGTGGACCGCTACTACGTCAAGGCCCCGGTGTTCCCCTTCATCAAGTTTCCGGGCGTGGATCCCAAGCTCTCGCCGGAGATGCGCTCGACCGGCGAGGTGATGGGCGTGGCGCGCGAGTTCGGCATGGCCTTCTACAAGGCGCAGCTCGCCGCCGGGACGCGGCTGCCCAGCTCCGGAACCGCGTTCCTCACCGTGCACCACCGCGACCACGACGCCCTGCTGCCCACCGCGCGCAGGCTCGCGGCACTCGGCTTCGCGCTCGCCGCGACGCGCGGCACGGCGTCGGCGCTCCGCCGCGCCGGGCTGGAAGTCGAGGAAGTGTTGAAGGTGAGCGAGGGGCGGCCCAACGGCGTGGACGCGCTCCGCAGCGGGCGCGTGCAGCTCCTCATCAACACGCCGCTCGGGGCGGCGTCCCACCGCGACGGGTGGCGACTGCGCACCGCCGCCGTGCAGCACAACGTGCCGTGCATCACCACGCTCTCGGGCGCCGCCGCCGCCGCCGAGGCGATCGAGGCACTGCGCGACGGCAGCCTCGAGGTGATGAGCCTTCAGGAGCTGCACGCCGAGCGGGTCAGGGTCGGCGGGTAGAAGCGCCCTGCCGGCGCCGGCCTACCTCGGCAGGGTGTTGTTCATAAAGTAGGCGACCTTCCACTCGCCGCTCGACTGGCGCTGGAAGATCTCGAGGACGCGCCTCGAGAATGTCGTCTGTCGTTCCCCCTTGGCGGCGGTCACGGTGAAGATCGCGCGAGCGTGGGCCCAGTCGCCGTAGACGCGGACTTCGTCCACCGCCACCTTCATGGTCTGGATCACGCCGGCCGCCGCGTAGTCCGCGAATTCCTGCTTGAATGCCGCGGCGTACGCCTCCTTGCCTGCGACGCTCTCGGTCCGGTCCAAGATCGCCACGACGTCGTCCGCGAACTCGCTGCGAATGCCCTCCCAATCCCGAGCGTCGAACCAGATCCGGTGTTGCGCGAGGGTGCGCCGGATGCTCGCCTCGGCGGCGGCCGGATCGGCACCGGGCGCGGGGAAGACCCGCGGCGCCCGCGAGGGGGGCACGGGCGGGCGCGCGGAGTTCCGGCGCGCGTCCGTGACGCGCGGCAGGTTGTTGCTCATCGAGCGCACGATCTGCCACGTGTCGTCCGGCTGCCGGCGGAGGATCTCGAGGAGCTTGCTCCGTGCCCGGATCTGCCTGCCCGCGCGCGAGGTCGTGATCATCTCGCGTGCGCCGCGGGCGAGCGCGTGGTCGCCCAGCACGCGAATCTCGTCCCACTCGAACGACACCTCGACCCATGCGCTCTCCGCCTCGACCTGATCGAACCATTTCCGGTACCAGGCCGTGATATTCAGACGACCCACGACGTCGGGCACCACGTCCGGAATCATCACCGCGTCCTCGGCGAACTCCAGGCCGATGTTCATCGAATCGTGCGCGCGCAGCCGCTTCGCGTGGTTCTCGTACATGCGCCGGATCGTTGCCTCGTCGCCGGTGGCGGCTCCACTCGTCGTGGCGGATACGGAGGCGCCCGCGGAGGCGGGGGAGGGCGCGGCGTGCACGGCCGCAAGCAGGAGCGGTGCAATCCACAAGAGGACCGAGCCAATGGATCGTGACTTCATAGCGTTCGTCTGCTCCCTTCGATGGTTCGAGGCCGGCCACCCTGTGCGCCGGCGCGCCGACAATCGTCGCAGGAGCGCCGCCCCGCGTGCAACACCCTCAGCGTCGGGCGCAGGCCCGAATCGAGGCGGCGAAGGCGCTGATCTAATCGCACGCTGCTCCCCGCCGTCGCCTCCGCCGACCGGAGAAGCCCGGACTGTAGCGCCAAATCAATGCGGCCGCCCGAGCGAACTCCGGCGGCCGCAGCGGGTGTTTGTTCCTACCGATACCGCACCTTCAGCGTCCCCCACGCCACTCCGCGCGCTGGCGTCTCGGCATCGCAGAATTCCGCACCCGCGAGGAAAATCGTGTAGGGATTGATCGGCTGCAAGATGCCAGTGCCCGTCCAGGACGTCACGGCTCCCGCGGCGCCGGGACCGTCCGGGGCGTGTTCCGCAAGGTTGCTCGGCAACCAGATCGCACCCGAAGCGGAGGAGGGGGCAACCCCGCGATAGGAAACGGCCAGGTAGTAGATTCCCGTGGTCGTCGCGAATGCACCGGTCACCTGCTTGTCCCCCGCCTGGCAGAGGAAGTTCGCCGACAAGCCCTGGCCGTTGGCCTTGAACAGCCAGATATCCGGGCCCTGGATGACCACGCACTGGAGTCGCGCGCGGAAGAGAGGCGGATTCACGACCCTGATGCAGTACATGTCGACGTCGGATGCGGATGCGAGTGAGCCGTTGATCGTGGTGAGGGCGCCGAGGCCCGTGGTGGTCTGGGCGGTCGCGGGCAGATTGCCGGCGTCGCCGGTCTCGGTCCAGGTCTGAGCGGCGGCGGAGCAGGCCAGCAGCAGGGCGGTCGCGAGCGCCGTGAGGAGTCCGGCGAGACGGGGAAGACGGGCGATGAAAGCGGGTGCGGCGGGGGAGCAACCGAGCATGGGAACCTCCCGGGATGCGGGGCGAGTTGCGATGGCCGAAGGAGATGCGGTGCGACGCGGCCTGGCGAGGAGGGCCGCGACGTACGGCGGCGATACTAGCAGGGCGCGGGGGGCTGCGACAACGGCGACCTCGCATCCGCAGGCTCGTGCGGCGGCAGACCCCGGGAGCTTCGAACAACAATCCTCGACACACAACGCACGGTGCTATGCTCGGCCGCATGTCGAGAACACGCAGCTTCACACCAGAATCGGGGAAGGACTCGGTCGCCAGTCGCCTGTTCGAAGCCGAACGGCTGTTTCAGGACTTCAAGGAGCTGACCCCCTTCCGCTTCCGGCCCGTGGCGAAGAGCTTTGCCAGCTTCTCCGAGTACGAGCGGTGGAGACGTGCCCAGACGAACCCCTGGTACCGATAACCGCGTCCTGCGGGTATGCAGGCTGCTGAACCGCCACCGCGCGCGCTATCTCCTCGCCGGAGGCGTCGCCGCCAATCTCCACGGATCCGTCCGTGCCACCCGTGACGTTGACATCCTGGTGCCGAAGGATCGGGTCAACACGCGGCGTGTCCTGAAGGCCCTCGCGGAGCTTCCCTATGGCGTGGCAAGGGAGCTCGACCCGGATGAGATCTTCGACAAGCCCATCACCATCGTCGGCGACGATCCGAGGGTGGACATCCTCACCGTGGCGTGGAGCGTGACGTTCGATCGGGCCGAGCGATTCAAGATCGTCCGGCGGATCGCGGGCGTGCGCGTGCCCTACCTGGGGCTCCGGGATCTGGTGCGGTCGAAGCAGACGGGACGAGCCGGCGATCTGGCCGACATCGAGGCGCTGCGCGGAGGCCGGTCACCGAGGAAGACCAGGCGTCCGTAGAGTGGAGTGGCCCCGGCTTCCGCCCCGCCTACAAATCCTTGAGGTTCGCCTCGGTGATCAGCTTCCAGAGCCGCGGCGTCAAGCCGGTCGCCAGCTCGATCAGGTAGAACTCGTCATTCGCCTGGGAGAACGACGCCGTCTGCTCCGGGGTCAGGCCGAGCAGTGAGCGCAGGATCAGTTTGTTGGTCCCACCGTGTCCGACGATGAGGATGCTGCCCGAAGCGCGGCGCGCGCGGATGGTCTCGAGCGTCGCGCGCACGCGCTCGAGATGCTGGTTCAGCGACTCGCCGCCGTCGAGCGCGTCGCCGGGGTCGGCGCTGCGCCGCCGATACTCGGCGATGGTCGAGGTGTCGCTGCCGGCGGTGCGCAGCCCCTCGAACCTCCCGAGCCGTTGCTCGTTGAGCCCGGCGAGGCTGTCGATCGGCACCGACCCGTGCACGATCTCCGCCGTCTCGCGGCTGCGCGAAAGCATGCTGCAGTAGACGCGGTCGAACCGCACGCCCTTGAGCCGGGCGGCGAGGGCGGCCGCCTGCGCGCGACCGAGCGAGTCGAGGTGGGTGTCGATCCCGCCCTGCAGCCGGCGCTCGGCGTTCCAGTCCGTCTGCCCGTGGCGTGCGAGGTAGATGCGCAGCGTGGCGCGCGCCGGCGCCGCCGCGGCCGATGGCGCGGTCAGCGTGGGCGCGAGCGCGCTCGCGACCAGCAGCGCGGTCATGGCGACCGGGACCCCGAACGGGGTGCTGCGGCGGGGTGAAACTCGCATCGTCGGCTCCTCCAGAGGAGAGGGTCGTGTCGTGCAGCCTCGGCCAGCATAGCCGAGAACGGTGGTCGCGCCGCGCGCCTCGTGATCTGCTCGGGGGTTCAATCGCCGGATCAGCGCGGGATCACCGGCAGCACCAGACGCGAGGGACACGCCGCGCCGTGATGCACGCTTTGCGTGGCCTTCACCACGCGGGTCTCGGTCGCGATCACGCCGCCCGTGTTGGGATTGCGGTCGTACCGCGGGAAATTGCTGCTCGAGACTTCGAGCCTGAAACGGTGGCCCTTCAGAAACACCATGCTGGTGGGCCACAGCTCGATCCGGACCTCGGTGCAGTCCCCCGGGCTGTCTCCTCCGGCCGGTTCGTAGCGCCGGCGCAGGATGCCGTCGCATACGTTGTAGGCGGCGCCGTCGGGGTGAACGTCCACGAGCTTGGCGGTGAAGTCGGTGCAGGCCGCGGAGGTGGAGACGTGCAGCATGACGCTCGCCTGCCCGGTCACCTCCAGGTCCTGTAGCAGCACCGGCGTGGAGTAGACCAGCACGTCCGGCCGCGATTCGATCGCGTTCTGGGGAAAGCTCCCCGCGCGCGGCCCCAGCATGGCGCTGCCCGCGGTTGGCACGGGATCGAGTGGATCGTAGACGAAGGAATCGGCTCGCTCCGGGCCGGCGGGCGCATCGGTCGTCAGCACGCCGTCTCCCGCCGCGGTGTTGGCCCGGCCTTCACTCTTCAGGAAGTAGGCCGTGGGGCGCGCCCTTGCGAGCGGCCACTCGCGCTCGTCCCGCCAGACGTTTTCGCCCATCACGAAGATCCGCACGAGCGGCAGGTCCGCGCCGCGCGCGCCCGTGCCACCCAGATGGCGATCGAACCAGTCGAGGCTCGGCGCCAGCGCTTCGATGCGGAAGTCGCGCGCTTTCTTCGCGTGCGGCAGCTTCACGGCGTAGGTGTGCGCGTACGGTCCGACCATCAATCGCGTCGCGCGCGCCACCTCGGGCCGGGCCGCGGTCTGGATCTCGGCGTAGTCGGCGAGCAGGCCCGGCAGGAAGGCATCGAACCAGCCGCCCTCGAGGAACACGGGCGCCTGGAGGGTGGTCGCTCGGCGTTCACCGTCGATCGCGGCCCAGTAGTCGTCGCGCTCCGAATGGCTCACCCAATCGTCGAAGAAGGGGATCTCGATCCCGGCCCGGTCGTCGGCCCAGACCAGCGGGAAGCCATTGTAGCCGCGCGCGAGCGTCTCGAAGGACGGAGGCGCATCGGTGGTGCTGTAGCTCCTGAGCGCCCAGTAGAGGCCGCTCTCGAGCGAGAAGGCACCGCCGGGATAGAACATCTCGTGCATGCGAGTGCTCGCGTTCCCGATCATGAGCGCCGCCGGCCCGGGATCGGTCTGGTCGGCCAGCACCCACTGCGTGTACCCGAAGTACGAGCCTCCCCACATGCCCGTGCGGCCGTCGAACCACGGCATGCTGGAAATCCATCGCAGGGTCTCGATACCGTCCTGCCGTTCGAACCGCATCGGGTAGAACGTCCCTCCCGACTCGTAGCGGCCCCGGGTGCCCTGGACGACCACCGTGTATCCGCGGGTCGCCCACAGCCGCGCGACGAGGTACGCGCCCCGCACCTGCGGCTTCGCCTTCGTGTAGGGCAGCCGCAGGAGCACGGTCGGTGTGCTTCGCGCGCCGGCGGGGTGGAAGATGTCGGAGACCAGCGGCACGCCGTCCGAAGTGACGTACGGCACGCGACGCTCGACCCTGACGTGGAATTCGGCCGGCCGCGCGCGCACCGCCCGAGCGAGAAGATACGACGTCGGCGAGCAGCCGCTCGACAGCAGTCCGAGAGCCGCGATCAGCACGGCCTTTCCCCGCGCTCCAGGCCGGCCCCGCGAGCGATCCGCGCGACGCAGTCGCCTGGCATTCGCGGAGCGAGGACCGACGTGCGTGGACGCCGGCGGCATCACGCCATGCCGAACAGCTTGGTGTAGTGCCTCCACCACTCGCTCTGGAATCGCGCGTTCGGATCGTACTTGCGCTTGAGCTTGAGGAACTCCGCGAACTGTGGATAGCAGGACTCGACGCGCGCCCGGTCGGCCCAGCGGTGATAGGTCAGGTAGTAGCTCCCGTCACGGCGGGCGGCCATGTCGATCAGGCGGCGGAAGGAATCCGCAGAGCGGCGCAGACCCTCGGGCGTGTGGCTGGTGTGCAGGTTGAAGATGGTGCACACGTAGGGCTGCTTTGCCCAGGTCAGGAAGCCCTCCTCGTCCCTCTCGATCAGCCGGACGGTGCCGTAAATCATTTCGACCTGGTTGCGGCGGAAGTCTTCGCGCACCTCGGCGAGAAAGTCGGCGAACCGCGGCCTCGGCACGTCGATCTCCGTGATCATCTCGGTGCCGCGCTCGCGGGCCGGCAGCTTCTGATCGAGCAGTCGGTGGTAGTCGTCGAGGTAGGTGGCCATCTGGTGGGTGTCGGACCAGTAGAGCTGCCCGCTGGTGGACAGGTAGTAGGTCGAGTAGCGGCGGAACCCCTCGGCCTTGTCGGTGTGCGCGAGGTAGAGCAGGGTGCGCCAGTCGTCGTCCGCGAGCCGTTTCTGGCTCTCGGGCATCGGGGTCGCCGGATCCACCGGCCGGTAGCACGAGAACACCCCGCGCCGCAGGAAATCGTCGGAGCGGTCGTCGGTCGAGAACTGGAAATCGCCCCACTCGAAGCCCGCGGCGATGCGGCGCTCGAACCGCTCCATGAGATCCTCGGCGTCGATCACCTCGACCACGCGCTCCACCTTCCGCCGCGGCACCAGCCGGAGCGTGGCGGAGGTCACGATGCCGAACATTCCGTAGCCACCCGCCACCAGCCGGAACAGCTCGGTGTTCTCGGTGCGGCTGCACGTCCGCAGCTCGCCGTCGGCGTCCATCAGGACGAAGGATTCCACGTCGGCCACGAACGGCTTGCGCGTCAGCACCCGGCCATGCGCGTTGGCCGCCAGCGTGCCGCCGATGGTGAAGCGGTCCGCGCCGGTCTGTTTCTGCGCGATGCCCCAGGGTTGCGCGCTGTCCTTCTGGACCTCGAGGTAGTGATGGACCAGCTCGGGCCACTCGATCCCCGCTTCGACCTCCAGCAGGCCGCGCTCGCGGTCGAAGTTCAGCACCCGGCCGAGCCCGCGCACGTCCACGTTGATCGAGTCCGCCGCGAACTGCTGTCCCCCCATCGCGTGATGCCCGCCCGCGATCGAGATGGCGTCGCCGTGCCGTCCGGCCCGGCGCACCAGCTCGCGCAGCTCGCTCACCGACTCGGGCCGGACGATCTCGCTCACCCGCGTGCGGTTGAGCTGCGAGTGGATGTCGTTGACATAGAGTCCGGTGCGGCGCGTGAGCGCGGGAGCGCAGCCATACGCGGCGAGCGCCAGCATCCCGGTGCTCTTCAGAAACTCTCGTCGATTCACGACCTCGCTCCTCTCATGCGCGGGTGGGCGCGGGCATCTTTCTCCTACGGTGGTAACGGCCGAAGAGGATCAGGAATGTCGCCAGCACGCAGTGGAACACGATCGGCAGGGTGCCACCAAGCCACCGGGCCTCCGGATGCACGGTCATCCACACCACGTAACGCACGATCATCGCGGCGAGATAGGCGAAGCCGAGCCACGTCACCCAGCGGCCGAGCCGCGCCCGCGGGGTCACGAACCATCCGTGCCCGCGCGTGAAGTCGCGGCACACCGCCCCGAGCACGAGGATGATCAGGAGCTGGGCCGGGAGCAGCAGCGGGTAGGCGAGCAGGCCCGAGTACCACTCGCGCATCGGCGGGAGCCACGGGATCCGGAATAGGGCGACCAGCGCCTGCCCGGAAACGCGCAGCACGAACAGCGCGAGCAATGCCCACAACACCGGCGCGAGGCGCCGGGGAGCGCGCGCGTCCAGCATGGAACCCGTCGCGGCCATGGACATCCGATGCGGTCTCGGAGTGAGTTAGAGTGCTGCGAAGCGCGGACGCTAGCACAGTGCGGGAATCGAGGATATCGCGAACCCGCGATTGCCGGTGAACGACGGCGAATTCGGCGGGCGTCTCCTGTCCCGTTGTGCGGAGGTCTTCCTCCACCAATTCAATCGCACCACCGCCTGCGAGCCGTGCCGTGGTGGGACCGCGCAGGTCGCGTCGGCGGCCGCGGCCGCGCAGCCTTACTGCGGCTCGCTTCAGAGCTTGCACGACCCCGTCGCCGCGTTCAGCCCAGGCACAAACAATTTGGTTGTGCGGCGAAAAATCTGCTTCCAATTACGGGACAGTCGCTGGAAGTGGTCGACGCCGGCTAACTTCCTTGGGACGAGCGCCCCTGACGGTGATGCCGTCGCCATCTAGCTCGCACCCCTGGCTCGCGGCAGGCTCATGATTCGAGCCACACCAAAGTCGGAAGTCCCCAAGACGGAAGCGGGTAGGGGAAGCTTGTGGTGAACGGCGGCTGTTCAACCGCGCCTTGCGCGTTGTTGCCCATGGTGTTAAGAACGGCGCTGAAGAGTTGCCAGAATGATCCCGAGAATCCGGGGCCACTGACCGTCGCCGCAACACGGAAGACCTTGCCTGGCAGTGTTTCGCGAGGGGTCGCGTTTGGATCCGCGCCCCTCGTGCGGCGGCCACGAATTCCCGCGAGCGGACCGGGATCGCCACTGATGTGTCACACGTTCGTCACCCGTCCTCCGGAGGTCGATTGATGTCGGAATCGATGCTTGGACCCGACCCCAAGCTAGACGTCGTCGTCCGGAGGCTGGTTGAGGCCTATCAGCCCGAGTGCATCTATCTCTTCGGCTCTGTCGCGCGAGGCGACGGAGACGCCGACAGCGACTACGATCTCCTGATCGTCGTGCCGAACGATGCCCTGCCGGAGCGTCGGCGGAGTCGCCTTGCCTACGAAGTTCTGAGAGGTACCGGGACGCCCGTGGATGCCCTCGTTTGTTCGCACGATTGGTTCTTCTCGAGGGTTCACCTCCGAGCCTCGCTGCCGGGGACTGTGCTTCGCGAGGGAAGGCTGCTACATGCCGCATGACCCTGCACGCGTCGCCGACACGAAGGGCTGGTTGAGCAGGGCAGCCACCGATCTGCGCGCAGCGGCGCTCGACCTCGCCGCCGATCCTCCGGTGCTGGACGACCTCGTATTCCACTGCCAGCAGGCCGTTGAAAAGGCGATGAAGAGCCTGCTGACCTGGCACGATGAGCCATTCGGGAAGACCCACAATCTCGAGACACTCGGAGAGGCCTGTCTACGGTTGGACTCCGCCCTTCGGCCTCTGGTGGATCAGGCAGTGCCGCTGACCGAGTACGCGTGGAAGTTTCGCTATCCCGGGGAACACGAGGGAGCGACACGTGACGAATCGGAGCGCGCTCTCGTGATCGCTCGGGAGGTGTTTGAAGCGGTCCTCGCGCGGCTGCCTCAAGACGCGCGTCCGTAGGTGGGCGATGAGCGGGAATCGGCGTGGTTCGAGCGTAGTGAGTAGGTTGCGGAAGGCGGGTCCCGACGGAGCCTCGCAGGCCGTCGATTCCGCTCGCCGAATTGCGCTCGAAGAGAGGCAGTTGGCTGCGCGGCGCGAGAAGCTTCTCGTCAGACCCGACTCGCCACCCTTCCTTCGCGTCGAGGCTCCGTCAGGGTTTTCCTACCAGATCCATTTGAGGGGTGACGCAGGCGGCCCTCATTCATGTGACTGCCCGGATTTCGAGGCCAACCGTCTCCACACATGCAAGCATGTGGAACGCGTTCGCACATGGCTGGGTTCAGCCCGCTCGCGGCTCGCGCTCGAGCATCGGCGCCAAGCACTACGGTCTCGTGTCTACCTTCACTTCGGCGAGGTCATTGAGCCTCGGCTTTTCGGACGCCCGCGGGGCGCGAGCGCGTCGATCGTGCAGCGCGCCTTCGGCGAGGAGGGGTCCGCTCTCCGACCGGCTGGGGGGGACGAAGCAACACTCCGCCGCTGGCTCGACCGGTTCTCGGACCAGGTCGAGCCCCAAGCGCTCGACTGGCTCGATCGACGCATCGATCGTCGGCCGATTCTGCCGGATCGTGCCTTCGCGAGCCTGTTGCCTACACCTGGACTCAAGCCCTACCCGTATCAGTGGAAGGGCGCCGAGTTCCTCGCCCGGACGGGCCGCGCGTTGCTCGCCGACGAGATGGGGCTCGGAAAGACGGTTCAAGCCATTCTCGCGGCCACCGCGATGAGGAGCGCATCGCGGCCCGCGCGCAGCGTGACGATTGTTTGTCCCGCCAGCTTGCGAGGAGGCTGGGAGGAAGAGATCCAGCGGTGCATCGGGGAAGCTGCTGTGTTGCTCGAAGGCGTATCCGATGAGCGTGCCAGGATAATCGCCGCCCGCCCCGCGTGGCTCGTGACACACTACGAGCAGGTCCTCCGCGATCACCGGTACCACGCGGACAATCCCCCGGATCTGCTCATTATTGACGAGGCGCAGCGGGCAAAGGGACTGTGGACGCGCACGGCGCGGGTCTTGAAGGCGATCGGCGCTCGGTACGTTTTCGCCCTCACCGGAACGCCGCTCGAGAACCGACTCGAGGAAGCGTATGCGATCGCCCAGCTCATCGATCAGAGGCTCCTCCCACCTCTCTGGCAACTCGATCGCGACCACTTCGTCCGGGACCCGAATGGGCGCCGAGTCATCCTCTACCGGGGTCTCGGAGCCCTTCGCTCGCGGCTGGCCCCCGCATTCCTGCGTCGCCGTAAGGAAGACGTGGCGCTCGATCTGCCCGAGCGGTTGCGCGCCACTGCCATGCTTCCGATGCACGAGGCGGTCGTGCCCACTTACGAGGACGTTCTCGCCCAGGTCGCGCGCATTGCGAGCAAGAAGGTGCTCCTCCCCGCGGACCTTGAACGCATTCAGCGCCTGCTCGTGATCGCGCGGCGATGCTGCAACGGACCTCACATGCTGGGGCATGAGGTGGAGGACCGGAAGGTGCCCAAACTCGAGGAGCTCGAGCAGGCGTTACGCGATTTGTGCCTGGGGGAGGGCCGCAAGGCAGTCGTCTTCTCGGAATGGACGGACATGACCGACCGGGCCGAGGCGCTTTGCCGAAGGCTGCGGCTCCCCGTGTTCCACCTGCACGGGGGCGTCTCCGTCCGCTCGCGGCCGGCGCTGTTGCGCGCCTTCACTGAGCAGAAGGGTCCCGCCGTGTTCGTGAGCACCGACGCCGGAGGCGTAGGCCTCAACCTCCAGACGGCGGATGTGGTCATCAACTTGGATCTGCCCTGGAACCCGGCCCGGCTCGAGCAGCGGATCGCGCGCGTACACCGGATCGGGTCGAAGCACACGGTCCAAGAGTTGCTCCTCGTAACGAAGGATAGTATCGAGGAGCGCATTCTTCGCCTCCACGATACCAAGCGGGACGTGCTCGCCAACATCTGGGACAAGGGTGACCAGGACACGATCGCCGCGCCGGGAGGGAGCGGCGCATTCCGGGAGATGGTTGCCTCACTCTTGAAGACCGGGCCAGCGCAATCCCCGATGTCGGCGTCGACACCGGCGCCCTCGGCTGATCACCCGGTCTCATCACCGAGAGTCGCGGCGGCTGAGCTGTCCGACTTCGCCAATGCCGCCTCGCCGGATCCCGCGTCGATTCCCTCCAGCCCCGCCACCCCTTCCGGCGAAGCGCAATCGACCTCCAACATCGCCGTCGATCCGACTGCGTTGCTGGCGGCGGTCTCGGCCATTGCTCCGGCGCTGCCGCCCGACCACCGGAAGTCGCTCGCAGCGGTCCTCCGCGTGTTGGCGGAGGGGCTTGAGTCGGCGTGATCAGGAACGTGTGGCGATGAGCGTGACCAACCTTTACTGCGAACGGCTCGGAATCCAGGTGCCGCGCCTCGACGTGGCCAAGAACAGCCCCGATGCCAACTACTATTCGCTCCTCATCGTCGCATTGCTCGAGCGCGGGGGACCGATCACCCTCGAGGAGGCGGCCAAGCGCTTTGAAGAGGCGGGAGTGATGCCCGCCGACCGCGCCCTCAGTTCGCTGAAGCGCTGCAAGCCAGGCCGGCCTCCCATCTACCGCGACGGCGACCTCTATTCTCTCGACGCTCACGATCACGAGGTCGATCTCTGGGCCTTTCGACTCGGTCTGAGGCCCCACAAGGCCGCAACGTTGCAAGTGGTTCGGCCCGACCCCGCGCCGCTCTCGTCCCGTGACCAGCCGTTGACCGTTGCGCACCTCGACGAGGCGTGGCGCGAAGGTGTGCCGAGCAGCTGGTCGGCGCACCGGATCGCGATCTGCGTACTGGACGCTCACGGCGCGGCGATGAAATCAGACGACGTTCTAGCCTTTGTCCGGGCGCGCAGCCAGGGGAGTCTGCTGTCCGCTGATTCGTCCAAATACTGGCGGCAGGGTGCTGCGATCCGCCCGCGGGATGACGGGTGGTGGAATCTCGATGTCGAACACGAGGCAGTTCGATCGGCCAGGCAAGCAACTCGAGAGCGGATCGAAATCGTCCGTCGGTGGGCCCGAATGCGACCCGACCCCGCGATCATCGAGGCACACCGCAGGCACTTCGAGAGGGAACGCGAGGCCAACGCCGAGCGACTGGCTCGCATGACCCGGGTTCTTGTCCACCCGTTTCCGGCACAGAGGCCCGAAGCGATCGTTCTTCTCGATGTCGGCCGCCGTGAGATCACCACTCTCGTGGGAGAGGAGATCGCCAGGGCCAAGGATGATCTCATTGGCTACGACATTATCGCCGCGGTGCAGGTGCGGGAACTCCTTCGGAGCCTGGGCTTCGACCCTGGCGAGCGTCGGCTGGCTGAGCTGGGACCTCCACAGAAGACCAGGCAGCTCAACAAACGAGGGCGGACGCTCAGGATCACCACGGACCTGCTCGTTCACGGATCGTGCGGGATCAGCCGTCCCTTCGGCGACTCGAAAGTCATGCGGCGGTACCTGTACGGCGGGGAGCACACGAAGTTCCGGCGCCGGCTCGAGGCGGACGCCAAGTCCCTCTATGCGCTCTATCAGTACGGGCGTCTACACGGAGCCGTAAGACTCCGCTGGGGCTTTCTGGACGAGAGGATCCCCGCCCCCTGGGTCCATCGCGATGAACCGACGCTCTACCACCTCATGCAGCAAGCCTACCGGCTGAGCGTGCCGCTCGAGGTTGTCACTGGGAGCGCACCAGGCTGGACGACCCCGTGGTCTCGGGTTCAGCGGGCGTACGTCGAGAAAGACGAGAGAGGGTGGCAGTCGTGGCTGGTCGGGGAGCAGGGCCAGGTCATCTTCCAAGACGAAGTCCAGCTGGCCCGACTTGTCGACGAGGATTGAGGGACGACATGAGCGAGGACTGGTTGAGGGACTGCGATGCCGGAAGACGAGAGGCTCGACGCTTCCCAGTGCGTCCACATCCTGCCTGAAACTGTTGCCGCTCGGAGCGGATGGGAGCGGATCCACGCGCGCTGCGCCCCGGCTCCAAGGAGAAGCGCGCTGAAGATGAGGATTCTTTGAGCAGGAGGATGTCGGCCCGGGATCTGGCACACGTCCGGCGGATGGCCGTGGCGCGTGGCGGCCGGCTGCTCTCATGCGCGTTCCTCGGCGACACGAACCAGCTCCGTTTTCGGTGCTCGGAGGACCATGAGTGGACGCAAACCGCCTTCAAGCTGGGGCGAGGCAGGTGGTGCCCGGTGTGCGCGAAGGCCCGCAAGTATGTCGAAGTCAAGGCCAGGGCTCATGCGCGACTCCAAGGGTTCGTCACCCGGCATGGCGGCACCATCATCTCTCCGGCCTACAAGGGCTCTGGGACCATGCTCCGCTTCCGGTGCGCCGACGGCCATGAGTTCAGCCAGCTCCCGAGGAACATCCTCATAGGGTCCTGGTGTCTCGAGTGTGCCGGATCGAGCCGTGGAGGGACGCGGAAGCAGCAGGCGCTCCGGAGGCAGGAGACGCTGCGCAGGATCGAGCTCATGGCGAAGAAACGGGGCGGAAAGCTTCTCGCCCCTGTGGGCGGCAGGACGATGGGCAAGGTTCGAATTCGCTGCGAGCGCGGCCACATCTGGGAGGAGCTGCCCAAGCGCGTGGACGACATCAAATGGTGTCCGAAGTGCAGGCAGGAATCGCTGCTGGCGCTCATGCGCCGCCTTGCGCGCGAGCGCGGGGGAGCCTGCCTTTCCGCCGCCTGCAGAAAGTCCTCGGATCACCTGCAGTGGCGCTGCGCCCGGGGACATCGGTTCGAGGCAATCGCCTCCTCGGTCAGTCGCGGACGATGGTGCTCGAAGTGCCGATGGTTCCCGCGAGACAGTATCGAACGGATGAACGAGATCGCGCGCGAGCGCGGCGGGCTGTGTCTGTCGAGGCGGTACGTGAACAAATCCACGAAGCTGCGGTGGCGTTGTCTCGAGGGACACGTGTGGGACGCGCATCCTTCTTCCGTGCTCCAGGGAAGCTGGTGCCCGGTCTGCCGGCTGTTCGGGCGCAGATTCGCGCGCCTGAGCATCGAGGACATGCGCGCGACCGCGGTCGAGCGCGGTGGAGAGTGCCTGTCCGCCACGTACCGGGGCTGCAGCGTGCACCTGGGCTGGCGTTGCGCGCTCGGCCATACGTGGCGCGCCCGCCCCATGCACGTTCGCAAGGGTAGCTGGTGCCCGGTTTGCGCTCATCTGGTACCGGGAACGCTCGAAGGAATGCGGGCGCTGGCCCAGGAGCGCGGTGGCCGATGCGTCACGCGATCCTGGAACAACCATCGCGGGCCGCTGCGTTTCGAGTGCGGTCGAGGGCACCGCTTCACTGTGCTCTCCGTTGTCGCAAAATCCGGCGTGTGGTGCCCCGAGTGCCGACCCCGTGGCCAGCGCCGCATGACCACACCGACCACTCCTTAGAGAGTCGGCTCGCGACGAGGGTTCGTCACCGCGATCGAGCCGTCGGTCGCAGGCAAGAGGTTCCGCTGTGACGCAAGCCGCGCTTGAAGCGGGCTGGCACTGGCTGCTTGCGGAACTCCTGGGCAGTTGGGTTCAAGAGCGGTCCCAGCAAGAGGCGTAGAAGCTTGAGAGGATACGGAGCAGTGCGGTCTACCAGCTCGCCAGTGCTTGCCGCGGTGCGATCGCGAACAGATCCTTGCGCGTTGTTGCCCATGATGTTAGAAACGCCAGCGGAGAGGTGCGAGAGCGGTTGAATCGGGCGGTCTCGAAAACCGTTAGGCGCGTAAGCGCCTCGAGGGTTCGAATCCCTCCCTCTCCGCCAGATTCAACGCCTGCCGCACCGCCGCCGGGCGCGATCAACGCCTCGCACCCGGCCCCCGAAACCACCCCTTGCTCCGCGCTGGCCAGGCTCCTAGCCTCGAAGGGAGACCTCCCACGGTATCTCGTGTGGCACGAGCTGGCTCGCGCCCTGGGGAGGTCTCCATGCAACCCGAACGCACCGAGGTGTTCCGCGAAGGGCTGATCGCGGGCATCATCGGCCACGTCACGGTCGCCGTGCTCTTCGCGATCGTCAACCTGTTCCTCGGTCGCTCTCCGTTTCACACCGCCGCGCTCCTCGGCTCGGCGCTCTTCTACGGGCTGGACGACGCGTCGCAACTGGTGATCGCGCCGGGGCCCATCCTGGCCTACAACGGCGCCCATCTCGTCATCTTTCTCGCGCTCGGGATCCTGGCGGCGTGGCTCGCATTTCTCTCGGAGCGCGGCCCCGAGCTGTGGTACGTGGGGGCGGTGGTCTACCTATTCATCACCTTCCACACGCTGGGGTTCTTCCTGGTGCTGACGGCGGGGGTGAGGGAGGCGGTCGGTGCGTGGACGATGGTAGCGTCCGGGGCGCTCGCGTCCGGGGCAATGGCCGCGTACCTGATCTGGGCCCGGCCGAAGTTCCGCGAAGAGCTTCTGCATTTCCGGACCGAGTAGCGGCGCGCCGGAGGACGGTGCGCAGGGGCCGCCGCCCTCCGCCCGCCCTAGTTCATCAGCGACTCGATCTGATCCTGAAGGATGGTCTCGATACCTTCCGCGACGCCGACGTTCTTGTAACGGATGGTCCCGCTCTTGTCGATCAGGAACACGGTGGGAAAGCCCTCGATGCCGTAGGCCGTGGTCGCCACGTGGTCGTGATCGAGGATCACCGGGAACGTGAACTTGTTCCGCTCGATGTAGTCGCGCACGATCCGCTTGGGGTCTTGGCCCTGCGCCGGGCGCTCCCAGTTCATTCCGATGAACACCACGCCCCGCCCCTTGTAGCGCTCATACATCGCCTGGAAGATCGGCAGCTCCTGCCGGCAGGGGCCGCACCACGATCCCCAGAAGTCGAGCACCACCACCTTGCCCTTGAACTCGGAAGATCGGATCTGCTTGCCGTCGAGATCGGGCAGCGTCCAGGGCGGGGCGGGTTTCTCGTGGCGCCGCGCGTCGAACGCGATCAGCCTGCGCGAAGCGGCGCGCGCCGCGTCGATGCGCGCGTCCATGCCCTTGAGCGAGCCGTAGCGCTTGCGCCACAGCACGCGTAGCGGCTTCGCGGCCGAGCTGTCGCGGCTCAAGTAGACGCCGAGGGACCGCGCATACGCGTCGATGGCGAGGTCGGCCTTCTTCTGCTGCTCCAGGGCCTCGCCCAGATGGAATAGCACCGCCTGGCTGTCGGGCGAAAGCGGGAGCGCCATTCGGAACGCGGCGATCGCGCTGTCGGCGAGGCCGTTCCTGAGCTGCGCCTGCCCGAGCGTGCCGAGGGTCGCGGCCCGCAATTGCCCGTACTGCTCGCCCCGCGGCACGTCGGCGTGGGAGTACCGGGCGAACTCGAGCGCGCGGTCGAGCGCCTCGCCGCGGTCGAGCAGGGTCTGCGCCAGCTCGCCGTAGAAGAAGATGGTGATGCGCGGGTCGGCCGGGAGCAGCGAGGAGGTGGTTTCCGCGGCGGCGACGAGCTGCCGGACCGGCGCGTGCGTGGTGCCGAGCGCGCGCATCAGCATCCGGCGCGCGAAGAAGGCGTAGGCGCTGTCCGGATCGCTGGCCAGGAAGTTTCGCAGCCGCGCGATCGCCCATCCGGCGCGCGCCGGGTCCCCGGTTGCCTGGCTGTAATCCTGGACCTCCTGAGTCGTCATGCGCTTGCCACCGGCCGCATGGGTGACGGCGAGCGGCGCGCCGAGCAGCGCGGCGGAGAGCAGCGCGGCGCTCGCGACGGAACGAGACCGAAGCGCGCCGCAGCGCGGGGCGATGGTATTGATCACGGGCATCGAGGCTTCCTTGAGGGTGGGCGTGCACTACATCTCGCGGGCGGAGCTCGGGAGCGGAGCCCGCGCCGCGTTTGGAGCGGCGAACATCTTACGCTATCAGGCCGCGACCCGCGCGCCGGACATTTGCCGCCCCTTCGCCCGCGTGGTAAGCGTTGCGGCCCGCCGCGAGGGATCGCGGGCGAATGCCCTGAAGCGGAGAGGTGTCCGAGTGGCTGAAGGAGCACGATTGGAAATCGTGTAGGCGCTTATACCGCCTCGAGGGTTCGAATCCCTCTCTCTCCGCCATTACTCCTTCGAGAGGAGCCCGCGTCCCGTGTTCCTGCCCCTGATCACCGCCGCGCTGCTCGCAGCACCCGCCCCGGCCGGGCCCGCCGCCGACAAGAAGGACTCGAGCCCGGCCGACACCGTTCCGGTGGTCACGCAGCACCAGATCACGATCGACGGACGGCCGCTGCGCTACAGCGTGACCACGGGCAAGCTCCCGCTCAAGAACGAGACCGGCGAGACCGAGGCCTGGATCTTCTTCATGGCCTACACCGCCGAGCGCGGCGGTGGACCCGAGACCCGGCCGCTCACGTTCTCGTTCAACGGGGGCCCTGGCTCGTCCTCGGTATGGCTCCACCTTGGGGCGCTGGGGCCCCGGCGCGTGAAGATGCTGGAAGAGGGCGGGATGCCGGCCCCGCCCTACCAGCTCGTGGACAACCCTTACACCTGGCTCGATCGGACCGATCTGGTCTTCATCGATCCGGTCGGCACCGGATTCAGCCGCGCCACCAAGCCCGAGCTCGGGAAGAAGTTCTGGGGGGTGCAGGGCGACGTCGAGTCGGTGGGCGAATTCATTCGCCTCTACCTCACGCGTTACGGGCGCTGGGCCTCGCCGCTGTTCCTAGTGGGCGAGAGCTACGGCACGACCCGCGCCGCCGGCCTCTCCGGGTATCTGGTCGAGCGCTCCGGCATCGCGTTCAACGGCATCCTGCTGGTTTCCTCGATCCTCAACTTCGAGACCGCGGACTTCGCGCGCGGGAACGAGCTGCCCTACTCGCTGTTCCTGCCCACCTACACCGCGACCGCCTGGTATCACAAGAAGCTCCCGCCCGATCTCCAGGGCCAGGATCTGCACGTCGCGCTCGAAGAGGTCGAGAAGTGGGCGGGCGATGGCTACCCGCGCGTGCTGGCGCGCGGCGACCGGCTCTCCGCCGCCGACCGCGCCGAGGCGATCGAGCGGCTCGCGCGCTACACCGGCCTGTCGAAGTCCTACATCGATCAGGCCAACCTGCGCGTCGACATCCAGCACTTCACCAAGGAGCTGCTGCGCTCCGAGCGGCGCACGGTGGGCCGCCTCGACAGCCGGTTCAAGGGAATCGACGAGAGCGCCGTCAGCGAGACGCCCGACTTCGATCCGAGCCTGGCTGCGATTCGCCCGCCCTACACCGCCGCCTTCAACCACTACGTGCGGTCGGAGCTGGGCTACAAGAGCGACGTGCCATACCACATCCTGGGCGGCGGCATCGGACAGTGGGACTGGGGCTCGGCCCGCGCCGGCTTCCCAGACGTGAGCGGCGCGCTGCGCGGGGCGTTCGCCAAGAACCCGGCGATGAAGCTGTTCATCGCCTCTGGCCACTACGATCTGGCCACCCCCTACTTCGCGACCCAGTACACGCTCGACCACCTGGGGCTCGAGCCCGAGGAGCGTGGGCGCGTCACGACGCGCGAGTACGAGGCCGGGCACATGATGTACATCCACACCGGCGAGCTGGCGAAGCTCAAGCGCGACGTCGCCGAGTTCATGCGCGTGGCGCTGGGCGGGCGGTGAGCGGGCGAACGCACGGGGAAAGATGGAACGCAGCCCCGCGCCTTGACCCCGGCCAGACCCCTGCTACTATGCGGCCCCGGTCGCCTGCGCGGCCCTCGAACGCGGCGCGCGGGCCGAACCCCAAGCGTCGTGGGGATGTAGCTCAGCTGGGAGAGCACCTCGTTCGCAACGAGGGGGTCGGCGGTTCGAATCCGCTCATCTCCACCATTCTTTCTGGGCCAGGCCCAGCGCAACCCGAACTTGTGAACCCCGTCAGGACCGGAAGGTAGCAGCGGTAAGCAATCACTCGGGAGTGCCGCTGTGTAACCTGGCCCTTATCTCGGCGGACCCCATGGCCCATCGCGCGCTCGCCCTCAAATACCGCCCCCAGGTCCTCGCCGACCTGATCGGCCAGGACCACGTCAGCACGGTGCTGGCCCGGGCGCTTGAGACCGGCCGCATCGCGCACGCCTTCCTCTTCACCGGCGCACGCGGCGTGGGCAAGACCACCACCGCGCGCATCCTGGCCAAGGCCCTGAACTGCGAGCGCCGCCGCGCGGGCGTCCACCAGGGCGCGGATCCGTGCAACGCCTGCACCAGCTGCACCGAGATCACGGCCGGCGTGTCGCTCGACGTGGCCGAGATCGACGGCGCCTCGAACCGCGGTATCGCCGACGTCCAGGCGCTGCGCGAGAAAGTGCGCTTCACGCCCACTGGCGGCATCTTCCGCGTGGTGATCATCGACGAGGTGCACCAGCTCTCGGGCGACGCCTTCGCCGCGCTCCTCAAGACCCTCGAGGAGCCGCCGCCGCACCTGGTGTTCATCTTCGCCACCACCGATCCGCAGAAGCTGCCCGACACCATCCGCTCGCGCACCCAGCGCTTCGACTTCGCGCGCGTGCCGCTGCGCAAGGTGGCCGACCGCCTGCTCGCGATCGCCACGCGCGAGGCGCGGGATCCGGAGGGCGTGAAGTTCACGCTCGACGAGGGCGGCGCGCTGCTCATCGCGCACAAGTCGGAAGGGTCGCTCCGCGACGCGGTGAGCGCGCTCGACCAGGTGGTGTCGGCGGGTGAGCCGCAGGTCACGGAGGAGCTGGTGCGGCGGGTGCTCGGGATCGCCGACCGCGAGGCATTCTTCACGCTCGCAGACACGATCGTGAAGCGTGATCCGGCCGCGGCGCTGCGGGCGTTGAGCGCGGCGTTCGAGAAGGGGCTCGACGCGCGCGATCTGGCCGAGGGCCTGGCGGAGCACGTGCGCCACATCCTGGTCCTCAAGGTGGACCCGAAGGGGGGCGACCTGGTTGCGCTCGCCGCGCACGACATCGAGCGGCTGCGGGCGCAGGGCGGGGGCTGGAGCGAGGGCGACCTGCTGCGGCTCCTGAAGCTCGCTTCCGAAGCCTCGGGCCCGATGCGCGACAGCCCGCAGCCGCTGGTGCATCTCGAAGCCGCGGTGCTGCAGATGGCCACGCTCGAGCCGGGCGAGACGCTGGCCCAGATTCTGGCGCGGCTCGAAGCGCTCGAGCAGCGTCTCTCCGGGATGGGCGCGGGTCCGGCCGCGGGCGGGCGCGCCGCGGGTGCCAGGCCCGC
>CAZYQK010000042.1:0-22628 GCA_964650245.1 uncultured bacterium | reverse complement strand
GAGCATGTGCTCGGCCAGCCACCCTTCGTCGCGCGCCTGAACCGAGGCGATCCGCAGCGCGTGACACTTCTTCCCGAGCAGGGCGTTGCCGCCGTAGCCCGAGCCGTACGACCAGATCTCGCGGCTCCCGGGGAAGTGGCAGATGTACTTGGTCTGCGCGTTGCACGGCCAGGGTGAATCGGGGGCGTTGCCCGCGAGCGGCGCTCCGACCGAGTGGAGCCCGCGCACGAACTCGCCCTCGGTGCCGAGCGCATCCAGCACCCGGGCGCCGACCCGCGCCATGATGTGCATGCTGGCGACCACGTAAGGCGAGTCGGTGATCTCAATCCCGATCTTCGCGATCGGCGAGCCGATCGGACCCATGCTGTAGGGAATCACGTACAGGGTGCGGCCCTTCATGGCACCCGTGAAGAGCCCGGTCAGCGTCGCCTTCATCTCCGCCGGGTCACGCCAGTGGTTGGTGGGACCGGCATCGCCCCGGTCGCGCGAGCAGATGAAAGTGAACTCTTCGACGCGCGCGACGTCGGCGGGATCGGAGCGCACGTAGATGCTGTTCGGGCGCTTCTTCCCGTCGAGCCACATCGCGGTGCCGGCCTGCACCATCAGGCGCAGCATGTTCTGATACTCGCGCTCCGAACCGTCGCACCACGCCACCCGGTCCGGCTTGCACATCGCCGCCGTCTCGTTCACCCAGGTCTCGAGCTGCTGGTGTCTGATCATGGTCTCTGCCATCTCTCGTCGCCCACCACCCATCCACGGCAGGAACGGCGTGGCGCTCCTCGCCGAGGGAACGCAATTTGCGGCGCGATACTAACGGCGCGGCACGAGGGCGTCCAACCGGCGATGCGGGTCGGACCGGGCGAGAGCAAGCACGCGGATCAACTCCCGAGTTCAATCGAAAGTGAGAGGACAGATGCCCTTATCGCACGATGACGACTCTCCGGCTGAGCCGACGGCCCTCGACCTCGAGCGTTGCGAAGTAGACGCCGTCCCGGAGCGGCGCGCGCGCGGCGGCGCGAAACTCCCAGCGCATCGTGTGCTGGCCGGGGTCCAGCGGCCCGTCGAGCAGCTTCGCCACCTCGCGGCCGGCCACGTCGAGCATCACCAGCCGCACCGGTGAGGCGCGCGGCAGCGTGATGCGGAGCAACGCCACGCTCGCGGCCGGCTGCGGCCACGGACCGTCCAAAGCCAGAGCGAGGTCCGTGGGGATCTCCACCCAGGTGGTCTCGGTGAACTCCTCGCCCTCCGGGCGCGCCACACCGAGCCGGTAGCCATACCGGCGACCGGCCGCGACCTCGCGATCCTCGTAGCGCAAGAGTCCGGTGCCGTCGGAGACGATCGAAGCGAGGAGCGTCCAGCTCGCGCCATCGCCGCTCCGGTAGACGTTGGCCGCGACCGCGCCGCCCTCGGCGCTGAACCACCGCAGCACCACGCGGTCCGGCCGGGCGTCGGCGCTCACCAGCGCGAGGCGCGTGGCCACCACCACTCCGCCGATGCTGCCGTCGGCCTGCACGTTCTGAGCGTAGATGTCGCCGGCGAAGTCAGGATCGAGCCCGGGCGCGTCGTTGCGGTGGTCCGACCAGGCGAAGATCGCGCCGTGGGCGCCGTCGGCGGCGCCCGCCAGGTCGGCCTTGGTCGAGGACGAGCCGCCGATCACCACCCCCCCGGCCTTCCATTGCGGCACCCCCAGCGCACTGACCCGCTGCGCGAACACGGTGGTGGAGTAAACCGTCCCGAAAACGAACCCGCCCGCGCTGTCCGACACCGTCTCGTGGTAGAGGCCCGCGTTCGTGCCGAACACCGACAACCCGCTGGCGCCCCACAGCAGCGTCCCGTCGGGCGCCACGCGCTGGGCCCGGATCCCGAGGAAGCGCGATTCTCGAAACGTCAGCACGACTCCCCCCGCGCCGTCGGGCGTCAGGATCGGCGCGGCTTGGAAGTGAGTCGCACTGGGGTCGAAGCTCACGGGGATGCCCGTCGCCGGCCAGCCGGGACTCGGCGCCCCCGTCGAGGTCAGATGCTGAACGTAGGCGTTCGAGGGCCCGTACTGTTCTTGGTCAGACCAGCCGATGTAGACCCCGCCCGCCAGGTCATTGGCAGCGCACCTGTATCCGCTTCCACCGATCCCCTGGTAGTTGGGCGAGGTCGAAACCTGAACTCCGTTCACGGGCCAGAGCGGTGTGCCGTCCACAGCCAGGTGCTGCGCGAAGATCCTCACCGTGTCCGGACTAACGCGAAGATCATTCCACGCGACAAACAGCCCTCCCATGCCGTCGAGTGCCACGACGGGAGCGAAGGCCCGGGTGGAAATCGTGCACACGGGAACGCCCGCCGCCGGCCAGAGCAGCGTCCCCGACGCGGAGACGTGCTGCGCGAAAATGCCGCTGAAGAATGGGAAGCCTATTCTCCCATCCACCCACGCGACGAACGCGCCACCAGAACGGTCGGAGACGAGGGACGGGGCGTATCCGTTGGGCTGGCCGGGATTGCCGCTCATGAGGACGCCATTCACCGTCCAGAGCGGAACACCGGCCGCATTCAGGCGTTGCACATAGTAGCCGCCGCCCGGCGGGCCGTGAGCGTCGAAGTAGGCGATCAGCGCCCCTCCCATCCCGTCGGAGTCCATCGTCGGGTTGTAGGACTGAACCACAGTCGTGCAGACCGGCGCCCCATTGGGCGGCCAGCCGGGTGCGATCGAGCCATCGGCCAGCAGGTGCTGGGCGTAGATGTCGGGGAGGATGCCGTTGGTATCGGGCCGATCATCCTCCCAGGCCATGAACAGCCCGCCCGCGCCATCCGATGCGGCCACCGTGTACTTCTGTGAGTAGCGCGCGGTGCAGGCCGCGACGTTGACCGTGCTGTCGGTCGGCCATGCCGCGGCTGCGAGCGTCGGAAGAAAGAGCACCGCGAGCAGCGCTGGCCCGCCCGCCGCGAGCAGCCCATGCCCGATGGCATGAGTCCACGCGCCACGGCTGAGGCGCGACCCGGCCTCCCGGGAACGCTTCATGACAGCGCGATGTTCTTCCATGCGTTCTGGTAACGGATCTGAAGCACCGGAGTCCCCACGGTAGTCAAGAGCAGGATCATGTCGCCGTCCACCCAGTTGGTGCGCGCGTCGCGCTCCTCTTGAGTCAGCGACGGCGCGTTGTTGACGAGCCGCCATTTCGGGTCGGTGGCGGTCCCTCCCCACTTGTACATCGGAACCCCGATCGCCGAGCCGGTCCCGGGAAGATCCCAGTTCATGATGAGGTTCCCCTCTTGCCGCATGGCCGGATCGTCCGAGGCAGGGTTGAAGAGCTCGGTCGTGGTCGTTCCCGTGAGCCTGCCCAGCGCCCGGCCCGTGAACGCCCCGGCCCGCGGCGCGTTCGCGATCTGCAACTGACGATTGGTCGCGACATCTCGAAAGGTTCCCGCCCCGGAGATCACGACCCCCACATTCGTGTCCCCGCCAAGATCGAAGTGCGGCGGGCCCTGGTACTGATTTTGCAGCGGATTCCAGCTGGCCTCAGCCGACTCGCCTCCAGGGTTGAGTATCTGCAGCCCATGGGCGCCGCCACTCTCGATCTTGAGCACGCTCATATGGCCGTTACAGTTGGGGTCTCGCACGAACCGGCAGTGTCGAATCGCGCCACCCCGGCATCCGCCAGCCAGATTGAGAAAATACGTTGGATCTCGCGGAATACTTGGACCGTTGTTCTCAAACCAGCAACAGTCGAACACCGGGTCGACGGTGCCAAACATGCGCACCCACGGCTTGGTCGTGGGACTCTGTCCTTCGATGGTGCAACGAACGAACACCGGCAGCGCGCATCCCGCGAGGTACACGTACCAGGTGTCGTTGACCACCTGGCCCATGCCCTGAACGAGGAAGCCACAGTTCTCGAAGAAGGTGGTCGTGCACCCGGTGCCCACGAAGAGGGCCCCGTAGCGCACGGAGCCCACGGTCCTCACTCGCTTCAGATCGACCCACAGCGACAGCGTTCCACCCTCGGTCGGGGAAGGAACGACCGCATCGTATTCATTGGTGACCTCGTCCGAGAGCTTGCCAAAACCGGGTATATGGATCGCCCATCCCGGCGCGCCCTGGATCGTCACGTCCTCGATCAGCACCGCGTGCATCGGGATGCGCCCACCGCGCAGGTACTCGCTCTGCAGCGGACTGGTGCTGGGCTCCGGGGGCGGGTGTGGGTCGTTCAAGTTGCGGCGCCCGATCATGATGCCGTAGCCCTGATCCTCGCGCGTGGCCTGCCCACCGGAGGTGTTCCGTAGCGTCAGGCTCTTCACGCTCGAATAGTCGCCGCGGAGCTTCAGCATCCCGACGTTCGTGCTCCACTGGAGCACGGTCCCGCGCGCCGGGCTTTCATGTCGGCCTTCGCCGATCAGATGACAGGGCCGATCGCACGGCAGGTAGAGCGTATTCGTCAGCGTGTAGAGGCCGGCCGGCAGGAACACCGTGCCGCCCGCGGGCGGCAGCGAGTCGATCGCAGCCTGGATCGAGGGAAAGTTCCGCGCGTTGAGCCACGACAGCTCGCCCTGGCCCCAGCCGGCCTGTCCGTCCGGGTAGAACCCCGCTGCGGTGCCGGCCGTGGCTCCGCTCACCGCGTAGTCGAAGCGGGCCTCGGGGCAGTAGAAAGCGACCAGGCCGCGTGAGTCGGAGGTGAGCGACGACAGGGGCACCGCCCCGGTGGCCTCCGCGGTCATGAGCCCCGCCTATTGGACAGAGCCTGAATGTGGCGTTGACCTCCGTGGACTGGAGCGGCATCGTCGAGATGTCGCCAACGGAGGAGGATCGCAGTCATGCCGAGAGCGGCTCGGAGATACACGGCGAAGCTAAAGTTCCAGGTGGTGATCGAGGCCCTCAAGGGCGAGAAGACGCCCGGGCAGATCGCCAAGGCGTATGGCGTCCACGCGAACTCGGTCGGGATCTGGAAGCACTGGTTCATCGAGCGCGGGCCGGCGCTGTTCGAGCGCGGCGAGGTGGCGAAGGACGGCGAACGTCGGGTCGCGGAGCTCGAGCAGTTGCTGGGCAAGAAGGAAGTCGAGATCGCCCTTTTAAAAAACTTCTTGGGGCGGAGCGCATGAGCCTCGCAGCCAAGGTGGAGTTGGCGAAGTCGGTGCAGGCCGAGTTCGGCCTGGCGCCCGCCCTGACCGTGCTCGGGATAGCGCGGGCGACGTGGTACTACCGGGCCGCTCATCCGCACGCGTACGAGGAACGCCACGCGCACCTGCGCCGGCCGCTGGAGCAGATCGCCTGCGACCATCCGGAGTACGGCTACCGACGGACGACGACGGAGCTGAGCGAGCGGCTCGGCGAAGCGATCAACGAGAAGGTCGTGCGCCGGCTGCACCGCTGCTGGGGCCTGCCGCTGATGCGGCAGACGCAGCCGCCGCGACCGAGTGGGTTGCGCCAGGTGATCACGGCGGCGGGCAACCGGGTGAACCTGCTGGCGCAACTCGAGAAGGTCGGGCCGCTGGCGGCGTTGCACACCGACTTCACGGAACTGGTCTACGCCGGCGGCAAGGCGCAGCTGATGGCGCTGGTCGATCACACCAGCAAGGTCGTGCCGGGCTGGGCGCTGGGCGTGCATGCCGACACCGCGCTGGCGCTGCGGGCGTGGACTGCTGCGAAGCGCTGGCTGCAACGTCATGGCTGGCCCGTTGCGGGCATCATCGTTCATCACGATCAGGACTCGGTGTACACCGGATACGGCTGGACCGGGCAGCTGGTGCTGCGCGACCGGGTCCGGCTCTCGTACGCCTTGGACGGCTGCCACGACAACACCGAGATGGAGTCGTTCCACAGCCGGTTCAAGACCGAGAACCGGTCGCTGCTCGTCGACGCGGCGGACCTCGCCGAGCTCGCGCGGGTCGTCGGACAGCGCATCACGTACTACAACCATCGGCGGCGTCACTCAGCCCTCGGCAATCAGGCTCCGCTGATCGATCTGGCGAGCCTGAAGTCGTGGCGCTGACCACACAATCTGGGGGTCAACACTGTCCAAGAAATGGGGCGCATCTCCCGCGAACACCTGCAACGGTGTGGTCGGATAGATCCGCTCCCCCGGGCTCAGGATGAGGTCGGAGGTCCCGAGGTAGTCGAGCTCGAGCGAGGTCTCGCCCAGCGCACGAACCTGGAATTCACGGTCAGGTCCGCCGATCGCCACGACATCATCGCCGTACTGCAATCGTCCCGGGGAGTAGACCGGGACCGTGAGCGTGTCGTGCTCGTGGACTTCGACCGCGGCGGACACGGTCGCCCCTTGCCGGTAGACGGTCGCGATCGCGCCGACCGCCGGCACCTGCCGATTGTCCTGGGCATCACGGTCCTTCAAGAGCCTGAGTTCCGCGCGGCGCATTCCGAGAGGTGGCATGTCGAGATGGTCTCCTTTCACTCCTCAAACACATGCTTCCGGGGGGGACGCCCGCCATTGTGCGCTTCAGGGAGAACGAGTCAATGCGAGAGCGGCGATGATGGGCAGCGTGGTCAGCGGACCGGGCGAAAGCAACCGGCGCCGCACGCCGGCCGGCACCCGATCGAGTCCCACGCCACGCGCCCTGTGTTGCGCCCGACCGCGCGCTGGCGCATCTTCTTGGCGTCGAGTGGTTCCGGTTCTCCCGAACTCACGACCCACGGAGGTTTCCCGATGGCAGCCCGGAAGCCGGGCGCGCGCAAGCGCACCACGATGCGGGCGACGCCCGCGCGCGCGAAGTCGCGCGGCACGAAGCGTGCGGCTCCGCGGAAGCGCGCGGCTCCGAAGCGCCCCGCCGCGAAGCCAACCGCGAAGGCGCCCGCGCACGCGCTCGCCCCGAACGGGAAGCCCGCGACCAGCGCGATCGGAGTCTGGCAACACCACCTCGATTACACGAGCCACGATCTCGACGCCATCCGGCGCTTCTACACCGAGACGCTGGGCTTCGGGAACTACATCCACGATCCGAAGTTCGGCTACGTCTCGATCTTCACGACCCCCAGCACCAGCCTTGGCTTCATGGCGCCGGTGCCGGGACCGCCGGAGCAGTGGCGGCCGCCGGGCGAGCCCGGGCTCTACTTCTTCGTGAAGGACGTAGACCAGGCGCACCGGGACCTGGTGGCGAAGGGCGTCGAGTTCCAACAGGCGCCGGCCAACATGCCGTGGGGCCACCGCCTCGCGATCTGCCGGGATCCCGAGGGCCGGATGGTCTGTCTCGCCCAGAACATGAAGCGTTGAACGAGGCCCGCGCTCCACGGGGTCGCACGAAGGAGAATGCATGCCGAGCCGCGCCGAACAGCTGAACCGCCTCGGCCAGAGCGTCTGGCTCGACTTCATCCGCCGCGGACACTTGCTCTCGGGCGAGTTCGACCGGCTGGTGCGCGAGGAAGGTGTCGTGGGCGTGACCTCCAACCCCACCATCTTCCAGCTCGCGATCGCTGAGAGCGACGACTACGATGCCGCGCTGCGCGAGCGCGCGGGGCGCGGCCTCGCCGGCCCCGCGCTGTTCGAGGCGCTGGCGGTCGAGGACATTCAGATGGCGTGCGACCGGCTGCGGGCGACGTGGGAGCAGACCGGCGGCCTCGACGGTCGGGTGAGCATCGAAGTCAGCCCGCGCCTCGCCCACGACACCGAGGTCACCATCGAGGAAGCGCGCCGCCTGCACCGCGAAGTCGCGCGCGAGAACCTCTACGTGAAAGTGCCGGCGACCGCGGAAGGCCTGCCCGCGATCACGGCGCTGATCGCGGACGGCATCTGCATCAACGTCACGCTCATCTTCGCGCTGGCGCGCTACGAGCAGGTGATGAACGCGTATCTCGCCGGGCTGGAGCAGCGCGCGGCGCGCGGGCTCGCGCTCGCCTCCATTTTCTCAGTGGCCTCCTTCTTCGTCTCGCGCGTGGACTCCAAGGTGGACAAGGCCATCGACCAGGCGATCGCGGCGCTCCCGGCCGGCGCACCGGCGCGCGCCGAGCTCGAGGCGGCGAAGGGCAAGGCGGCGGTGGCCAACGCGCGGCTCGCATACGAGCGCTTCAAGGCCGCGTTCGGCGCGGAGCGCTTCCGGGCGCTGGCGGCCAGGGGTGCCAACGTCCAGCGGCCGCTGTGGGCCTCGACCAGCACCAAGAACCCGGCGTATCGAGACACCCTCTATGTGGACGAGCTGATCGGCCCCGACACCGTGAACACCATGCCGCCCCAGACCCTGGTCGCGTTCAACGACCACGGCACGCCCGAGGTGCGGATCGATCGCGATCTCGACCAGGCGCACGCGCTGTTTCGGCGCCTGCCCGAGCTGGGGGTTCCGCTCCACTCGCTCATCGATCAGCTCGAGCCCGAGGGCGTGCAGGCGTTCGCGAAGTCGTACGAGTCGCTGCTCGAGACGCTCGAGTCGCGCCGGCTCCAGTTCGCGGGCCGCTGAATCCAGGGCGCCGTGGAGTTCTCACTGGGTTCGGCCGCCGCCGCGATCGAGGCGCGCCTCGTTGCACTCGATCGGGCGCGCTTCGTGCCGCGGCTGTGGGCGCGCGACGACTCGCTGTGGGGCGACGACCCGGCGCACCGCGAAGTGGCGCGCGGCCGGCTCGGCTGGCTCGAGTCGCCGGCGCGCATGAGGGAGGCGGCGGCGGGGCTCACCGCCTTCGCGCGCGAGGTCGCGGCCGATGGCTTCACCCACGCCGTGCTGCTCGGCATGGGCGGTTCCTCGCTCGCACCCGAGGTGCTGCAGCTCACCTTCGGCGTCGCCCCGGGAGCGCTCGAGCTCGCCGTGCTCGACAACACCTCCCCCGCCGCGGTGCGCGCGATCGCGGGGAGTCACGAGCCCACGCGCACCCTGTTCGTGGTCTCCTCCAAATCCGGCACCACCATCGAAGTCGCGAGCTTCGAGCGCTACTTCTTCGAGTGGGTGCGAGCCGCGGGCGCCGCGGCGACGAGCCCCCGCCCGCCGGGCCGCGCGTTCGTTGCGGTGACCGATCCCGGCACCCTGCTCGAGCGGCTGGCCGCTGAGCGCGGGTACCGGCGCGTGTTCAGGGGCATTCCCGACATCGGCGGGCGCTATTCGGCGCTCTCGCCGTTCGGGCTGGTGCCGGCCGCGCTCATCGGGGTGAATCTCGAAGCCCTGCTCGACGCGGCGCTCGCGGAGGCGCAGGCCTCCGGGCCCGATGTGCCGCCCGCCGCCAACCCGGCCGTCCGGCTCGGCGTGGCACTCGGCGAGCTCGCCCGTGCGGGCCGCAACAAGGTGACACTTGTGCTGGGCGAGGAAATCGCAGCATTCGGCTCGTGGATCGAACAGCTCGTCGCCGAGAGCACCGGCAAGAATGCGAGAGGTCTGATTCCGGTGGCGGACGAGCCGCTCGGAAGTCCCGAGCTCTACTCGAGCGATCGCGTCTTCGTGGCGGTTTCGGCTCGCGCGCTTCCACCCGCGACCTCGGCGACGCTCGCGGCGCTCGAGGCCGCCGGTCATCCGGTGCTGCGCTGGAGGCTGCCAACGCTCGAAGCGCTGGGCGGCGAGTTCCTGCGCTGGGAGCTCGCGACCGCGACCGCCGCCGCCATCATCGAGGTGGATCCCTTCGACGAGCCCAACGTCACAGAGGCCAAGAAGGCGACCCAGGTCGTGCTCGAGGAATTTCTGGCGAAGGGAAAGTTCCCGGCCGCCTACACCCTCGCGCACGAGGGCGACGTGGAGGTGGAGGCGCCGACTTCGGTGGCGGACGGGCTCCAGACCCGGGTCGCGAATCCCGCCGACCCGGCCGCGTGGGCCGCGGCGCTCCTCACTATGGCGCGGCCCGGCGACTACGTCGCGCTGTGCGCCTATCTCCACCGCACGCCCGCGCGCCACGAGCGGCTCCAGCGCCTGCGCCTCGCGTGCCGCGCCGCGTCGGGCCTCGCGACCACGCTCGGCTACGGCCCGCGCTTCCTCCACTCCACCGGGCAGCTCCATAAGGGTGGGCCCAACACCGGGCTCTTCCTCCAGCTCACGGCCGACGAGGGCCCGGAGCTTGCGTTACCCGGGAGGCGCTACGGCTTCGCGGCGCTGCGCCGCGCTCAGGCCGCGGGCGACTACGAAGTGCTGGAGCGCCGCCGCCGCCGCGTGATGCACGTGCACCTCGGACGCGAGGTCGAGCGCGCGCTGGATTCGCTGATCGAGGCGGTGACGGCGCCCGCACAGGCGGGGCGGGTGCCGGAATCCGGCTCGGTCTGAGAGCTGTCGTGAACCGCGGCCAGGCCGTGCTCATCGCCGCGTTCCTGGCCGCGCTCACCGCCGCTGCTCGCGGCGGCGCGGACGCGGCGGCGGATTCGATCGGCGCGCCCGACACCACGGTCGTCATTCTGCTCGGCACCGGCATGCCGTATCCCAACCACCGGGCGCAGGGCCCCGCCACGGCGGTGACCGTGGGACGGCGCATGTTCCTGTTCGACGCCGGACCGGGCGTCGTGCGCCAGATGGAGGCGGCGGGGCTGCCGGTGCGCGGCGGATCCGTGACCGCGCTCTTCCTCACCCACCTGCACAGCGACCACACCCTGGGCTACCCCGACCTGATCTTCACTTCGTGGGTGATGGGCCGGCGCGAGCCGTTGCGCGTCTTCGGTCCGCCCGGAACAAGGCGCATGACGCGGCTCCTGATCGAGGCCTGGGACGAGGACATTCACGTCCGCGAGCGGGGGCTGGAGCACGCCGCCCCCGGCGGCTATCGCGTCGAGGTGCGCGAGATCACGGGCGGTCTGGTCTACGATTCAGCGGGTGTCCGCGTGCGCGCCATTCCCGTTCCGCACGGGAGCTGGAAGTGGGCTTTCGCCTACCGCATGGACACGCCGTCCCGCTCGATCGTGATCTCCGGGGACACCGCTCCCTCGGAGGAGCTGGAGCGGGCGGCCCGCGGCGTGGACCTCCTGATCCACGAGGTCTACCCCGAGTCGCGCCTGGCACCCGAGCCGCGCCCCGGGGGCGAGGACTGGGTGCGCTACATGCGCTCCTTCCACACTTCGGACCGCGAGCTGGGCGCGCTCGCCGCGCGCGCGCGGCCGAAGCTGCTGGTCCTCTACCACATCGTGCGCATGGGCGGGACCGACGAAGAGCTGCTGCGCGGGGTGCGCGAGGGTGGCTTCGACGGACCCACGGTCATCGGCCACGATCTCGACCGCTACTGATCGGGTTGTGCGGGGGAGAATGTGGCTGGCCGGGATCGTGCAATGTCTGGCCAGCGATGGAAGACGCGCTGGCTCGCTTCGTCCCCCCGTTCTGCCCCAGGGCCCGCTGCCGCTATCACTTGGGAGCCCGCGCCTGGCGCTGGATTCGCTTCGGCACCTACCCCCGGGCCTGTGAACCGCGGGTCATCCCCCGCTTCCGCTGTCGACACTGCGGCGCCACTTTCAGCACCCAGACCTTCTCCACCACCTACTACCTCAAGCGCCCCGCGCTGCTCGAGCCGATCGCCCAGCGGCTGCTGGCCTGCTCCGGCTACCGCCAGTTGGCGCGCGAAGCGCGCTGCCATCCCACCACCGTGATGGCCCAGGCGGCCCGGCTCGGCCGCCATGCGCTCCTCTTCCTCCACCGGCACCGGCCCCGCGCCCCGCTTGAGGAACCGCTCGTGATCGACGGCTTCGAGAGTTTCGCCTTCAGCCAGTACCACCCGCTGCACCTCAACCTCGCGGTCGGCGCTCGCTCGCACTTCATCTACGCTTTCACGCACGCCGAGCTGCGCCGCAAGGGACGCATGACTCCGGCTCAACGCCGCCGCCGCGCCCGGCTCGAAGCCTGCCACGGCCGCCCCCAGCCCGGCGCGCTGCAGGCCAGCGTGGAAGATCTCATCCGCCTCGCCGCCCCCCACCGCAATCACCTGGTGGTGCGCTCCGACGAGCACCCCGCCTATCCTCGCGCCTTCCGCCGACTGCGGGGTTGGACCATTGACCACCAGTGCACCCCCTCGCGCCGGGCCCGCACTCCCGGCAACCCGCTGTTCCCGGTCAACCTGCTCGATCTGCTGCTGCGCCACAACAGCGCCAACCACAAGCGCGAGACCATCGCCTTCTCCAAGCGCCACCAGAGCGTGGTCGAACGCGCCGCGCTGCTCTTCGCCTGGCGCAACTTCGTCAAGTCGTTCTCGGAGAACCACGGCGGCGGCACCCCGGCGATGCGCATCGGGTTACGCGCCGCGCCGCTCGACCTCGCTGCAATGCTCAAGCACCGGCTGTTCCCGGCGCGCGTACGGCTGCCGCAGCCCTGGGACGACTACTACCGCGGGCGGGTCCCGACGCGCCGCATCACCGCGGCCCGCAGCCACCAACTCCGTCTCGCGTTCTGACCCCCGCCCTCCGCCTCCCGCCGCCCTCCTCAGCCGTGCGCCGCTCAGCCGGCAACATTCTCCCCCGCACAATCTACTGATCGCCGAACCACTCGCCGAGGCGCGCCAGGTCCACGTTGCCGCCCGAGACGATGACGCCGACGCGTTGTCCCTCGAGCTTCACCCGCCGGGAGAGCAGCGCCGCCAGTCCCAGCGCACCGGTCGGCTCCACCATGATCTTCATCCGCTCCCAGGCGAAGCGCGTGGCTTCGATCAGCGCCACGTCGGGCACGCTCACCATGTCGGCGACCAGCGCGCGGATGACGGGGAACGTGAGATGGCCGAGCGAGGGCGTGCGCGCCCCGTCGGCGATGGTGTGCGGCTGCTCGACGCGCGTGAGCACCCCGCTTTCGAACGAACGCACGCCGTCGTCGCCCCCTTCGGGCTCCACCCCGATCACGCGGCAGCCGGGCGACGCGTGCCGCGCCGCGAGCGCAGAGCCCGAGATCAGCCCGCCGCCGCCCACCGGCACCAGCAGCGCGTCGAGTGCGCCGCACTCCTCGAACAGCTCGAGCGCGGCGGTGCCCTGCCCGGCGATGATGTCGGGATGGTCGAAGGGCGGCACCAGCGTCAGCTCGCGCTCGCGCGCGAGGCGCTCGGCGAGGGCGTCACGCGGCTCGCCGAGGTTGTCGTATGACACGATCTCGGCGCCGTAGCCGCGCGTCGCTTCGAGCTTCGTGGCCGGCGCCGTGCTCGGCATCACGATCACCGCCGGGATGCCGTGGAGCTTCGCCACCAGCGCCACCGCCTGCGCGTGATTGCCCGAAGAGAACGCGATCACCCCGCGGCGGCGCACCTCGTCGGGGAGCTGCGAGATCGCGTTCCACGCCCCGCGGAACTTGAACGCCCCGCCGCGCTGAAAGCTCTCGCACTTGAGGAACACCTGCGCGCCCACGCGCGCGTCGAGCGTCTGCGAGTTCAGAACCGGCGTGTGGTGCGCGACGCCCGCGAGCCGCTCGCGCGCCGCGAGCAGGCGCGCGAGCAGCGCGTCGATGGTCGGCGGGTCGGCGGGCGCGATGGTCATGATCGGCGCTCGACCACACTCAGCCGCCGGCCCCGCCTCTCGGCTCCAGCCCCGGCTCGGTCTGCCGTCGCGGGTCGAGCGCGCGATCGATCTCCTCGGGGCTCAGCTTCGTCATCTCGCGGGCCAGCTCCCGCACCGGGCGGCGCTCCTGATACGAGCGCTTCGCGATCTCGGCCGCCTGGTCGTAGCCGATGAGCGGGTTGAGCGCGGTGGCCATCGCGGGCGACAACTCGACGTAGCTCCGGCAGGTCTCCTCGTTCGCGGTGAGCCCGGTGAGCGCCCGGTCGGCGAACGCGCGGCTCGCGCTGGCGAGCAGCGCCACGCTCTCGAGCAGGTTGCGCGCGGCGAGCGGCAGCATGGTGTTGAGGTCGAGCTGGCCCCACTGCGCGGCGAGCGTCACCGCCACGTGGTTCGCCATCACCTGGGCACTCGCCATGATCACCGCCTCGCAGATCACGGGATTCACCTTGCCCGGCATGATGCTCGAGCCGGGCTGGACCGCGGGCAGCGTCAGCTCGCCGAGCCCGCAGCGCGGGCCGCTGCTCATCAGCCGCACGTCGTTCGCGATCTTCATCAGGCTCGCGGCGACGCTGTTGAGCGCCGCGCTCGCCCACGCCGCGCCGTCCTGCGCGCCCTGGGCCTCGAAGTGGTTGCGCGCCTCGGCGAACGAAGTGCCGGAGAGCCCCGCCAGCTCGGCCGCCATGCGCCGCCCGAACTCGGGATGGGTGTTGAGTCCGGTGCCCACCGCGGTGCCGCCCAGCGCCAGCTCGCGCAGGTCCGGCAGCGTGGCCTTGATGCGCGCGATGCCGTGCTCGAGCTGCGAGGCGTAGCCGCCGAACTCCTGGCCGAGGCGGATCGGGGTGGCGTCCATCAGGTGCGTGCGGCCGGACTTGATGACGCCGTCGAACTCGCGCGCCTTGAGGTCGAGCGTGCGCCACAGGTGCGCCAGCGCGGGGAGCAGCTCGCGCTCGATCTCGAGCACCGCGGCCACGTGAATGGCGCTCGGAATCACGTCGTTGCTGCTCTGCCCGAAATTCACGTGGTCGTTGGGATGGACCTTCTGCCCCAGCAGCTCGGCGGCGCGATGGGCGATGACTTCGTTCGCGTTCATGTTGGTGCTGGTGCCGCTGCCGGTCTGGAACACGTCGATCGGGAACTCGCGGTCCCACTGGCCGCCCGCGACCTCGGAGGCAGCCTGCTCGATCGCCTTCGCCAGCACGCCGTCCAGCAGGCCGAGCGAGGCGTTGACGCGCGCCGCTGCCGCCTTGATGAGACCCAGCGCGTGGATCAGCGCCGCGGGCATGGGCTCGCCCGAGATCTGGAAGTTCTCGATCGCGCGCTGGGTCTGCGGCCCATAACGCGCCGCGCGCGGCACCTTCATCTCCCCCATGGTGTCCCTCTCGATTCGGAAGTCGGTCGTCGTGCTCATCGGGAAGCTCCCTCGAATGCGGCGTTGAGATATTCGAATCCGCACAGCTCGACCCGGTGATCGTCCGGGTCGCTGAGATAGATGGAGTCCGCGTTCCAGAACGCGAATGTGACCGGCCCCTCGACCGAGAAGCCGAGCGCCTCGAGGCGCGCCTTCTCCCGCGGGATCGCGGCGCGCGGCACCGCGATCGCGAAGTGCGCGGGCCCGCCGCAATGGGCGGCGCCGTAGGAGAGCGGCCGGCTGGTGAGCCCGATCCGTGGCGAGGCGCCGGGCGGGCCGCTCCAGAGCCACGCCCAGCCCGGCGAGTCGCGCTTCTCGAGCTCGAGCCCCAGCGCGTCCCGGTAGAACGCGAGCGAGCGGTCCACGTCGGCGACGCGCAGGATCAGCTCCGACAGCCCGCAGCGCGGCGCCGGGATGCGCGCCGCATCCGGCGCCACCGCGGAGTGCCCGGGGTCCGGCATAGGGTTTCCGTCAGGCCTCGACGATCTCGAAGCGGTTGGTGATCGCGACAGCGGGACGCAGCATGGCGCTCACCGTGCAGTATTTCGTTTCGCTCAGCCGGATTGCTTCCGCGATCGCCGCGGGCTCGAGGTCGTGGCCCCGGAGGCGGTGCAGCGCTTCGATCTTCGTGAACACGCGCGGATGCCCGGTCGCGCGCTCGCCGCCGAGGACCACCTCGTAGCCCGTCACCCGCATGCGCTTCTTGCGCAGGATCGAGATCACGTCCATCGCGGTGCATGCGCCGAGCGAGGCGAGCACCGCCTGGACCGGGCTCGAGCTCGACACCCCGGGCTCGCCGTCGAGCGTGAAGCTCACCTCGCCGGTTCGGGCCTCGAAGCGCAGCCCCTCCTCGATGGTCTGGAGCGTCAGATTCGCGTTCATCATGCGTCGAGGGCGGCAGGATTCATGAGGCCGTCGCGGATGGCCGCATGGTCTTGATCACGCGACTCAGGTCCTTGAGCTTGTTGTAGCCGTCGAGGGCGGCCACCTTGTAGCACTCGGCGAGCGTCGGGTAGTTGAAGACGCACTGGATCAGGTAGTCGAGGGTGCCGCCCAGGCCCATCACGGTCTGGCCGATGTGGACCAGCTCTGTGGCCTGCGTGCCCAGCACCCACACGCCCAGCAGCTTCTTCGTGTCGAGATGGAAGATAAGCTTGAGCATGCCGTCGGAGTCGCCGAGGATGTGGCCGCGCGCGATCTCGCTGTATCGCGCGACGCCGGTCTCGAACGGGACATCCTTCGCCGTCAGCTCGGCTTCGTTCATGCCGACCCAGGCGATCTCGGGAATGGCGTAGATACCGTACGGGAACAGCTCGGGGACGCTCTTCGTCTCCACGCCGAAGGCGTGGCAGGCGGCGAGCCGTCCCTGCTCGGCGCTGGTCGAGGCCAGCGCCGGGAACCCGATGACGTCCCCCGCCGCGTAGACGTGCGGCACCGCGGTCTGGTAGCTCGCGTTGACGACGATGCGTCCGCGCTCGTCGGCCGAGAGCCCGGCCTTGTCCAGTGCCAGCTCGGCGGTCACACCCTGGCGGCCGGCCGAGACCAGCACCATCTCGGTCGCCATTCGCTTGCCGCTCTTCATCACCACCACCGCGTTGCCGTCGGCGCCCGACTCGAGCCGCGCCACCTCTTCGCCGAGCCGCAGCGTCACCCCCATGTTGCGCGCCTGATAGGTGAGGGCGTCCACCAGCTCGCGGTCCACCATCTCGAGCATGGCGGTGCGCTTGTCGAGCAGCGTGACCTCGACCCCCAGCACCGCGAAGATGGTGGCGTACTCGACCCCGATGACGCCGGCTCCGACCACGGTCATGGTGCGCGGCAGCCGCGGCAACGACAGGATGTCGTCGCTGGTCAGCACCGTCTTGTGGTCGACCTCGAGCCCGGCCGGAAGACCCGGCTTCGTGCCCACCGCGATCACGACGAACCTGGACTCCAGCCGCTGCTGGCTCTCGCCGTCGTCCACCACCACGGTGTGCGGGCCGTCGAAGCGGGCCTCGCCCGCGATCAGCTTGACGCCGTTGCGGAGCAGTTGCGCCTTGATCACGTCGCGCTCGCGCTGCATGACCTGGCCGGTGCGGTAGAACAGGTCCTGCACCGTAATATCGGACTTGCCGCGATGGCCGGCGCCGTAGAGCGAGCGCTGCCGCAGGCCCGACAGGTCGAGCACGGCTTCGCGGAGCGTCTTGCTCGGGATGGTGCCGGTGTTGATGCACACCCCGCCCACATCGCGCCGCTTCTCGACCACCGCGACCGTGCGGCCGAGCTTGGCGGCCTGCACCGCCGCGCGCTGCCCGGCGGGGCCGCTGCCGATCACGACCAGGTCGAACGATTGCATCGGGGCTCCGGTGGTTGAGGGTGCGAATGCGCGCGGAGTCTATGCAGTCTCAAGTCCGGGCGCCAGTCGCGGGCGGTGTGGGCGCGGGCGGTGCGGGCGCCGACGGCGCGGACCCTGCCAGCGACAGGTTCAACTCCTCGTCCGACAGCACCTGGCGCCGCGCCAGGATCTGCGACGAGTCGTGCTCGAACAGGAGGTGCGTGAGATGGTCGATCCCGACTTCGAGCTGCTTGCGAATTCCCACCATCTTGATCAGGTAGGCCGCGGCCCACAGCAGCCAGCCCAGCCGGCCCGAGACCGGGATGCCGAATAGCTCCAATACCGAGCTGTGCTTGCCGAGCGAGATGATGTAGCCGACGTCGGAGAACCGAAACGGCTCCATCTCGCGCCCGTGCGCCTGCCGCACCAGGCGCCGTCCGACATGCTGACCCATGGCGATCGCGGTCTGCGAGAGCGCCGGCTGATACCTGCCGTCCTCGCGCAGCGAAGCGGCGCAGTCGCCGATCACGTAGACGTGCTCCAGTGCTCGGCCCTGCGGATCCACGGCGCGGAGCTGCTGGTCCACGATCGCGCGCCCGTCCGCGACATGCTGGACCGGCAGCTCGCGCACCAGCGGCGGCGGGCACACGCCCGCGGTCCACACGATGGTGAAGGCGTCCAGCGTGCCGCCGTCTTCCAGGTGGACGCGCTTCTCCTCCACGCGCCGCACCAGGGCGTGTAGCCGGACCTGCACCCCGCGGCGCTCGAGGAAGCGCTGAACGTAGGCCGAGTGTTCGGGCCGTGCGGCGTTCACCACGCGGTCGCCGCCCTCGACCACGGTGACCGTGAGATGCGAGGGATGGAGGCTGGGGTAGCGCGGCAGCAGCGTGTCGCGCGCCATGTCCATCAGCTCGGCCGCGACCTCGACGCCCGTCACGCCACCGCCCACGATCAGGAACGACAGCAGCCGGCGGCGCTGCTCGATGGTCTCGGCCTGCTCCGCCATCTCGAACAGCTCGACCACGCGCGCGCGCAGCGTCATGGCGTCCACGATGGTCTTGAACGGCCGCGCGTGCCGCTCGGCGCCGGGCACGCCGTAGAAGTTGGTGACGCTGCCCACCGCCACCACCAGCACGTCGAATGGCTCGGCCATGTCGTTGTGCAGGGTGACGAGGCGGCGTTCGAGATCGATATGAATCGCCTTGTTCTTGTAGAAGCGGATCCGCCGGTGGCGGGCCATTTGACGCAGCGGGTAGACGATGTGGCGGGTCTCGACCGCGCCCACCGCGACCGCCGGCAGCAGCGGATTGAACTGGAAGAAGTTCTCCTTGTCGATCAGGAGCGTGTCCCAGTAGTGGCGTGCGACCCGCGAGCGCCCGATTGCACGCGCCACGTCGAGCCCGCCGAATCCACCACCGAGAATGACGAGCCTCCTGCCTGCCATGACGTCGCGCAGGATAGCACGAGCATCTCGAACCGGCGCCGCGAGGGGCGCCCTGCATACGCCATCACCGTGCTAGCCTCCGCCGCCATGGCGCTGGTCTCCGTGCTGTTGCCGGTGCGCGACGCGGGGCCGTATCTCGCGTCCTCGCTCGCATCACTGTGGCGGCAGACGCTCGACGACTTCGAGGTGATCGCGGTGGATGATGGCTCGCGCGATGGGTCGGGCGAGCGGCTCGAGCGGGTCGCCCGGCGGGAGCCGCGTCTGACCGTGATCCATACGCCGCCGAGAGGCCTGCCCTCCGCGCTCAACACTGCGCTCGCGCACGCCCGTGGCGCCTGGATCGCGCGCCACGACGCGGACGATCTCTCGCACCGGCTGCGCTTCGAGCTCCAGCACGCCTACCTCGCTCGCTCGCCGCGGGTGGCCGTGGTCGGGTGCCGCATCCGGCTCTTCCCGCGCGCCGCGGTGACCCCCGGCATGAACCGATGGGCGGCCTGGCACAACGCCCTCCTCACCCACGGCGAGATGGCGCGCGAATCACTCATGGACAGCCCGCTCGCCCACGGCAGCGCCATGATTCGCCGCCGCTGGTTGGAGCGCGTCGGCGGCTGGCGCGATCGCGGCTGGCCGGAGGACGTGGACCTGTGGCTGCGGCTACTCGCGTCGGGTGCCCGGCTCGGAAAGCTCCCGCGCGCGCTTTACGGCTGGCGCCAGCACGAAGCCAGCGCCACGCGCCACGATCCGCGCTATCGCCCGGAGCGCTTCGCGGCGCTCAGGCTCGAGGCGCTGCGTGGGGGCCTGCTCCGGCACGGCCGCAACGTCACGCTGGTCGGCGTCGGGTCGAGCCTGCGGGAATGGCGGTCGCGCCTCGCATCGAGCGGCCTGAACGTGAGCCTGCTCGAGGCCGGGCGTCCGTCGGCGGCGCACCTCGGGCGGCTCACGCCGCCGGTCGTGCTGGTATTCGGCGCCCGGCCCGCGCGCGAGCGCTGGCGAACTGCCATCACGGATTCCGGTATGCGGGAATTGCGCGATTTTGTATTCGTCGCATGATCGTCTCGGACGGGCCATTCACTCGTGACAAAGGACGAACAATCGGCGATCAATATCCATTGACTGCCTGCATTCGATATGGCTTAGTACGCGCGTCCACATTTCACGCGGTCCACTTCATCCACATGGAGGATTGCATGGCGAAGAGGCGCAAGAAGCGCACCGTGTACACCGATGCTCAGCGTGCGCAGGTTCTGGCCGCTGCCCAGAAGGGCGGCCTCACCGCCGCCCAGGTGAAGAAGAGGTTCGGCGTGACGCCGGTCACCTACTACTCGTGGCGGAAGAAGAAGGGCGTGGTGGGCCGTCGCGGACGCCGGCTGGCGGTGCGGGTGGCGGGCGGCACCGATGTCGGCAGCCAGGTGCGCGCCGAGGTGCAGTCGCGGGTCCGTAGGATCATCCCCGAAATCGTGCGCGGCGAGGTCAGCAGCTACCTCGACTCGCTGTTCGCCACGCGGCGCGGACGCCCCCGCAAGGTCTGAACGCTCCCGTCGTGAGCGCGCGGCCCGGAGCCATCCGGGCCGCGTCGCTTTGTGGCGGCCGCGCTCACCCCACGCGCTCGAGCCGCGCCGCCGCGCCGGGGTCCAGATACCACTCGCGGTTGCGGAGCAATCGCGCCGGAAGCTCACGTGGCTCCACCTCGCCCTCGAGCGCCCGCGCGACGGCCGCCGACTTCTCCGTCCCGGTCGCGAGCACCATGACGCGGTGCGCCTCGCGCAGCACCAGCCCCGTCACCGTGAGCCGCAGCGGCGGGGGCTTTGGCGCGTCCGTCACGAGCGCCACGCGGCGCGTGCGCTCCTCCACCAGCGGCGAGCCCGGGAAAATCGAGGCGGTGTGCCCGTCCTCGCCCACGCCCAGCACCAGCACGTCGAGCGGCCCGGTGAGATGCGCCTCGTACTCCTCGACCGCCGCCTCGAGGTCGGGATAGTCGCCCTTCATGCGATGGACGTTGATCGGCGGGATGCGCACCACGTCGATCAGCGTCTCGCGCACCAGGCGGTAAGTGCTTTCCGGGTGGGTGGGCGGTACCGCGCGCTCGTCGGCGAAGAACACGCGAACACGGGTCCAGTTGATCTGCGCGCGTAGTTCCGGGCTGGCGAGCGCGTGGTAGAGCGGCTCGGGGGTGCGCCCGCCCGACAGCCCGAGGCTGAATTGACCTCGCGCCTCGATGCGCGGCTGGGCGGCGGCCACGATCGCCTCCGCCGCCGCGCGCGCGAGGGACGCCATGTCGTTGAAGATCTGGATCTCGGCCATCGGACGCTCGTTCTACGCCGCGGCGCTCACAGCTCGCTCCACGCGCGCCGGTCGCGGCGAATCATTTCGGCGGCGCGCTCCGGGCCCCACGAGCCCGGCGTGTAGTTCGGGAAATCCGCGCGCGGGTGGGCTTCGAAGTACTTGAGGATCGGCGTGAGCCACGCCCACGAGGCCTCGACCGCGTCGCGCCGCGAGAAGAGCGTGGCGTCGCCGCGCATGGCGTCGAGCAGCAGGCGCTCGTAGGCCTCGGGCGGCTCGCCGCCGAACGCCTCGACGTACTTCATGTCCATCGCCACCGTGCCCACGGTCAGATCGTGTCCCGGCACCTTGGAGGCGAAGCGCAGCGCGATGCCCTCGTCGGGCTGGATGCGGAGGGTGAGCACGTTGGGATCGATCCGCTCGCACACGTCCTCGCGCCCGAACAGGCAGAGCGGGATCTGGCGCATGTGGAGCGACACCTCGGTCACGCGCCGCGCGAGTTTCTTGCCGGTGCGCAGGTAGAACGGCACTCCCTGCCAGCGCCAGTTGTCGACGAACACGCGCAGCGCGGCGTAGGTGGCCGTGCGCGAGTCGGGCGCCACGTTGGGCTCGCTCCGGTAGCCCTGGTACTGGCCCAGCACCACGTCGCGCTCGATGGTGTCCTCCCACGGGTCGCGCAGCGCGTGGAGCACCTTGAGCTTCTCGCCGCGGATGTCGTCCGCGTTCCCGGTGGTGGGCGGCTCCATCGCCGTGAGCGCCAGCACCTCGAGCAGGTGGCTCTGGACCAGGTCGCGCAGCACTCCGGTCTGCTCGTAGAACTTGCCGCGGGTCTCGATGCCCACCGTCTCGGCGGCGCAGATCTCGACGAAGTCCACGTAGTTCCGGTTCCAGAGCGGCTCGAAGATGCTGTTCGCGAAGCGGAACACCAGGATGTTCTGGACCGTCTCCTTGCCGAGGTAGTGGTCGATCCGGAAGGTCTGAGACTCGTCGAGCACGCGCGCGATGAGGCCGTTCAGGGCGCGCGCCGATTCCAGGTCGCGCCCGAACGGCTTCTCGACGATCACCCGGCTGAAGGCGCCGCCGCCGGGCGGATGGATGAGCGCGGCGCCCTTCAGGCGATGGAGAATGCCGGGCACCTCGGCGGGCGGCACGGCGAGGTAGTAGAGCCGGTTGCCTTCGAGGCCGCGCTCGCGGTCGAGCGCTTCGAGCCGCGCCGCGAGGCGCGCGTATGCCGCGGGGTCGTCGAAATCACCCTCGCAGTATTCGAGCCGAGGCCCGAAGCCCTCCCACACCCCCGCGTCCACCGGGCGACGCCGCGAGAATGCATCCACCCCGCCGCGCATGTCGGCGCGGAAGCCCTCGCTTCCCAGCGGCCGCCGCGCGAAGCCGAGCGCCGCGAAGCGCTCGGGCAAGAGCCGGCTCACCGCCAGGTTGTAGAGCGCGGGGACCAGCTTGCGGCGCGTGAGATCGCCCGAGGCGCCGAAGATCACCATCGCGCACGGCGGCGCGAGCCGCGCCGCGCGCGGCGCCATCTCGGGAACGATGGCCTCGATGCGTGCCGCCACTATTTCTCCTTCACCGCGTGCCCGCCGAACTCGTTGCGCAGCGCGGCCAGCACCCGGTCGCTGAACGAGTCCTCCTGCCGCGACCGGAAACGGCGGAACAGCGCGAGCGCCAGCACCGGTGCGGGGACGTCGTGGTCGATGGCCGCCTGAACCGTCCAGCGCCCCTCCCCCGAGTCCGCGACGTAGCCGCGAATCTTCTCGAGCCCCGGGTCCTTCGCGAATGCGCGCTCGGCCAGCTCCAGCAGCCACGAGCGCACCACGCTGCCCTGGT
>CAZYQK010000041.1:0-22783 GCA_964650245.1 uncultured bacterium | reverse complement strand
AGGACACCGCCCTTTCACGGCGGCGACACGGGTTCGAATCCCGTTGGGGACGCCAGCTCGCCCGCCCCGAAGCGTGTCGCACTCACTGGACGGGGGGAGGACCATCAAAACGGCCCCGGCCGCGTCACGCGCCCTCATTGGGTGGGCGACCCTCGCCGGCGGCTCGAGCGGAGGGTCGGAGACTCGAGGTCACGAACCTCGACGTCTGCGCTGCCGGCCTGGTCATCAAGCCCGGCTCGCAGAACCGCTCGAACCCCAAGCCCGGGCCGCTGTTGCGGGTGTTCCGCTTGCGCTGGCACCGCTGATCCTCCAGCGCATCCGCCTCGCGGAGATCGCCGACGGTGGGAAAAGGGCGAACCCCAACCGGGATTGCCGGCCGCACACTGTAGGTGACGGCCGCCAGTGGCGGAGTCCGTCGCTGAGTTCTCGCTTGTGGGGCTTCCGGCCTGCGCGTAGGCTTTTTCAGCGTCGATCGGCGGCCCGACCCGGTCGCCGCGCTTCGCCCTGACTGCCGCTCCGTTCCGCCGCTCGCAGATCGGCCGGCCCGGCTGACCGACCCGAGGAGGCCGCGCCATGATCCCGCGTCGCGTTTCGGCTCCCGCGCTACTTGTCGTCCTCGCGCTCTCGATCGTCACAGCCTCGAAGTCGAGCGCGGCCTGGCCGCACCATCCCAGCGTGAACCTGCCAGTGTTCACCGGGACGGACGCACAGTACTCGCCCGCGATGGTCTCGGATGGCGCCGGCGGTGCCTTCGTGACCTGGTATGAGAGCCGTGGCGGCGGCGACTACAACGTCTACGCTCAGCACGTGCTCGCCTCCGGGACCGCGGACCCGGCGTGGCCCGTGAATGGACTGGCGGTCTGCACCGCGGCACTCGATCAGGCCAGTCCGGCCATCGTCGCGGACGGCAGCGGCGGGGCGATCGTCGCGTGGTACGACCTCCGCGGGGGTTCCGGCGGCGACATCTACGCCCAGCGTGTGCGCTCGACCGGCGTGGTGGATCCCGCATGGCCGGTGAACGGGCGCGCTCTGTGCACCGCTGGGGACAACCAGCTCTATCCGGCCATCACTTCGGACGGAGCCGGCGGGGCGATCGTCTCCTGGTCCGACCTCCGCACCTCCATCGACACCGACGTCTACGTCCAGCGCGTTCTTTCCACCGGCGTGGTGGACGCGGCGTGGCCCGCCAACGGACGCGCACTCTGCACCGCGTCCGGCAGCCAGAACTTCCCGTTCCTCGTCGCGGACGGCGCCGGCGGGGCGATTGTGACCTGGACCGACAATCGCAACTCGAACAACGACCTCTACGCTCATCACGTGCTCTCGACGGGAGTGGCGGACGCCTCCTGGACCTTCAACGGGAGCGCGGTGTGCGTGCAGCCGAATGACCAGTGGAACCCGAGCATCGTGGCCGATGGCGCCGGCGGCGCGATCGTGACGTGGAACGACTTCCGGAACGGCAGCCACAACGACATCTACGCGCAGCATGTGCGGTCGGTGGGTGGCGTGGACCCAAACTGGCCTGCGAATGGTCGCCTGCTCTGCGGCGCCGCAAACCCCCAATGGAATCCCATTGCCGTCTCGGATGGCGCGGGCGGGGCGGTCGTCGCCTGGCAGGACTACAGAAGCGGCCTCAACTTCGACGTCTACGCTCAGCACGTCCTGCCCACGGGCGCGGTGGATGCGGCCTGGCCCGCGGACGGCCGGGCGCTGTGCACCGCCGCGTACAACCAGCACGAGACCACGGTCGTTCCGGATGGCGCGGGCGGGGCCATCGTGAGCTGGTCCGACGCCAGGGAAGGCAACGGCACGTTCGACCTGTACGCGCAGCACGTCTTTTCCTCGGGCGCGGTGGATCCGCTCTGGCCGGCCAACGGCCGCGCGCTGAGCACGGCCGGCGGTGATCAGCAGACGCCGATCGGCGCCTCCGACGGCGCGGGCGGGGCGATCGTCCTCTGGGTGGACACCCGCTCGGGCAATTCCGATCTCTACGCCCAGCGGATCGCTCGCTTCGGCGTTCCCGGCACCCCCGAGGGCGAGATCGTCGGCGTGAGCGACGTGCCGAACGATCAGGGCGGGCGCGTCAAGCTCTCCTGGTACGCGAGCTGGGTGGATACCGACGTCGAGCCGTTCTCCGGCATTCACGAAGTCGATCTCTACGAGGTGTGGCGTTCGGTCCCGGCAGGGGCCGCGACGGCCGCCTCGCTGCGGGGCTCGCGCGTGTTCGCGGACTTCTCCCGAGCGCCTGCGGGCGACACCCGGACGATCGTGATCATGCCGGCCGGCGCGCAGGTCTATGCTTGGGAGTACCTCGCGACGCAGAACGCGACGCACTACATCCCGGCGTACTCCTACCTCGCCGCCACCGCCGGCGACTCGACCGGGGCCTACAATCCGGTCACCGCATACATGGTGGTCGCGCGCAATACCAGCGGCTCGAAGTACTGGCTCTCACAGCCCGAAAGCGGCTACTCGGCGGACAACCTCGCGCCGGCGGTCCCCGCGCCCTTCTCCGGCCACTACAGCGGCGGCGCCACGCACCTGCATTGGAACCCGAACCTCGAGCCCGATCTCGCCAACTACCAGCTCTATCGCGGCAGCTCGGCGAGCTTCGTGCCCGGGCCGCCGAATCTGATCGCGTCTCCTCCCGACACCGGCCATGTCGATGTCGGTACCGCTGGCGGCTACTACAAACTCTCGGCGGTAGACTTGCATGGCAACGAGAGCGGCTTTGCGCTGCTCACCCCGACGCTCACCGGCGGCGTGGGTGGAGGCGGCTCGCTCGCGCTCGCGCTGGCGCGTCCGAGCCCGAACCCGGCAAGCGAGACGGCGTTGCTGAGCTACACGCTGGCAAGGGAGAGTCGCGTGAGCCTGGCGATCTTCGATCTCGCGGGGCGGCGGGTACGCCGGCTGGTGGATGAGATGAGGCCGGCGGGCGATCACGCGCTGAGCTGGAACCTGCGAAGCGATGCCGGGTCGCGCTTGCGCGGCGGTCTATACTTCGTGCGGCTCGAGGCCGACCAACACGCGCTGACCCAGAGGCTCACGATCGCACAGTGATCGAGTCACGCTCGGAACGTGGGTGCTCTGTCCCTCAACTGTCCCCGAACGGTCGCCCTATTCCCTACGCTCTCGTCGGTTCCCCTCGTCTAGGTCCTGGCACGAGTCTTCGTCTCTCCACGTCTGGTCGACGGGTTACGACCTTGGTTTCACCGGATCGGTCGCTTCGACTCCCGTTGGGGACGCCAGCTTCCTCCATTGCGTCGCAGGCAGTGCGTCCTTCGTGAGTTTCTCTGCTTGTTCCCTGTTCATGATGTCCTCCGTGTTTAAGTTGGGGCCCTGTGCCCTCACCCACCGGGGGGCACGGGCATCCAACGGCTCGGAGGACTGCGAAGCCGTAACGAAGAGATTAATAAATGGCGCGCAACGGCACGGGCGTGACGGCGCGAAGCGCTGGCGCGAACCGTGCGCGCGCTCCTCCCCTCTTCGTGCAGGCGGAGCAGCCAAGAACAGAAACTTGCCGAGAACCTAGCGCGGTTGATGCGGCCGACTGCGATGGTCCCTGGCCACCCCACAAGCCGCTTCGGCCAGCCCCTTGCCGCTGCGTGGTATTCTGAGCGCTCCCAATTCTGATGGAGGTTCCCAACCTGAGCTGCCCCCCTGCGTGAAGAGGACGGTCATCTTCTACGGCGTTCTCGGCGGCGCCTTGATCGCGGCGCTCAAGATCATCGAGTACCGCTTTCTCGTCCTCGAGCACTCGCTCGAGATCTACGGCGGGATCGTCGCGCTGCTGTTTTCGCTCCTCGGGATCTGGCTCGGCCTCAAGCTCACGCGGACGCGCGAGACCGTGGTCGTGCGTGAAGTGCCCGTTCGAGTGGAGGTTGAGGTCCGCGTGCCCGTTGCGGGACCGTTCGTGCGGAATGAGGCGCGGCTCGAGCAACTCGGTATCACGCCGCGGGAACTCGAGATCCTCGAGACGATGGCGGCTGGGTTCAGCACTCGGGAGATCGCCGAACGGCTGTTCGTGAGCGAGAACACCGTGAAGACGCATACCGCCCGGCTGTTCGGCAAGCTCTCGGCGAAGCGGCGGACGCAGGCGGTACAGCGCGCGAAAGTGGCGGGGCTCATCCCCTGAAAGGGTGATTTCCCAGGTTCCTGCGCGAGAATCACCCGTTCGGGCGACGCGGGAATGACGGTGGAACTGCCAGACTGCCCGACGTTCACCCGTAGCGTCCACCTTCCGAGGGCTCGAACCATGAAGAAGATCGTACTCACCTTTGGCCTGATCTCCGGCGCTATCGTTTCAGGGATGATGCTCATCACACTTCCGTTCCATGACGCGCTTGGTTTCGACCGGAGCTTGATCCTCGGCTACACGTCGATGGTGCTCGCCTTCCTGCTGGTCTTCTTTGGCGTGCGCTCGTACCGGGACAACATCGCCGGTGGCACGGTGCGCTTCGGCCGCGCGCTCGCGGTGGGCGCGCTGATCGCGGTGGTGGGGTCGCTCTGCTACGTGGCGACTTGGGAGGTGACTTACTTCAAGTTTGCGCCGGATTACCTGACGAAGTATCAGGCGCGCACGCTGGAAAAGGCGCGCGCGGAGGGCGCGAGCGAGGAGGCGATCTCACTGAAGAAGGCGGAAATGGACAAGTTCGCGGTTATGTACAGGAATCCGGCGATCAACGCGGCCCTCACGTTGGTGGAGCCGCTGCCGGTGGGGTTGATCATTGCGCTCGTGTCGGCCGGGGTGTTGAGCCGGCGGAAGAAAAGCCCGGCTGGCGGCTAAGCAGCACATCCCACTGTGGCGCGTCGAACGAGGCCCGCCGACCTCGACACCGGCCTTGGCCATCGTCAAGTACTCAGGCAGTGCCCGCTTCGCCATCTCCACTTCGTCGTCGTGAACGGCCATGTGGCCTCCTCAGTTCGGCCGATGCGTGCGCTCATTGTCCCTCAATTGTCCCCAAACTGTTCCGCTTCAACGTCGACTACCGTCCACTCCCGTCGTCTGACTCCTCGCGCAACTCGTTGTCTTTGCGTGTTTGGTCGACGGTTTGCGACGGTGGTTCGCTGGGCGTCTCAGCTTCGAATCCGGTTGGGGACGCCAGACGTGCCCCTGGCACGCCGACATGGGGCTCCGCCAGCGCCGTCTACTCGTAGCGCAGGGCCTCGATCGGATCGAGCTTCGAAGCCCGGATCGCGGGCAGCATGCCGAACGCGATGCCGACGGCCGAGCAGAAGGCGAGCCCGATGACCGCCCACTCCAGTGGGACGCGTGGCTGAAAGTGGGTGAAGACGGCGACCAGGTTGCCGAGCCCGAAGCCGACCAGGACCCCCACCACCCCGCCGATGTTGCAGAGCACGACCGCCTCCAACAGGAATTGCGTCCGGATGCTCGCGGGGCGCGCGCCGAGCGCCTTGCGCAGGCCGATCTCGCGGGTTCGCTCCGTCACGGCGACCAGCATGATGTTCATGATCCCGATCCCCGCCACGACCAACGCGATGATGCCGATGACGAAGCCCGCAAGCTTCACCCCCATGCTCATCTTGTTGAACTCGGTGATCAGACTGGCGCTGTTGTAGAAGTCGAAGTTGTCCTCTTCACCCGGCTTGACACCGCGCTGGGCGCGCAGGATCTGGCGCGTCTGGTCGATCGCCTCGTTCATCAGTTCGGGGGTCTTCGCCCGCACCGTGATGTTGACCGAGCGCGCGTTGCCCTCGCGGTTGGTGAGCCCGTAGACGTTCAGGAAGGTCGTGACGGGCATGAGCACGTAGTTGTCGAAGTGCCCGCCGAACGCCGACTTCTTCTCGTCGAACACCCCGACCACCCGGTACTCGCGATGGTCCACGAGGACCTCGCGCCCGATCGGGTCCACGAAGGGGAACAGTTTCCTCGCGATCGCGTGGCCGATGACCACCACCTTCGCGGCCCCTCGCACATCCATGGGCGAGAGGTTCCGGCCGAGCCCGACGTAGTGCGTGTTGTTGGGGGGGTACTCGGGCGTGCCACCCACGATCGAGATGTTGGGGTTGGTGGTTTCGCCGCGGTACTGCACCACGAAGCCGAATTCCCAGATCTCAGAGCCCACCAGGTCCACGGAGTGCACCTCCCCACGGATGGCGTCGGCGTTCGCCAGCGTGAGCGGCGGCCGGCGCATTGCGCGCCGCCGCTCCGCGTCTGACGCAATCCCGCCGGCCGGCCATTTCTGCACCTGGAAGGTCTGCGCCCCCAGCACGCTCATTTCATGCTCCAGCGTGGCCTGGACCAGGGCAATGGCCGTCATCACCGCGATGATGGAGGCGACACCCGCAACGATGCCCACGAGTGTCAGCACGCTGCGAAGCTTGTTGGCCAGGATGGCGCTGAGCGACATCGCCAGTACGTCACGCGGGTTCACGGTGTCGTCCTCCCCGGCTCATTCGTACCGAAGCGCTTCGATGGGATCGAGGCGGGCTCCGCGGTACGCGGGCGCCACGCCAGCGACCACGCCGACGAGGATCGAGACCAGGACCGCGATGCCGAGTATCGGGAGCGACAGGCTCGCCGGCATCACCGTCGCGTTCAGGACGGCGGTCACGACCGCGGCCAGCGCGATGCCGATCGTTCCGCCGAGCAGGCAGATGGCGGACGACTCGAAGAGGAACTGCAGCAGGATGCTGCGGCGGGTCGCGCCGATCGCCTTGCGGATGCCGATCTCGCGGGTTCGCTCCGTCACGGACACGAGCATGATGTTCATGACGCCCACGGCGCCGACGAACAGCGAGAGGCTCGTGACCAGCAGCCCGACCAGGAGCACAACCCCCATAACGTTGTTGAATGTCCCGACGAGGGTGTCGAGTCTGTTGATCGAGAAGTTGTCGGGCTCTGCCGGCCGCAATCCCCGGACCTTGCGCATCTCGCCGATCACCAGGTACTCGAGATCCGCCATCGCTTCCTGGGAGGGCGCCTTGACCGCGATGTTGACGTCCACGTGGCCGCGCCCGCCGCCAAACGTCCGCACGTAGGAGGTGATCGGAATGTAGATCTGCCGGTCGAAGTTCGGGCCGCCGAGGAAGCTGCCGCCGAGCTTCTCCATGACGCCGATGACCCGGAACTCGTGGCGGCCGAGCTTGAGGGTGCGGTGGATCGGGTCCACACCCTTGAAGAGCTTGTCCCGGATGTCGCTCCCGATCACGCAGACGCTCTTCTTGTACGTCAGGTCGTACGGCATCAGGAAACGACCGATCTGCGGCTGGGCGGAGGACAGCTGCAACTGCTTCTCGGTCGTGCCGATAATCGTCACACCTTCCATCGTCTCGGACCCCCGCTTCACGTCCACCTGGGCGTCCAGCGAGGGATTCACGAGCGCCTTGCCGCGCAGCCGGGTCTCGAGGACGCGGGCCTCCCGCAAGTCCAAGCGCGGGCGATTGCGGTAGAGGAAGAAGTCGTTCATGACCACCCAGGGCATGCGCGACACGTAGATCACATCCGAGCCCACCGCGGAGAAGCTCTCGCGGAACTTGTTCTGCAGCCCGTTCACCGCGGTCATCGTGGTCACGACCGCGACGATGCCGATGATGATCCCGAGCGTCGTCAGCGCGCTCCGGAACTTGTTGGCTGCGAGCGAGCGAAGCGCGTTCCACAGCGATTCAACGAGCATCAGCAGCGAACTCCTCCCGCTCGCGCTCCTATCCGCGCTTCCCGCCTTCGTCGGCCTTCACGGGCTTCTTCTCGTTGTTGATCCGCACCACGCCGCCGTTCTCGAGGTCCTTCGAGATTGCGCGGTAACTCCCGGTGACGACCTCCTCGCCTTCCTTCAGGCCGTCCAGGATCTCGATCAGCTCGTCGCTCTGGATACCTGTCTTGACCTGCCGGGCGACGGCCTTGCCGCTCTCGATGATGAACACGACCTCGACGAAGCCGTCCCGGTCGGGCTTGAAGCGCGCCTCGGCGTCTTTGCGCTTCTCGCCCTTCCTGACCAGCTGGTCCACGGTCCGCAACGCGACGCACTGGAGCGGCACGCTCAGAGCCCTGGAGTTCGTGTTCGTCACGATGTCCGCGGTGGCCGTCATGCCTGGCCGCAGCGTCTTGGGCGGATTCGTGATGCCGATCTTGATCTCGAACTCGGTCTTCTGTTCGGTGGTGCCCGAGGCCGCGGTGTTGGCGCTGCTGCTGATCTCCGCCACTTTGCCCTTGAGCACCTGCGCGAGCAGGGCGTCCGCCTGGATCTCCGCCGCCTGGCCGGCGCGAATGGAGACGATGTCGTTCTCGTCGACGTTGACCTGCGCTTCCATTTCCGAGAGGTCGGCGATGATCAGGATGACGTCCGCCTGGAACTGGGAGCCCAGCGCGATTTCGCCCTCTTCCTTGTTCAGCTCGCTCACGGTCCCGGACATGGGCGCGTAGATGGTGGTCTTGGACAGGTCGTCCCGCGCCTGCTTGAGCGAAGCGCGCGCCTGCTCCACCTGTTCGATCGCGGACTTGTGGCGTGCTTCCTCAACCTGGTAGGCGGTCTGCTTGGCGTCGAACTCCGACTGCGACTCCAGTTCCCTCGCCAGAAGTTCCTTCGAGCGCGCGAACTCTCTCTGCGTCCGGTCCAGATTCTGGCGGACGAGGGTGGCGTTCGCCTGCGCGGATCGCACGTTCGCCTCCGCGCTCTCCACGGCCGCGAGGTAGCGTTCGCGGTCCAGCCCGACCAGAAACGCGCCCTTCTCGACCCACTGCCCTTCGACGACGCCGAGCTGCTTGATCTTCGCGCTCACGTCCGCGCTGATCTTGATCTGGGTCTTCGGCTGGATCTTGCCCGTCGCGCTGACCTTCTGCACGATCTCCTGCCGGCTCACTTTGGCTGTCTGGACCTCGAGCCCCTTGCCCTCGCGCCCCCGTGCGGCGATGACCACTGTCACGCCGACCACGACCACGAGCACCACGCCCCCCCACAGAAACCGTCGTTTCATCGTCCCGTGTTCTCCACGAACAGGTGGGTCCGGACTTCCCGCGTATTTCCATGCGCCGGGCCAGAGTACGCCCGGGACGAAGGAAAGGTTACCGCACCGGGCAATGGAAGGGCCCGGGGGGCGCGCTGGGGTCAGGCCAGGGCGCCGGCCTCCACATCCCGGGCCTGATTCCAATCCACAGTGTGAGCGTCTGGTGTGGGCAAGCCATGGCGCTCTCGCACCTCGGGCGAAACCGCGCCGCGCACGGCTCACGATCAACCGCAGTCCTCACCCGTCCACCGAATCGGTGCAACTCCAAGTCGAACCCCTCAGATCCTCTGAGCTCAGTTTCTCGGGAACTCGGGCGATGAGCTTCGAGCTACCGCCCCGCGACCGGAACCTCGAACTCCTTGTACATGCCGTGTCGATAGTGTGGCTTTCCACCTCCCTGTGTCGGCACCTGGCAGAAGTAGAAGTACCTGCCGGGGGTGAGCGTCAAGGGCAGCCACACTTGCCGTCCGGGCACGATGGATCCACTTCCTCCAAGGGGGCGCGCCGGAGGTTCGCCCGGCCGACCATTCTCGAGCCACGCGAAGAAGTCCAGGGGCGTGTTGCCGGGCGACAACCGATAGGGGTCGAATTCGTGCGCCTCGGGCCCGACGTTTTCGACCCGTACGACGTGAAGCCCGGCTGTCCATTTCCCCCGCACGTCGTAGGCGTAGTTGAACATGCGGATCTGAATGTCCGCCGGTGGCGGCACCGCTTGAGAGGCGTACGGGACGACCTCGAAATCGCGCGCGCCACCTTCCAGCAGATGGTCTTTGTAGAAGCAGAGAACGCCGTAGTGACCTGGTTCGAGGTGCAGCCAGACGGAGGTCGAGTCTCCGGGAAGCGCCAGCCCGGGACCGCCGATGTCCTCCGCGTTCGCGGGGAAATCGATGCCAGCGCGATAACTATCCGCATACGCCGCTGTGGAACCGGGAGAATGAAAGTGCACGAGAATGCCTTCATGGGTGACGCCTCCATGATTGACGAGACGAATCTGAGTGAGGCCCGCGCGAACCCGATGCGGAAGGGCGAACCCGGAGTCGGCGACGACGATGCGGAGCAACGGAGGGAGTTTCGATTCCGCACAGGACGAGCTAACGGCCGCGAGCGCCACAAGTGCCGTCCAGCTACCCCAGGACACCCTTCGCCAGAGACTCACCACACTCCTCCCTAGATCTCTCGCCGGATCAGATCCGCGATGACGCGTCATCCGAACCCCTCGAAACGAGACCCCGGCAGGGACCGACGAGGACTGGAGGAACCGCGATTCCGGCGACGACGGCGAAGGTTCTCACGGACACCCCAGCGCAAACAGAACTTCCGTCCGTCGGGGCAGGCCGCAGAGTGCCTCCATCTACCGGAGCCGCTCCAGGATCGGGTTCAAAGTCACCTGCCTGGGGACGCCACCCGCGCACCGCGCCGGTTCCGCCCCGCCGCACGAATCGGGGGGCGGTCCAGCCGGGCGATCGAACCTCTCTATTCCGCTTCCTGAATCCAGCGCAGCGGGAGCCCGGGCGCGAGGGCGGCGAATCGGTCGCGCCTGAGATCCTTGATGCGTGTGAAGCACCCGCCCGCGTACACCGTCCCCTCGCCTATCGCGAGCGCGGACACCGCGCCGTTGACCCCGGGGTTCCACAGCGTGGCGAAACCGATCGAGTTGTCGACCGCCGCGAGGCAGCTGCGATTCTGTCTTCCCACCCGCCCGAACGCGCCGCCGACGTACACGGGCTCGCCCCGCACCACAAGAGCGAACACCGGGCCGTCGGCATCCGGAAACAGTTGGGATCGTGCGTTCCGGCGCGGAGCGCCCGCACCCGCAGGCTCGGTCGCATGAGCGCCGGGCGACTCAATATGTCCGGGGCACGCGGTATGGGCCTCAAGTACTACTTGAAGGGAGAAGCCGGAACGCCAGCGGGGGGCGAGCATCCCGCCCCGGGCTTCCCGGCCCGTGAGTTCGGCGATCAGGGGCTCAAGCTCCTGCCCGCGGCCGCCGATACTCTGAAGTGCGGCGCTCCGGAGCGACCCGCGGCAAGGGTGATTCAGGAGCGCCCCCGTCGCGCAGCTCTCACCCTCGGGGATCGAATCGCGTGGACCACATTCCCTTCGCAACCGTCGGAACCGCGCTCGCGCTGCTTGCGGGCACGGTGGCACCGGCCGCGCTCGCGGCGGTCAAGCTGGACGACTCGCCCACTCGCACGATCGCGGTGAGCGGCACCTGCGACTTGACGGGCTTCGTGAGCATCGTCCAGACGCTGAGCCCCGCCGTGACGATTCCGGACGACGATCCGGCGGGTGTCACCTTCGGGCCCGTCGTCACGGCCGCGGACAGCTCCACGTTCACGGACGTCGTCGTCGAGCTCAGCTTGAGCCACACCTGGATCGGGGATCTGGTGGTCACACTCAGTTACGATCAGGACTGCGACGGCCAGCCGGAGGACTCCACCCGAGTCCTGTGCCGGCCGGGTCGTTCGAGCTGCTTCGGAGGCAGCGGCTTCGGATCGAGCAAAGACTTCAGCTGTTCGAACACGTTGCTCTTCAGCGACAGCGCCGCATCGGACGTCGGTGGCGGGCAGAGCCCGGTGCCGGCCGCGTGCTATAAGCCGACCGGGAACGGCGCGGATCCGCTCAACATGTTCATCGGCCTGGCGAGCGGCGGGTGCTGGAGCCTCAACGTCGCCGACAGGTCGGTCGAGGACCTCGGGTCGGTCTGCGGTTGGGGCGTTCACACTCGCAACCAGCAGATCGTGCCGGTGCGCGTCGTCAGCTGGGGCTCGCTCAAGACCCGCTATCGATAGTATGGAGCGGCCGGCTAGAACGCGCCGCCCTCCGGCTCCACGATCAGCACCGCCTCGGCCTCCCTGAATCGGAGATTCATCGCCTCGGTCTCGAGGTAGCTCATGAACAGCCGGCGCAGCGGTACTCGCTGCCCCTCGATGCGCCCCACGCGCCGCCGGCCGGGCGGACCGAGAATGCTCTCCGCGACCTCGCGCGAGAAGCTGGCGGAGACGAACCCGGTCCGCCGGTCGCGCCGCATCCCACCCTTGCCTGCGATGCCGCGGAAGAGCCGCAACTCGCGCTTGCCCGCGCGCGCGAACGCGGCCTGCACGAACGCCATCCTCGAGAGGATGTGCTCGGCCCGCGCCTTCCTGCGCCAACGCCCCTCGAAGGTGAGGGGCCGGCGCACGATCGTTCCCGCGAAGGGCGCGAGGCCGAGCTCGGCGAGCACGATGCGATGCCCCTTCACGATCTCGCCGGAGTGGGGATTGCTCACGTAGACTCGCGAGAACTCGCGCTCGATGGTCCACAGCCGCCGCGCCGCCAGCCAGGCGCGCAGGTCCCGCCACAGCCGCGGGTCGCCCGCGAGCGGACCGGCATCGAGCGCGCCCCCGGCCGCGACCCATTGGGAGCGGGACTCCAGCCACGCGGTCGCCTCGCGCTTCAGCTGGTTCAGGCGCTTCAGCGTGCGGGGCCGCGCCGCGTCGTCGCGCGGGATCTCGAGCGGCCGGTCGAAACGAGCGATCGCCGCCCGGTAGCCGCGGAGGGTGGATGCGCCCGCGCGCCGGCTCCCGCGCGCGAACTGAAAGTTCACCACCTTCTCGAACGGCAGATCCCACTGCGCGCCGCGATCCTCAAAGTCGAGGATTTCGCAGCGGAACAGCCCGCAGGCGAAATCGATCCCCAGGATCCGGACCGGCGTGCGCCGCGGATCGAGCATGCGGCCCTCGTTCCCGGAGACGAGCAACTCGAGTGCGCCCGGGGTGAACTCGGAGTCCGGCGCCATGTGGGGATCGAACTGGTGGATCACGGCGTGCTCTCCGGCGTCTCGTGAAGCGCTCTCGACCGCTGCCGCCCCCGACCGCGACCGGTCGCGGCGGCTGCCGCTAGCGCTCCCGGCCCAGCCCGCGGCCGGTCATCAGGTAGACCGCGTAGCTCCCGAGCCAGTGGGCGCCCGCGTAGTGCTCGCCGGTCACGGCCGCGAGTCCCGCCGCGCGATGCCGCGCCGCGTAATCGCTCAGCAACGCCCCGCGCGAGTCACCGGCCGGGAGCGCGGCCGCGATACCCTCCAGCATCCACGCGCGGCTCAGGTTGAGCCCGTCGAGGTGCGCGAGGTGGCCGTCCGCCGGATCGGGGCTCGTCACCGGCGTGAGCCAGTGGCGCGCACGATGGCCCGCCAGGTCGGGCAGGAAGCGCTCGAGCCACGCCGCGAATTCATCGCGCGCCATCACGCGGCGCATCAGGTCGGCCTCGCCCAGGATCGCGGAGAGGAAGTCGTGCCCGGAGGGCTCGTAGGCAACCGGCGCGTCGAGATCGGCGCCGAAGAACCCGAGCGCCCGCGCCCCGATCAGGCGCGCGATCTCGTCCTCGCCGGCGGCGCGCGCCCAGTCGAGAAACAGCCCCATCGCGAACGCGGTCTGCCCGTGGCCCCCGCCGCGAATCGGCCACGGCAGCTTTTCGAGCCACGGGCCGAGTTGCGCCGACGCCACCCACTCCAGCGGCGCGAGCGCCCTGTACCAGGTTCGCGCGACGGGGTCGTCGTCCCACTCGCGCAACTCGGCCGCCAGCTGGAGCAGCCACGCCAGACCGTAGGGGCGCTCGAACGCGGGCCGGTGCGCCACGAACGCGCACTCGCCCGCGATGCGCTCCGGCGTCAGGCTCTCCCCCACCGCGCGCCGCGCATCGGCGACGAACGCGGCCGACGGAAAGCAGCGCGCCATCCGCACCAGGCACCAGTGGCCGTGCACCGCAGAGTGCCAGTCGAAGCTGCCGTAGAACGCGGGCGTCAGCTCGCGCGGCGGGCGCAGATCGGCATCGCTCGCGAGCAGCAGGCTCACCTGGTTCGGATACTCGCGGTGGACGGCGGCCAGCACCATGCGCGCGACGCGCTCGACGGTCGCGTGCGCAACGCCCGCGGAGGTCATCGCAGCTTCCTCACGGCGTCTCCCCCGCCAGGATGCGCGCCAGCTTCGCGGCGTCGATGTTGCCCCCCGAGACCACGCACACCACTTTGCCGCCGCCGGCGCGCCCGGCGAGCGCCGCGGCCAGCGGGGCGGCGCCCGCGCCCTCGGCGATCACGCGACTCCGCTCGGCCAGCAGGCGGATGGCGGCCGCCACCTCATCCAGGGTCGTGACCAGCGAGCCGTCGAGCAACCGGCTCGCGAGCGGCCACATCTCCTCCAGCACGAACGGAGAACCGATCGTGTCCACGAAGCTCGGCCGGTACTCCACGCGCGCCGGGGCCCCGGCGGCGAGCGACGCCGCGAAGGGCGCCGCGGTCTCGACCTCGCACGCGAGCACGCGGGTTGCGGGCCGGAGGGCTCGCACCACGGTGGCGATCCCGCAGCTCAGGCCGCCGCCGCCATATGGCACGGCGATCGCGTCCACCTCGGGAAGGTCCTCGAGGATCTCGAGCCCGATGGTGCCGTTCCCCGCGATCACCGCGGGATCGCTCACCGGGTGGATGAAAAGCCCCTCGCCGCGCGGGTGGGCACGCGTCGCCAGCACGCCGAACCACTCGTCGAACGGGACGAGCACCACCCGCGCCCCGAGCCGGTCGAGCGCCGCGAGCTTGGTGGCGGGGGCGTGATCGGGCGCGATCACGGTGCAGGGCACGCCCATCCGGCGCGACTGCCACGCCACCCCCTGCGCCATGTTGCCGGCGCTCGCGGTCCACACGCCGCCGGCAAGCGCCGCGGGCGGAGCCGACAGCATCGCATTGCTCGCCCCGCGCAGCTTGAAGGATCCGATGGGCTGGAGGTTCTCCAGCTTGAGCCAGATCTCGCAGGGTGCCTGGTCCAGGTGGAGGCGAATCAGCGGGGTGCGCAGCACAGAGCGCGCGATGCGCCGCGCCGCGGCGCGGACGTCGTCGAGCGAGACCTCGAGACTGACCGTCATGTCCGTCCCTCCGTGGAGCCGCCGGCGGGCGGCCCGGCGAGCGCCGGCCGCTCCATCCGCGGGAAGCGCCGCCGGCCGCGAGCCGCCCGGCGTGAGCGGCGTCCGGGCCGGCAGGGTAGCACGCGACGCGCGATGCGGGATTGACGCTCGGCGACGCGGCGCTTAGCTTCCCGGCGTTCGAGCCGCCGCGCGGCAACCGCCGCACCCGCGGCCCGCCGGCGCACGGAGGACGAAATGGATCAGGGAACGCGTTCCTACTGGGCCGAGTTCCTCGGCACCTTCACGCTGTGCTTCGCGGGGCAGGGAGCGATCTGCGTCCACCAGATGAGCGGGGCGCAGGATTCCGGGCTGCTCGCGATCGCGATCGCGCATGGCCTGGCGCTCGCGGTCATGGTCTCGGCGCTGGGCGCGACATCGGGCGGGCACCTCAATCCGGCCGTGACCTTCGGGTTTCTCGTGACCGGCCGGCAGAGCGTGCGATCGGCGGCCGCCTACTGGATCTCGCAACTGCTCGGTGCCACGGTCGCGAGCTACCTGCTGCGGTGGCTGTTCCCCGCCTCGGTCTGGCAGGCAGTGCATCTCGGCGCGGCGGCGGTCAGCCCGGAGATCACGGCAGGCGGTGCGCTCGCCATCGAGTTCGTCCTCACCTTCTTCCTGGTCACCGCGGTGTGGGGCACGGCGGTGGATGCGCGCGCGCCCAGGATCGGCGGTTTCGGCATCGGGCTCGCCGTCACCATGGACATCCTGATGGGCGGTCCGCTCACCGGGGCCGCGATGAACCCGGCGCGAGCCTTCGGCCCCGCGCTCGCCGCCGGCTTCTGGACCGGACACTGGATCTACTGGGTGGCGCCGCTCGCGGGCGGCGGGCTCGCGGCGCTGGTCTATTCGCGACTGGTGCTGCCCCGGGAATGAAGGCGGTCGCCGCCGGGGCGCGGTGCCCCCCGCCGGCGAAGGCCGAATGTCGCGCGGCGCTCAAGCGGGCCCACCGGACCGGCCGATAATCCCGGGGCCGGTGGCGTACCCCAACGGGACCGCGCGACGCTGGTTTTCCATTGGAGAGAACTGCCTGTGCCCGATCCCCGAATGAACTGCGCTCCCCCCGGCTTCGATCCGGAACGTGGCCTGCCCGCGGGCTTCGTGCGTTTCTACCGTTCGCTGCACGCGGCGTTCACGCCGCGGCAGCAGGCACTGGCGCGGCGCCGAATCGAGCTGCTGGCCGAGGCCCATCTCGGGCGGCTACCGGGCCACCTGCCGCCCTCCGACGTCACGCGAGGTGAATGGCGCATCGCGTTGCCGACGTGGTGCCAGGACCAGCGTAACCAGATGACGGGGCCGGCCGACGACGGCGAGCTGGTGGTCAAGATGCTCAACTCGGGGGCGCCGGGCGTAATGCTCGACCTCGAGGACTCGATGGCCAACGACTGGCCCCATCTCATGACCGGCGTGGCGAACATCCTCTTGGCACTCGAAGGCAAGCTCAGCTACGAGGACCGCAAGCGCGGCCGCACCGTCGGCATCGAGCCGTCCCCGACCGTGATCTGGAACCGGGTGCGCGGGCTCCATCTCTCGCAGGCCGGGATCTTCGGAGACGACGAGCTGACCTCGGCCTCGCTCTTCGATCTCGCCCTCATCACCTACCAGGTCGAGCCCGAGCGGCTGCGACACCCGCTCTGCTTCTACATCCCCAAGTCGGAGTCCGCCGACGAGGCGCCGTGGTGGCGCGACGTGTTCGGGGCGCTGGCAAGCGCGCGCGGCTGGCCGCGCGACTCCATCAAGTGCATGGCGCTGGTCGAGTCGCACCCGCTCGCCCACCAGATGGAGGAGTTCCTCCATCACCTGCGCGACCACATCCTGGGACTCAACCTGGGGCGCTGGGACTACATGGCGAGCCTGATCCATTTCACGCTCGAGGACCCGGCCTGGGTGTTGCCCGACCGCAACACCATTCCGCACGACGTGCCGTTCTTCCAGCGCGTGCGGCACCTGCTGGCCGACATCTGTCACAGGCGGGGGGCGCTCGCGATCGGCGGCATGACCGCGCTTTATCCCAGCCGCGAGGACGCCGAGCTCAACACCCGCGCGCTCGCGGTGCTGGAGCAGGACAAGCGGAACGAGGCGCACTGCTTCATGGATGGAGCCTGGACCGGGCACCCCGACCAGAACGCCATCGCGGTCTCCCAGTTTCCGGCGCCGAACCAGCTCGGCAGCCGCCCGACGGGCGTCGAGCGTTATCCCGATCTGCGACCGCGGCCGGAGGGCGTCGGCCGCCGCTTGCTCGAGGGCACGCGCGCCGCGGCGCGCACCGTGATCCGCTATCGCAACGGCGTGTTGAACGGCAAGGGCGCGAGCCTGCTCGACGGCTACATGGAAGACCTGGCCACCGACCGCATCTACCGGCTGATGATCGCGCAGCGCATGAAGCACCGCGCGGCGGCGGCGATCGCGGACGACGCGGGACGCCCGGTCGAACACACGCCAGAGCTGGTCGCGCGCTGCTTCGACGAGCAGGTCGCCCGTCTGGTCACCGAGCTGCCGAAGCGCAAGGACGCGGGCGACGAGACCACCCTGCGCGCGGCGTCCGCACGCAGCCAGGAAATGATCGCGAACGGCTGGTTCAGCCCGGTATGATCGCTTCGCGGACCATCGCCCCGCCGCGACCCGCCGCCGCGGGCGAGACCCGTTTCCGTGACAACATGCTCCCGACCCCCACCGATGGAGCGCCCCATGTCGAGCGCGCGTAGTCTCGCCGAGATTCAGAACTCCTGGTCTCACGACCCGCGCTGGAAGGGCATCGAGCGCGGCTTCAGCGCCGCGGACGTGGTCCGGCTGCGCGGCACGATCCACGTCGAGCATAGCCTGGCGCGCCGCGGCGCCGAGCGACTGTGGAAGGCGATCACTCAGCGTCCGCCGGTGCGGGCGCTCGGCGCCCTGACTGGCAACCAGGCGGTGCAGCAGGTAGCGGCCGGGCTCGAAGCCATCTATTGCAGCGGCTGGCAGGTGGCGGCGGACGCCAACACCGCGGGCCAGATGTACCCCGACCAGAGCCTCTACCCGGTGGACAGCGTTCCGAGCCTGGTACGTCGCATCAATCACGCGCTCCAGCGCGCCGACCAGATCGCGCACATGAATCGCGCGGCCGCGGGCGACACCGCGGGCGGAGACGGCGCCGACGCCGCGCTCGACTGGCTGGCTCCCATGGTGGCGGACGCCGAGGCCGGCTTCGGGGGCGACCTCAACGCATTCGAGCTGATGAAGGCGATGATCGAAGCCGGCGCCGCCGGCGTGCACTTCGAGGACCAGCTGGCCTCGGCCAAGAAGTGCGGGCACATGGGCGGCAAGGTCCTGGTGCCGACCCGCGAGTTCATCCAGAAGCTCAACGCCGCGCGCCTGGCCGCCGACCTGCTCGACGTGCCGACGCTGCTGGTGGCGCGCACCGACGCCAACAGCGCAAAGCTCCTGACCAGCGACGTGGATGCGCGCGACCGCGCGTTCCTCACCGGCGCGCGCACCGCGGAGGGCTTCTTCGAATTCCGCGGCGGACTGGATGCGGCGATCGCGCGCGGTTTGGCCTACGCCCCCTACGCCGATCTGATCTGGTGCGAGACCTCGAGCCCCGACCTGTCGGAAGCGCGGCGCTTCGCCGAGGGCATCCACGCGCGCTTCCCCGGCAAGCTCCTCGCCTACAACTGCTCGCCCTCGTTCAACTGGTCCCGGCACCTCGACGCGGCCGGCATCGCGCGCTTCCAGCACGAGCTGGGGACGATGGGCTACGCCTTCCAGTTCGTGACGCTGGCCGGCTTCCACGCCCTCAACCTCTCCATGTTCGAGCTCGCGCTCGGCTACCGCGAGCGGGGGATGAGCGCATACGCCGAGCTTCAGGACCGCGAGTTCGAGCTTCAGGAGTCGCACGGCTACGGCGCGGTCAAGCACCAGGCGTTCGTCGGGACCGGCTACTTCGACGAAGTGGCGAAAGCCATCAGCGCGGGCGAGAGTTCCACCGCGGCGCTCAAGGACTCGACGGAAGAGCACCAGTTCTGAGGTTTATACTGCCGCCCATGATGCGGCTCGCGCGGTGCTGTGGACTGGCGACCCTGTGGCTCGCGCTGGCTTGCGGCCCTTCGCTCGCCGCCCAGGGCTTCGAGCCCGCGGAGGGCCTGCGACTCGAGCGCGTAGCCTCCGGCCTCGAGAGCCCGGTCCATCTCACCGCGCCCGCCGGCGACCGGCGCCTCTTCATCGTCGAGCAGCCGGGGCGGATTCGGATCGTGAAGAACGGGCAGCTGCTCGCGGCGCCGTTCCTCGACCTCACCGATCGCGTCGGCTACGGCGGCGAGCGCGGGCTCCTGAGCCTGGCGTTTCACCCGCGTTACGCCGCCAACGGGCGCTTCTACGTCAACTACACCGATCGCGCCGGCAACACCCGGGTTGAGCGCTACGTCGTGAGCCGCGATCCCGACCGCGCCGATTCCGACTCGGCGAAGCTGGTGCTCACGGTCCAGCAGCCGTACCGGAACCACAACGGCGGCCACATCCTGTTCGGTCCGGACGGCATGCTCTACATCGGGATGGGCGACGGCGGCAGCGGGGGCGATCCGCAGGGCCACGCGCAGAACCGCGGCGACCTGCTGGGCGACCTGCTGCGCATCGACGTGGACCACGGCGATCCCTACGCGATTCCGCCCGACAACCCGTTCGTGCGCGAGCCGGGGGCGCGGCCCGAGATCTGGGCCTGGGGCCTGCGCAATCCCTGGCGGATGTGCTTCGACCGCGTCGCGGGGCTGCTCGTGATCGCCGACGTCGGGCAGGATCGCTGGGAGGAGATCGACGCGGTCCCGTCCGGACGCGCGGGAGTCAACTACGGCTGGAACCGCATGGAGGGCGCGCACTGCTTCCGCACTCCGCTCTGCGACCGGGCGGGCCTCGCGCTTCCAATCCTGGATTACGGCCACGGGGAGGGCTGCTCCATCACCGGCGGATGCGTCTACCGCGGCCGGCGCATCCCCGCGATCGCGGGCCGCTACTTCTTCTCCGACTACTGCCAGGGCTGGATCCGCAGCATCCGGATCGTGAACGGCGAGGCGCGCGAGCGCCGCGAGTGGCGGGGACTGCACCCGGACAACGTCACATCGTTCGGCGAGGACGCGGAGGGCGAGCTCTACGTGCTGAGCCAGGAAGGCCGCGTGTGGCGCATCGTGCCCGCCCGCTGACCCGGGCGCTTCAGGGCACGCCCGCTCCGCGGCGCAGCCGGTAGAGCACGAGCGCCTCCGGCCCCGACTCCCGATGGAGCGGCGCCAGCGCCCCCGGCGCGCTCGCCGGATCGAGCAGCGGTGCGAGCTGCGGCCGGTCGGCCCGCGCCGAGCGGGCGTCGGCCACCAGAACGTCCACCCCGTTGCGCCGCGCCAGCACGAGCAGCGAGTCGAGCGGCACGTCGGGCAGGCTCGCGATCAGCCCGCCGCCGTAGTAGGCGACCCAGGGCTTGCGCGCCATCACGACCGGACGCGCGGTCGCTTCGCGACCCGGAAACCCGTCGCCCGGCGCCTCGCGAAGCTCAGGCCACGTGCGGCGCAGCCACTCCCCCGCGGCGCGCTGCTCGGGCGCTTCATCGAAGCGGGCACCCCGGGCGAACGCGTAGACCACGCCGAATGCGAGCAGCGCCACGCATGCCGCGTTCGACACCCGCCGCGCGCGCGCCTCGGCGCGGAGCCGGCGCCCGAGCCCGGCTTCCAGCCACGCGATTCCTCCCGCCGCGAACGGCAACAGCAGCGGGACCAGCGGCACGAAGAAACGCCGGTCCGAAGAGAGCGGCGCGTAGAGCAGCGGCACCGCGACCAGTGTGACGGCCACCGGCCAGCCACCGCGCCGCGTGACAAGCAGCCCGGCCAGCGCGAGTGCCGCGAACGGCACGTAGATCGTGACCGGCAGCGTGTGGGTCACGATGGTAGCGAGGTTCGACGCGCTACGACCCAGCACCAGCGCGGGACGCCGCAGCGCGAATTTCAGCGCGTGAACCGGAGGCGACGGCAGATCGCGCGCCAGCTCGCGACTGTCGTTGACGCGGCGCGCGAGCGCGACCGGCGGCGGATAGAGCGAGCCGTACTCGCCCGCGTAGGCGCGCCAGAAGTTGTAGCCGCCCTTCTCGCCCAGCGACCAGCGCCCGAGCTCGGCGTGCACGAACACCAGGAATGGCAGGGCGACGGCGAGCGTCGCGAGCGCGAAGCGCGGTCGGAGCCGCGCGGCGAGCGGACCCTTCCGCACGATTCCGGCGAGCCACAACGCACCGGCCAGCGGCAGGCCCTCGGGCCGCACCAGGTAGGCGAGCCCGAAGCACGCCCCGGCCGCCGCCTCGCGCGCCGCGCGCCGCGCAGCGTCCTCGCACGCGAGCAGCAGCGCCATTCCCGAGACCAGCAGCAGCGCGTAGGTCATCTCGGAGAGCGCGGCGGCAGAGTACTGGAGCAGTCGCGGATGAAACGCGGCGAGCGCGACCGTGAGCCACGCACCGCGCGGCGGGAGCAGACGCCGCGCGAGGGCCGCGAGCGGCAGCAGCAGCAGCGTGCCCGCCACGACCGAGACGGATCTCGCGCAGGCCTCGAACAACGCGGGAGTGGGCGCCGCCCCCATCGCTCGCGCCACGGCCGCGACCACGGCCGCGAGCGCGGGATAGAGCGGCGGCCACGCGGTGCTGAACCCGTGGCGCAGATCGCCGCGCGCGAGCGACTCTGCGAGCCCCGCCCAGTACGCGCCGTCCACCTCGATGAGCGGCGCGCGCCAGGCGAGCGCCGCGCGCAGAGCAAGCGCGGTCGCCAGCAGCGCGATCCACCTCGGCGCGTCGCCGCCGAAGAGGCCCGGTCCGGCGGGTGCCGGAGCGACTTCCACGCGATCCGCGCTGCGCGGCTGCGTCAGCATTCGGCGCACACTACACCGCGCCCGGGGGCCGACCAACCGCGGGCGCATCACGCCCCGTCCAGGACGCATCACAACGCCGTTTCGCGGCGCGGCGCCGCTCGACTATCCTGTCGGCGCCGCATATCACACCGCCCACGGCCGCACGATCGGCGTCGCGATCCGCTCCCCACGACGACGCCCCTGTGAAAGGAATTCGCCAGGTGTCCATCGCTCCGCGCACGATGCCTCGCACCGCGCCGCGCGCCGCACCGCGCTCCGCCCACCCGCGACTGGTCGCGCTCGCAACCGCGCTGCCGCCGCGCGCCACGCCGCAGGCGGAGGCGCGCGCGCTCACGGCCCGGATGTTCGAGCAGGCGCTCGACCCCGCGGACCGGCGGTTGCTCGGCGTGTTCGACAACGCCGGCATCGAGACCCGCCACTTCTGCATGCCGCTCGATTGGTACGCGGAGGAACACTCGTTCGGCGAGATGAACGCCCGCTATCAGGAACACGCGCTCGCGCTCGCGAGCGAGGCGATCGAGAGCACGCTGGCGCGGGCGGGACTCGCGCCGCCTGACGTCGACCACCTGGTGTTCGTCTCCTCGACCGGTCTTTCCACGCCGAGCATGGACGCGCGTCTCGCCAACCATCTTTCATTCCGGGCCGATTTCCGCCGGACGCCCATCTGGGGACTGGGCTGCGCGGGGGGTGCGGCCGGTCTCGCGCGGGCGCGCGACTTCGCGCTCGCCGATCCGGAATCGCGCGTGCTGCTGGTCGCGCTCGAGCTGTGCAGCCTCACCTTCCAGCGCGGCGACACCGATCGCCGGAACCTGGTCGCGGCCTCCCTGTTCGCGGACGGCGCGGCGGCGGCGCTGGTGACGGGGGCCGACGTGCCTCCGACCGGGAGCGATGCCCTGGCGCTCGAGCTGGTCGCGAGCCGCAGCATGCTGTGGCCCGACACGCTCGACGTCATGGGCTGGGACGTGGACCAGCGCGGGCTCCACGTCATCTTCTCGCGCGACATCCCGACCATCGTGCGCGACTGGGTGCG
>CAZYQK010000040.1:0-22959 GCA_964650245.1 uncultured bacterium | reverse complement strand
ACTCAAAATCCCGTGAGGCTCAAACCTCGTGTGGGTTCGACCCCCACCTCCGGCACCAGGTCCCGCAAGCACCTGCGGCCCTCCGGGGGCTCAGGAATCGGACCGTGACTGCTCCACCGTCACTTCGGGAACAGGCGCGTGAACGAATCGGGTGGAGCGGCGCAGCTCCCGGCTCGCCTTGCGAGCTTCGCCTCGTCGATGGTCAGGATTGTCGAGTACTCCTCAGGGAGCTTGACCTCTGCGCGCGTCAGCACGTAGTTCGTCGACGCGCCAATCGCACCCAGCCCCGGTTTGGCGACGGCTCCGATGGACACGTCCCAGAGGATCGGCACGTCTCGGTGGAGATAGGTGTAGCCACCCGTCCATATCGGGCCGTAGTCGATGAGCGCCAGCCCGCACAGGTCCGGCTGTTTCCCCGCGGCCCACAGCAGGCGGTTGACCGCCTCACGCCTGTGCCATAGCGGCGCTGAGCCCGAGAGCGGTCTGCGTCGCTGGCCGAAATCTTCGAAGCTGGCGTGCGTCGTCTGCCAGCCCATCGCGGCGGCGAGCACGCCGGCTACCACCCAGATCGTCGTCCTCACTCCAGACGGCGCGGGCTGCGTCTGCGTGCGCTCCTGACGGTGCGCGTTGCGTTCGTGGCGTTGGCTTCGCGCGCGACTCGCGCGCTTCGACGCCGCCCTTGCGACGGCCGGGCGCATGGGAAGGAAACGGGCGATGAGAAGCGCGAGCCCCGCGCCGCCGAGCGCCAGCATGAGCGGCACGATCGGCATGATGAAGCGATACTCCTTGTGAGGGACGAGCGAGTGGGCGAGGACGTAGAGCAGCACGACGACGAGGAGACCGGTCGCACGCTTCGCGCACGCGCAAAGCCCGATCGCCACTGCGAGGACCGACACCCCTGCCGCGCTCCAGGCCACCGCGACGAAGTAATCGAGCGGTTCGACCCCGAAGTTCCCGGACTTGCCTTGGGCGAGGTTGTCTCGCACGTACGTCAGCACGTAGGTCGAGAACGAGTGGAAGGGTGCGCCCCAGGTGAAGAGATCGAGGACGCCTCCGGCCAGCACGGTCACCGCGGCTCCAACAGCGTAGGCGAGCGCATCGCTGCGCCGCCGTTCCGCCACCAGCCAGCCGAGCAGCCCCACCGTGATGAGGCCGTTCTGGTAGCGCAGGAAGATCGCGAGCGCTGCCATGCAGCCGGCAAGAACCAGCTTCCATCGCTTCGAATCGAGTGCGAGTAGCACGGCAACCACGATCACCGGCCCGCTCGCCATTTCGGTCATACAGCGGCTGCCGTAGACGATCGAGGGCGGAAACAAAGCGGCGAGCACGCCCGAGAGCACCGCGCCCTCTGCCCCGGCGAGCTTTTCGCCGACGCGCATCGATGCATAGATGCCGACCAGAGCCACGGTCACCATGACGAGCTTGGCGGAGACGACGAGCGCCGGCGCACCGCGCACGCCGAGCCACGCGAGGAGCTTCCAAAAAAGCCCCAATGCGCCCGGAAAGAGCCACGAGCGCGCTCCGTCCTGAAACTCCCATGATACGAAGCCGTAGCCGAAGGCGAACCGGTGCGCCTGCTCGAGGGACTGGAAAATCTCGTCGGGCCAGAAGATTCCCTGGTCGAAGATCGCAGCCCAGACTCTCGGCAGCGCCGCAGCCAGCAGGATCACGCCGATGTGAACCGGGCTTACGGACCCGTGGTGCTTCGCGCTGTCCAGGTGACCGCTCATCTGGGCCATCGCACCCGCGCGGAGCCTCGCCGAGCGAACAGCGTATCGCGCGCGCCGTTGAGCGGGGCTTCCATCAAGTCGTAGTCCCGCAGATACGCGATGGCTTCATCCGGGTACTCCCAGGGCTGGGCGACGATGTCGGGCTTGAGCACTCCGATCGAGTACCCGTAGTCCCACTTGAGATGGCCCGGGAAGAAGTAGGTCAGGGGATTCTGGCGAATCGCCCGCCGCATCGGCAGGCGGGCGATGTGGCGGTCGCACTTGCCGAGCAGGTCCACAATCCGGCGATCGGAGTAGTAGCCAATCGTGCCGATCCCGGTCGCCGCGACGCTGCCCCCGGGCAGCGCGAGGTCGCGGACCGCGAGCGCACGCGTCACGAGCTCGGCATTGGTCCGCGCGTAAGGCAGAGGTTTGAGGAAAAGGGTAGCTGAGAAGGGAGCGATGGCGAGCCCCACGGCGAGGGTGATTCCTGCCGGCGGGAGGGCCCCCAGCCGGCTGCGCGGGTCGAGACGCGCGGCGAGCGTGGTGATCGACCACGCCGCCGCGACCAGCAGAAGTGGCATTGCCACGGTGAGATAGCGGTTGCACGGGATCTCCTCTTCCCAGGCGTCGCCCCCCACCCACACGGAATACGCGCACTGCGCGACGAACGGCGCCAGCAGAACGAGGAGCCGCCGGCGCGCGTCGCCTCGAGCCAGCCATGCGGCGACCAGCGGGATGAGCACCAGGAGTCCGCTCGAGCGCGCGATGCTCTGGAGCAGCACCCACGCACCGCGGGTCACCCGCAGCCCCGTCGGGTAGCCGGTGAGCTTCAGGTAGTACGTGTTGGGCAGCGGGTCGTGGAAGTAGAGGAGTCGTGCGAACGTGAGCAGGGCAAGCACGCCCAGCGCGGTGCCGAGCCCGAGCACGAGGTGACGTGTCCGCCGCGCCGGGTCGAGCACCATCCCGCAGACGGCCAGGGCGAGCAGAACTACGACGAAATCCATGCGCACCAGAATCCCGGCCCCCAGCAAGCCGTAGAGACCCGGCAGGCTGCGGCGCGCGAGCAGCATCGCGCCGGCCGCTGTGGCAATCAGCGCCAGCAGCCCCACCTCCATTCCCTCGAGGGTCCAGTACGTCAGTGGAAAGTAGAAGGCTACGAGGACCACGGCGACGAGCGGCAAGGACCTGAGCGGCGCAGGTGAGGCGTGGTCGCTCGGGCGATGGCGCGGCGGCCGCACTCGGATTTCGTCCTCGCGCTCGATCAGCCGCATCGCCAGTCCGCGCACGACGCCGAGCACCGCGACCAGCAGGCCTGCGCCAAACACCTGAATGGCGAGCGTGAACCGCTCGCGAGGCAGGGGCAGGAGATGCGCGACCGCCATGATCAGCGTCCAGAGCGGATTACTGAAGCCCTCGACGGGTGGCTCTCCCGGATTCCACACCAGGCCCTGGCCCCGGACCAGATGACGCGCGTATTGCATGGACACCATCGCGTCGTCCAGCAGAGTGAAATAGCGGGTGGAAGCGATGGTGAAGCTGGTCTTCCAGATGAATGCCGCGTAGTAGATGAGCGCGGTCAGCAGGATGGCCAACCCGGCGGCCGAGCCACGAAGCGCTCTCATCCGGGCCCACCGCCCGAGGACCGCGAGCCTCCGCCGCAATCCACGGAAACTTGCCCGATCGTCATCAAGTCCTCCTGCCGCCCCGGGTACGGATGGTGTGAGACTCACCCCTCGTGTGGGTTCGACCCGCACCTCCGGCACCACTCAGCGGACTGGCTCCGGGACATGGCACCCCGGCCTCACATCGGGCGGATGACCTCGTAGCGGTGCGGATCCTCGATGAAGCGCGCGCGGGTGGAATCGCTCTCGAAGAAGTACGGCCCGCCGATCCAGTAGGCCTCGGGCGAGCGCCGGGTGGGCACGAAGCGGCGGGCCGAGACCGGATCTCTCAGCCTCCCGCACCACGCGGTCGGCGACTTCATGAAGCGCCGCAGCGTGCGCTCGCTCGAGAACCGGTAGGCCTCGCCGTTCACGTGGAACACGAGCTCAGGCCGGAGTGAGCCGAGCGCGCGCGGATCGACCGGATCCCAGAGCGCGCGCCGCAGATGGAACAGCGCCCACTCCGCGTCCACGACGGGTCCCGACGGGACCCAGGGCAGCGGTCAGGAGAGAAACGCCCCGGACGCCGGGGCGGACGGTGCGAGCGAATCTGATGGCGCGCGTCCGGGCGTCGCCGGCCACAGGGCGGTGGCCCCCGGCGGCGAGCTCGCCGTTACGAGCAACGCGTACAGAAGGATGGGGGCCATGAGCGTGCTGAGCCTCCGGGTGAACCGTGCACGCGGCGAGGATACGAAAGTCTGCGCACTGAGTCTCGGGCCATTCGGCGAGAGGCGGCGGGACCTGGCCGTTTTGGACTCGGTCGCATGGGGGCCCCCCGCACCCGATGCCTGAATTTTCGATTGACCCGCGGCACCGTATGCGGGATTGTTTATGTCGTTCATCCACCGGGTGAGCGGTCGGCGCCAACCTCTTGTGGGCGGCGCGACGCCACCCGATCCCCCGGCCCTCACGGATGAGTCCGGTTCCGGAGCGCGGCGCGTATGGCTGCCGGCGCAGGCGGGCTGCACGCTCCTCAGTCGCCCCGGGACCGTCACGAAAGGTAGGTGCGTCCGCCACTCCCGCAAATCACTCGTCGGCGCCTTTCCGTATCGCCCACCGCTTCACCTCGTCGCCTGCGAAGCGTGCCCACATCGACGCGCGCCCCGCGCTCCCCGGAGGAGGAAGTCAACATGAAGCGAATCGTTATCGCCACTCTCGCCGCCGCAGTCCTCACGGCTTCGCTCGCAGCCAGCGCCCTCGCCTGGCGCGTCTGCGGCCGCGTCACTTGCGAAGGTGAAGGCTCCACGCTCTCGGGCATCGTGATCGAGGCCTCCTCGACGGATAGCGCCGGGTTCGTCCACGCCGCGGTCACCGACGCCAATGGCGCGTATTGCATCGTGCTCCCCGACAAGTCGGGTGAGTACCGGCTCGTTCCGCTGCTCTATTCGGGCGAAACGGTGGTGAGCCCGGCCTCGGGCGCCTACCTGTTCGCCGCCTCGGACTCCGTAACCGATTTCACGCGCGACTGGGTGATCGCGACCACCACCTGCGCAACGAAGGGTGCGTGCTGGTTCACCGGCGGTGGCGCGAAGTTCCAGCCGATCTGCGGCATCGGCGTGGCCGAGTGCGGCAAGCTGCACAACTTCGGCGGCAACGTCTACCCGGGTTGCAGCCCGACGGCCGGGGATGGGGGCAACTGGAACCACATCGCCGAGGCGCTGCGGCTCCATTTCCAGGGCCGCGTGATCCAGGTGGTGCGATGCGGAAACATCGAGGGCATCCCGCCCGGATCCGAATCGCCGGTCACGCCGTTCAACTTCATCGAGTTCACCGGCACCGGCACGCTCAAGGGCATCAAGGGCAACAAGGTCGACTTTGGCACGATCTACTTCTTCGCGCACTGCGAGGACCGCAATGAGCCGGGGAGCAACGGCCAGCACGACGGCGCGTTCAAGGACCGCTACTTCCTGCACGTCTACTCCGATCCTGGCAATCCCGCGGGCTCGACCCTGCTGCTGGTGGACGTGGACCATAACCCGGCCACGGTGGACCCGGTCACGATCACCGATGGCAACTTCCAGATCCACATCAGCAGCTGCGACGACCCGCCGACGTTCCGCGCCAGCCGCGGCGGAGACGAGACGCCGACGCAGGTGCAGACCGAGGTTCCCGCGATCCGGGAGTTCTGGTTCGCGGCCGGTCCCAGCCCGGCGGGCGTCAGCGCCGTGGTGCGCTTCGGCCTGCCGCGCGAGGCGAACGTTTCGCTGCGGGTGTTCGACGTGGCGGGGCGCGAGATGACCAGCCTCGCGAACGGGCGGTTCCCGGCCGGCGAGCACACCGCGAGCTGGGACCTGCGCGATGGCGCGGGACGCCGGGTGGATCGTGGCGTCTACTACTTGCGCATGACGGTGGACGGGCAGTCGCGCAGCCAGAGTCTGTCCGTGAACTGATTCCCTTCGCCTCGATGGCGACCGGGAGCGCGAGCCGCCCGCCTGACGCGGGCGGCTCGTCGTTTGCCGGGAACGCACCCGTGACCCCGGCCATCCTTCAGCTTGATACTCCGTCGCCACTTTGAAAGTATGCGCGGCTCATGAGCGACCATCCGGCATCCAGCGCTGGCGAAGGCCCCCCCGCGGACGACATCTACGATTTCACCATCATCGGCGGCGGGCCCACCGGCCTGTTCGCGGCGTTCTACGCCGGGATGCGCGGGATGCGCACCAAGATCGTGGACAGCCTGGCCGAGCTGGGCGGACAGCTCACCGCCCTCTACCCCGACAAGTACATCTACGACGTCGCGGGCTTCCCCAAGGTGAAGTCGCGTGACCTGGTGGACGATCTGGTCGAGCAGGCGACGCAGTTCCACCCGACCGTCTGCCTCGAGGAGAGGGTCACCGAGCTCAAAGCCATCGAAGGTGGCTACGTCCTGCTCGGCGATCGCGGCATCGAGCACCGCACGAAGACCGTCCTCATCACGGCCGGCGTCGGCGCGTTCGCCCCGCGCAAGATCGAGGACGCTTCGCTCGCGCGCTTCGAGGGGCACGGACTCCACTACGTGCTGCCGGGCCTCGAGCCGTTCCGCGACAAGCGCGTCCTGTTGCTGGGCGGCGGGGACTCGGCCGTGGACTGGGCGCTTCACCTGGAGCCGCTCGCGAAGGAGCTCACCCTCATCCACCGGCGGGACAAGTTCCGCGCGCACGAGGACAGCGTGAAGAAGCTCCACGAGTCGCGCTGCCGCGTGGTCAAGTTCCACGAGCTGCGCACGCTTCAGGGCGACGCCCGGGTCGAGCGCGCGGTCATTTTCGACAATCGCACGCAGGAGGAGACGGTGCTCGAGGTGGACGAGGTCGTGGTCAACTTCGGGTTCGTCGCCAACCTGGGGCCGATCAAGACCTGGGGGCTCGAGATCAAGGGCAACTCGATCGTCGTGAGCCAGAAGATGGAGACCAACCTGCCGGGGATCTTCGCGGCCGGGGACATCGTGACCTACCCGGGCAAGCTCAAGCTCATCGCCACCGGTTTCGGCGAGGGGACGATGGCGGTGTGCGCGGCCAAGCTCGTCGTGGACCCGACCGCGCGCTACTTCCCCGGGCACTCCTCCGAGTCCACCACCTTCGAGCCGGGGGCCGAGCCGGCGTAACGCGGCCGGCGCCCGGCGTCCCGCCTACGTCACGGGCTGCATCCAGCCTTCCACCCAGGCCAGTTTCTCGCGGTACTGCGCCTCGCCGGGCGCACCGGCGCTCATCACCGGATGCGGCAGCGAGAAGAACGCGCCGTCGCCGCGCAACGCACTGCCCGCGCCCAGCTCGATGAAGCAGTAGCCCTTCCCGTCGAAGGCGGTGGACGCCCCCGCGCCGCGGACGGCCGCCGCGATGTGGGCCGCGACCACCTCGCCCTGCGCGGCGGCGAACACGCCGGCCTTGGGCAGCACGAGCGGCATCGCCGGATCGTAGCGGCCGGGGAGCGGCACGGCGGCCAGGTCACCGATGGCGTAGACATGGGGCGCCACGCCTGCTCGATTCACCGCGAGCGTCGCCGGGTCCACTCCCACCCAGCCGCCGGTCTCGGCGAGGCCGGCCTCGACTACCACCGGCGGGACGCGATGCGGCGGAATGGCGATCAGGAGATCGTACGAGGTTTCGCTCCCGTCCTCGAACCGGACCACGCGCTGCCCGGCATCGGCGCTCACCGCCTTCTTGAGCGGGTGGAACCCGATGTCGCGCGCGGTCAGCTCGGCGACGATGGTCCGCCCCATCTCGGGTCCGGCGGTCGGCATCGGCGCCTTCTCGACCGTCCACACCTCGAGCGTCGTGCCGGACCGCAGACCGCGGCGCTCGAACGCGTGGTGGAGCAGCAGCGCCGCCTCGTAGGGCGCGGGCGGACACTTGAAGGGCGCGCGCGGGATGAGGACGACGACGCGGCCACCCCGGAAAGCGGCGAGCGCCGCGCTGAGGCGAACCGCGCCCTCGAGCGTGAAGAACGTGTGGGCGGCGTTCTCCAGACCCGGCACCGCACCCATGTCGAGCTCGGCGCCGAGTGCCAGCACCAGGTGATCGCCCTCGAGCGTGGCGGCGCTGGTCTCCACCGCGCGCCGGCTCGCGTCGATGCTCCTCACCTCGGCCTCGAGCAGCGTGACACCCGCCGGAAGCAATCGCTCGCGCCGGGCGGTGACCTCCTCCGCGCTCCGCTCTCCGAGCATGACCCAGGTCTTGGCGGCGCCCACAATGAAGTCGGGCGAGCGGTCCACCAGCACGATGCGATGCTCGTTCCCGAGCCGCGCGCGCAGGGTGCGGCTCGCGGCGAGGCCGCCGAAGCCTCCGCCGAGAATCAGGGTGGTGCTCATGGGGCAGGTTCTCCGGTTGGCGGGTGGCGATGGGGCGCGTGGCTGCGAAGACTAGGTGCGAGGCGCGGCTCCGGCAAGCGAGGCGCCCCGGCTCCCGGCCGGCGCAGAATCATCCGCGGCCGCCTCGAGCGGGGCGTCCTCGCCTCGCGGCATTCACCGCCGGATGCGATACAGCACCGCGATCTTCCGGCCGTCCTCCTGGAAGGCCCACACCTCCTCCATCATCCGGTCGAGGCCCTCGTCCCACGGATGATCGGGGCGGCGATAGTTCTCGGGCCCGATGAACGTGAGATCGAACTGGGGAAACTCGGGTCCGCGCAGGCGGGGATCCACCCAGGTCCGGAAGTGGACCAGTTTCACGTCGGCGGCTGCCAGCTCGGTGTCGTACGCTTCGTTCTGGAAGTAGAGGAGCGGGTCGACGTAACCGACCTCGTTCTTCTCGTTGGTGAAGTACTCGCTCGGAATCCAGTGGGCGGTCCAGAGCACATAGCGCACGTCGTAGCGCTCGAGCAGGCGCCGGCGGGTCTCATCGTCACGCCCGTAAAGAACGAGCGCCGCATCCTTGTTGCGGACGTCCATGTCCACGAATGCATCGGTGTGCCCACGGCGGGTGACGAGGGTCTTGCGGCCCGTGAGCGCGCTCCACGCGAAGCTCAGCTCGTTGGTCGAGAGCACGACGTCGTTGGCCCGGGTGCGTGCGAGCACGAACGCCTGAAGCGAAGGAAACATGGAATCCAGCGGGGTGCGGGCGTCCTCCATCTCCGGCGCCCGGGCCAGCGCCCGCGTCCCGACCACCAGTCCCGCCAGGGCGGCCGCCAGAACCAGCGACACGAGCGTGATCTGGTCGACCCGGCCGCGAACGCGTTCCAGCAGCAGCGTGACCGGGACCGCGGCCAGGAACAGCGCCGCGAAGCCCCACAGCATCGAGTTGAAGTAGTTGGGCACGAAGTGCGTGTGCAGGAGCGGCATGGTCACGACGTAGTGGAACACGCAGGCGAACGCCACCCCCGCGATCAGCGCGCCCGGCAGGAAGCGGCCGCGCTCGCGCGTGCGCCAGAGGCAGACCAAGCCCGCCAGAACCAGGAGGTTGAGCGCGGCGCGCGGCCATTCCCAGACCTGCACCTGGGCCAGCAGGAAGCGGCGCGCGAAGTCCAGCTGCTCGCGCCATCCCACGAGGCTCGCCCCACCGTTCCATTCCGCGTAATGGGCGGACGTCTTCCCGTGATAAACGAAGATCGGCTTGAACCAGTAGCCGAGCGCGAGGCTCGCGCACGCGACCACGACGAGCAGGTGACCCGCACCCGCCGCGAGCGCACGCAGCCGCCCGGCCGGAGCGGGCCCAAGCGCCACCCGGATCGCGATCGTGAGCGCGGCGATCAGGCTGCCGCCGATGAATCCCACCGAGTGCGAGTAGCCGGTGGCCGCGAGCATGAGGCCCACCCGGAGGGCGCGTGAGGCCGCCGGTCGCTCCACGTAGCGGTAAAGCGTGTAGAAATAGAGCGGCACCACGATCCCGGCGGCGAACTCGGTGTACTTGAGAACGAGCTCGGGATGGAGCACGGCCCACAGGCAGGCCACCACCAGCCCGGTGGCCCGGCCGAAGAGCCGCCCGAACACGACGCCGACCACCGCCACCGAAAGCACGCGAAAGAGCACCGACGTGACGAACATGCTGGTCAGCACCGGCAGGCCGCTGGCGGCCGTGAACAGCGCAACGAGCGTTCCGTAGAGCGGCAGGTAGTGGGCCAGGCTGCCGGCCACGCTGCCCGAGGCCACCGGATTCCCGGAGGCCAGGATCCTCCGGATGCAGCCCATCTGGTACGAGTAGTCGCCGCCGAAGAGGTGCGAAGGCAGGTGCTTCAGGTCTCTCACCAGCCAGACCTGCGCGAGCCCGACGGCGACGAGCAGGGCCGCTCCCATCCAGAGCGTCCAGCCCGAGCGGTCGGGAGCCGGCTCGGGTTCCGTAGCTTCGGCGCGCGCCACCATGTCGCGAAATGTCACCGAAAGCCCCGCGGCGCGCAAGGCCAGCGTCGTCCGTTTACGCCTGCCCGCCGTGACACCCGATGCCCTATGCTCCGGCCCCGAAGCCATTCACCTCACGGTCGAAACGCAGAGACCCCCAATGACGCCCATCGCCATCGAGTGGCTCAACCTCCTCGTGCGCTGGATCCACGTGATCGCCGGGATCATGTGGATCGGTGACTCGTTCCTGTTCATGTGGATGGACCGCAGCCTCTCGCCCCCCTCGCGTCCGCGCGCGGGCGCGGTGGACGGCGAGCTGTGGATGGTCCACAGCGGTGCCTTCTACGAGGTGGTGAAGCGCAAGGTGCTGGCGCCCGGCGAGCTGCCGAAGCCGCTCCACTGGTTCAAGTGGGAGGCATACACCACGTGGATCAGCGGCTTCTTCCTGCTCGGCATCGTGTACTGGCTGGGGCGCGGGATCTATCTGCTCGACGGGAGCGCGCCCGGGCTCGGCGCCGGCGGCGCGGTTGCGCTGAGCGCGGGATTGCTCGTCGCGAGCTGGTTCATCTACGACGCCCTGTGGCGCTCGCCGCTCGGGCGAAACGCGACGCTCGCCGGGCTGATTTCGTTCGCACTCGTGATCGCCGCCGCGTACGGCCTGACGCGCGTCTTCAGCGGACGGGCGGCCTACCTCGAGCTCGGCGCCATGCTCGGCACCATCATGGCGGCCAACGTGTGGCGGGTCATCGTTCCCGCGCAGCGCGGGATGATCGCGGCCACCGCCGCGGGGAAACCCGCGGACGCCACGCTGGGCGCGCGCGCCAAGGCGCGCTCGACCCACAACCACTACCTGACGCTCCCGGTCCTGTTCACCATGCTGAGCAACCATTTTCCGGGTACATACGGCCACTCGCTCAACTGGCTGGTGCTGGTGCTGCTGATGGTGGTGGGGGCGGCGGCCAAGTACGTGATGAACTTTCGCGGCGGCGGCCACCGTTGGATCGGACTGGCGGGAGGTGCGGCGCTGATCGCGGTCGTCGCGCTCACCACGCGCGTGCCGCACGCCGGGAGCGCGAGCGGCGGTCACGCCTTCGCGGGGCGGGCGTCGTTCGCAAGTGCCAGGGGCATTCTCGAGCGGCGCTGCGTCGGCTGCCACGCCGCGAAGCCGTCGAACCCGTCGTTTCCCGAGCCGCCGAGCGGCATCACGCTGGAAGACCCTACGCGCATCGCGAGCCTCGCGCCGCGCATCCTGGTGCGCGCGGTCCAGACCCGGACCATGCCGCTCGGCAACCTCACCGGCATGACCGACGCCGAGCGCGACACGCTCGCGGCGTGGATCGCGCAGGGCGCGCGCGTGGACCGTGAGCGTTAGGGCTGGCGAGACGCCCTGACGCTCACAGCCTGAGCGCCGCGGTCCAGTACACGTCCTGCGGACCTAATAGAACTACCTTCCCCACGATCTGCAGCGTCCATTTCCCGCCCGCCCACGATCCGTCGGACAACTGGGTGTTCTCCGCGCTCGTGCGCTGGAATACGCCCAGCGCGCCGTCGCTCGAGGCCCGCACGTTCCCGAGCGGATCGAGCAGGTAGAGGTGGATCATGTTGTGGCTGGGCAGCCGGTTCCCCGCCGTGTCGGTCTTGAGCTCCTCGGGCCACCACAGCGCGGCCTCGACCCGCCGGATGCCGAGGCCGGTGATGTCGATCGGGACCTCGACCACGGTTCCCGCGTCGATCAAGACTTTGCCGAAGCATCCCCAGCCGTTCGTGGGCAGCTCGATCGGACCGGCGCCGACTTTGGGATCGATGAACGGAAAGAGCTGCCGCCCGGAGAGAATCATCTGCGCGTAGGTCTGCCCGGGGTCGGTCGTGTTGCTCGCCCACTTGAGCCAGTTGCGCAGCAGGGCCGCCGCCCCCGCCGCGTAGGGCGCGGCGCCGCTGGTTCCGGTGTAGGTCCAGTAATTCGAGATCGGAGTGGACACCGTAACGGCGGTGCCCTGCGCGGTCTCGGTGTTGGTCGGCGTCTGGATGTCGGGCTTCGCCCGGCCGTCCCAGGTCGGGCCCCAGGTCTGTTGCAGGATGGTGGCGGGCGGACTCAGCGTGACGTCGTAGCCGCCGACGCCGATGACTCTCCGCGCGTAGGCGGGGGCCTTGGTCGTGGTACCGGTGCCGGTGCTCGGCGAGGTCTTGTTGCCGTTGGCGGCGATCACGGCGGCGCCGGCATTGAAGGCGTTGTCGGCGAAGATCGCGATCGCGCTCAAGTCGGACGAGTCGGCCGCGATCTCGGCGCAGATGACGCGGTCCAGGTTGCTCACCGCGTCCTGAAAGCCGCGCAGCACCGCGGCGGAATTGAGCGCGGCCGGACAGCCCTCGTAGACTCGGAAGCAATCGAGCTTCGCCTCCGTCACGCCGCGATAGTCATTTCCGCGCGCGGCGTTGCCGACGATGACCGCGGCCGACGACGTCCCGTGGCCCGGGGTGCACTGGTCGGACGGATCGAACGGCCTGAGCGGATCGATTGTGACGCAGTCACCTCTTCCGTTCGGATCGGTCTTGCAGTTGACACAGTCGCCCTGAATACCGATCTGGGTCTGGGGCTGGAACAGCTCGTGCGTGAACTGGACCCCGGTGTCGAGCAGGCTCATCCAGCCGTACGAGCGGATCGGCGGCCAGTAAAAGTAGGGATCGCTCACGATCCGCCCGCGCGCGACCGAGACCTCGTCCCCGTTCCCCGGCGTCGGGGGCGGCGGCTGCGGCGGCGGCTCGCCGCTGTGCACGGGCTGGATGTAGAGCACGCCGTGGCGGGTCGAGAGCGGGGCCACCCGGCCGAGCGGCATCACGACCCTGAGCACCTGGCCGAGCCAGAAGCGCTCGAGCACCTGGGCCTGGAAGTTGACGACGAGATCCTGCAAGTCGGCGTCGTACTGGGGATCGCGACGTGAGAGGAGCGAATCCCGCAGGATGCGGGCCTGCATCAGTGCGAGAACGTTGACCGAGTCGGCCCGCGGCCGCGACATGTCGGGCTCCGGGAAGCGCGGGACCACGACGCCGCTGCGAAACGTCACCAGCAGCGTGTCCTGCTTAGTGTGAAGACTGTCGGCCAGCCACTTGTTGAGCAGCGGGTGGAGGCGTTCCCCCGGCGCGGCGGGGGGCGGGCCGACCCGCGGCGTCATGCGGCGCCGCTGGTACGCCCTCCGCGGCAGATCGCGCACGATGCCCACGGACGTTCCGACGCCGTCGAATCGGGCGATCGTGATCTTGTCGTACGGGTCTTCGCCCGGACGGGCGACGTGGCGACGCGCGGCGCAGCCGGCCAGGGACACCCCCAGCACGAGCGCGGCCAGCCCGATTCCCGCGGCCCGGCTTCCCAACTTCAGGCGAATCATCCTCCGGCCTCCCTTCCAGCGATCGTTGGACGTCCAAAGCTCGTACCGGGCCTCGGGCCCGCCCGGCGCCCCTGCGCGGAGCGCCGGTGCGGGCCACGCCGGAACCCTGGCCCCGCCTGCCGATGCGACCGGCGAGGGCCTGATGACTACGGGTCCGCGACCACCGCGGGAGTGTCGGGTCCGCGGTTCGGGGGCATGATCGGCGGATCGACGTCGTAGTCGTATCCGCGCTGTTGCGCGCCGGAGAAGATCGTGAACTTCTTCGACTTCTTTCCGGCGTTGATGGCAATCGGGCCCGGCGCCTCCGCGAAAGGCCAGATCTGGAAGGTGATGGTGTGGCCGCGCACGTCCTTGTTCCACCAGCGAATTCGATCCGGGCCGGCCTCGCTCAGCCGGGGGAACAGCGGAACGATGTCGCCATTCGCGCGCAGCTCGACGGTGACTTCATTGTGAAGCTTGACAGCCTTTTTCTTCTGCGGTTGCTTCGGACTCATGCTGCTCCCCCCTGTTGGAGTTTCACCTGGCGACTCGTCCCCGCTCGAGCGGGGCCCTCCATCAGGATCCGTTCGAACTCGGGATCCTCCCTGAGCGGCGCCAGCTCCGGATCGCGCCGCAGCTCCTCCACTCCGTAGCCGCGGCGCACCGCTTCGCGCAGCCAGCGCAGCGATTCATTCCGATCGCCCAGCTGAAAGAACACGTGTCCGGCCCTCACCATGCAGTCGACGCTCTCTGGAGCGAGTGCGAGCGCCTTGCGGATGGCTTCGCTCGCCTGTGGCGCGCAGCCTCGATTCGCCAGCCAGCCGGCGAGCCGCGCCCACGAGTCCGCTTCCGCCGCGTTGCGCTCGAGGCGTTCCCGCATCAGCGCGATGGCCCGATCGAGCGCGGTGTCGGACTCCGCTTCGTGCCCCGGCATCCAGTGGTAGGCGTTGCCGAGATTGCCCCACGCGAGCGGATCCGAAGGCGTGAGATCGGTCGCTTTCCGGAATGCCACCGCTGCTTCGTCGTACCTCGAGAGGTAGAAGAGTGCGGTGCCGAGGTTCATGAAAGCGACGCCGTTGGGATGGATCGCGAGCGACTCGCGATAAGCCGTCACCGCCTCCTCGGGCCGGTCGAGGTGGTAGAAGAGATTGCCGAGGTTGCGCCGACCCCTGGCATTGTCGGGCGTGAGCGTGACCACGCGCCCCCACGGCGCGAGCGCCTGTTCGTACTGGCCCCGGGTAAAGTACAGGTAACCGAGCCGGCTGTACCCGCGCCAGTCCTCGGGCTGACTCGCGATGGCGAGACGGCAGTCTTCTTCCGCATCCTGAAGTTTCCCCGTGCTGGTATGGACCCCCGCGAGCCCGAGCCGGGCCTCGATGAGTTCGGGCTGGCGCTCGAGCACGCGTCGGTACTCGGCTTCCGCTTCGGGGTACCGGCCGGCGGTCTGCTGAAGATCGCCCAGCGCGAGCAGCACCTCCGGGGCATCCGGGTCGAGCCGGCGCGCGCGCTCGCAGGCGGCGGCGGCGCGTGCCTCCCACATGCGCTCGCGCGTGAGCTGGTGCTTGAGCAGATACGCGCGAGCCAGGGTGGCCTGCAGGGCCGCGCTCTCGCCCTCCGAGGCCATCAGCTGTTCCAGCAGCGCCACCGCGCCGTCCACCGAGGCTTCGTTGTCGTAGCGCTTGAGGTAGCCCCGCGCCTGCGCGAAGCGCTCGCTCGCCGCGGGGTCGCGCGGACGCGAGCCGGGTATGGCCGGGGTCGGCGCGGGCGCCAGATCGAGCGCGCGGGTCAGGCTCGTGACCACCTGGTCCTCGAGCTCGAAAGTCTGGAACGCCGAGCCGTCCACCACCGCGCCCGCGATCTGCTCGCCGCTCGCCGGCTCGAGCACCGACCAGGTGACTCGGATCTGCGACCCGGCCCGCGCGACCCTGCCACCCAGCACCGCGTTCGCGCCGAGCTCGCGCGCGAGAGTGCGCGGGTCGGTATCCCTTTCGGCCGGCGAACGCGGCGCCGCGATGACGCGCACGCCGCTGCCGGCGAGCGCGGCCCCCAGCGTTGCTGGCAGGCGTGAGGTCAGCGACTCGACGACGCCATCGGAATCGGGCTCCGAACTCGAACACTCGAAGGGCAGCACAGCGAGATACAACGGGTCCGGGCGCGTGCGAAGCACCAGGGGCTGCGTCGCCCCGGCCTCGCCGCCGGCCACGGCCGCCGCGGTTTCGCTTGCGGCGGGCGCCCCGGCTTCCGCCGGCGGGGCACCGAGCGTGCGCAGCTCGGAGAGCATCTCGCCGGCCGTCGGATAGCGCCGGGCCGGGTCGCGCGCGATGGCCCTGAGCACGATGCGCTCGAGCGCCACCGGAATCTCGGGCCGGCGCACCCGCGGTGGAGTCGGCGGCTCGTTCAGGGCGGCCCAGATCATCGCCTCCGGCCGCTCGCCGGCGAACGGGAAGGCGCCGGTGAGGGCCTCGTAGAGCACCACTCCCAGGCCGTAAAGATCGCTGCGCGCGTCCGCTTCCTCGCCGCGCGCCACCTCGGGCGCCATGTAGGCGACGGTCCCCATCGTGGTGCCGGAGGTGGTGAGGCGCGAGGTGCCGAGCCCGAGCGCGAGGCCGAAGTCGAGCACGTAGACACGCCCGTCGCGGGCGACCATCACGTTCCGGGCGGTGACGTCGCGATGCACCACGCCGCGCGAATGCGCATATCCAAGCGCCTCGGCCGCCGCGCTCGCGATTCGAACCGCCTCGGGAATCGGCATCAGGCGGCGCGCGGCCAGCTCGCTCACCGTGCACCCGTCGATGAAGGCGAGCGCGATGTAGACCAGGCCCTCGGCCTCGCCCGCGTCGAACACGGCGACGATGCCCGGGTGATCGAGCATCGAGCCGGTCCGGGCTTCGTGGAGAAACCGGCGCCGCGCGCTTTCCTGGCTCGCGAGCGAGTCGTTCAGGATCTTGAGCGCCACGCTCCGGCCGAGCAGTTCGTCGCGCGCCTTCCAGACGGTGGCGAGCCCGCCCTGGCCGAGCTTCGCCGCGATGCGGTAGCGGCCCAGCGTGCGGCCGATCACCTGAGGCGACGGGGAAGCGGGCGATGGCCCGCGGGGATCGAGGGGACGAGCATGACCGTGCGGCTCCGCGAAGTGCGGCGCGCGAAGGGGATCCGCGAGCCAATGGGGCGGGACGTTAGGACCCCGTGCGGTCGAGGTCAAGGCGGCGGGCGGGCGGCCTCCCGCCGCGCGCAGTCGGCCCGCGCTCGCTCGCACCGCGCCCGCTCTGCTAGCATGCGCGTCGTGCGCTCTCCCTTCCCTCTTCCTCTGTTCCTAGTACTGGCCGGCGGCGCGATGCTCGCTGCGGCTCCCGCCGCGGCCTCCCCGGTCGCGAGCCGCGGCGCGTCGGCACGGCCCGTCCTCCCCTTCATCTCGGATGACTACGCCAGGGCGCTGGCCGAGGCGCGCACCCGCAAGGTCCCGCTCTTCATCGAATCCTGGGCCCCGTGGTGACACACCTGCCGCTCGATGCGGGCCTTCGTCCTCTCGGACAAGTCCCTCACGCGGCACGCCGGGCGGTTCGTCTGGCTCGAGATCGACACCGAGAGGGCCATCAACGCCGCGCTCCGGAAGCGGCTCGCGATCAATGCGCTGCCGACGTTCTTCGTCCTCGACCCCGCGACTGAAAAGGTCACGCTGCGCTGGGTCGGGGGCGCTACCCTCCCCCAGCTCGAGGTGATCTTCGAGGATGCACACCGGGTCGCAGCGCGGCCGGCGCGCGCCGCGTCGCCGACCGCGCCCGCGGACGCCAATGATGCGCTCGCCCGCGCCGACCCGCTATATGGCGAGGCGGACTACGCCGGCGCGGCGACGGCGTTCGAAGCGGCGCTGGCACTCGCGCCCGAGGGCTGGCCGGCGTACCGGCGCGCGCTCGAATCGCTGCTCTTCGCGCTTCAGCAGACCGGCGACGACGAGCGGGCCGCGAAGCTCGCGCGCGAGACGCTTCCGAGGCTGCGGCACACCTCGTCGGCCGCCAACGTCGCGGCCACCGGGCTCGATTGCGCGCTCGAGCTTCCCGCCGACCACTCGCAGCGAGCGGAGCTGATCGCGGCGCTCGAAGCCGCCGGCCGCGAGGTGGCCGCCGATTCGGGCCTCGCCTTCGCCGCCGACGACCGTTCCGGCCTTTACGGCAGCCTGGTGGACGCGCGCAAGGACGCGGGCGACGACGCGGGTGCCAGGCAGGTCGCCACCCGGTGGGCCGCGTTCCTCGAGGGCGAGGCCGCCCGCGCCGCGCGCCCCGATCGACGCGTAGTGTTCGACTCCCACCGCCTCGCCGCCTATCTCGAGCTTGGGGAACCCGAGCGCGCGATCCCGATGCTCGAGGCGTCGGCACGCGACTATCCGGACGACTACAACCCGCCGGCGCGCCTCGCGCTCGCGTACAAGGCGATGAAGCGCTGGGACGAGGCGCTGGCCGCGTCGGACCGCGCGGTGGCCAGGGCCTACGGCCCGCGTCAGCTGGTCATCCTCCAGGCGCGCGCCGAGATCTTCACCGGCCGCGGGGACGGCGCGGAGGCGCGCGGCACGCTGGAGCGGGCGCTGAGCCTCGCCGAGTCGTTCCCACCCGGGCAGCGCTCTGAGTCCGGCATCGCGTCGCTGCGGAAGAAGCTGGAAGCGATGCGGTAGCCTGGGTAGCGGCGCCCGCCCGCTTCGCGGGGCGGCCCGGCCGCCTACGCCTCCGAGCGGACCCGCGGATCGAGCGCCGAGTAGAGCAGGTCCACGATCAGGTTCGCGATCACGATAAAGGTCGCGGCAAACAACACGGTGCCCATCACCATGGGCAGGTCGCGCTGGCGGATCGCGCGCCACGCGAGGCCTCCGATCCCCGGAATGCCGTAGACCGACTCGGTCAGCACGGCCCCGCCGAGCAGGTAGGCGAAGTCCATCCCCAGCATGGTGACGATCGGGAGCAGCGCGTTGCGCAGGATGTGCCGGCCCACCACGTCCCGCGGCGGCAGGCCCTTGGCGCGGGCGGTCCGGACGTAGTCCAGGCGCGAGACCTCGAGCATCTGTGAGCGCGTCATGCGCGCGTACCAGCCGGCGTAGAGCAGCGCGAGCGTCACCCACGGCAGCACCAGATGGTGGGCCCAGTCCGCCACCCCGGCCTCGCCGATGGTGCTGTAGTCGCCAAGCGGGAACCAGCCGAGCTGGTCGGCGAACACTCGGAGAAATACCAGCCCCAGCCAGTAGGCCGGCGCCGAGATCCCGAACAGCGCGAACACCATCGCCAGCCGGTCCCACAGCGAGCCGGGGCGGAGCGCGCTCACGATCCCGAGCGGGATACCGATCAGCAGCCAGATCACGACCGCGCCCACGCTCAGGGCCAGGGTCTTCGGGAACGCCTGGCGGATGGCGTCGAACACGGGCTGCTGGCTCACGTACGAGAATCCCCAGTCGCCGCGCGCGGCATGGCCGAGGAAGCGCGCGAACTGGACCGGTTTCGGCCGGTCGAGGCCCAGCTCCTTCTCGATCCGGGTGATGGTCTCCTTCGAGGCGTACTTGCCCGCGATCAGGGCCGCCGGGTTGGTGGGCACGGCGAAGAAGATGGTGAACGTCGCGGCGCTCACGATCACCAGCACCACGACGCTCCACAGCAGCCGGCGGACCAGGTTCGCCGTCATCGCGACCGCCCCGCGCTCGAGCCGGGATCGAGCGCTTCGCGCAGCCCGTCGCCCACGAGATTCAGGCTCACCACCGTGAGCAGAATGGCGAGCCCCGGGAACAGCGTGATCCACCACGCCACGGTGTAGAAGCCCATGCCCTCCTGGATCATGTTGCCCCAGGACGGCGTGGGCGGCTGGATGCCGACGCCCAGGAACGAGAGCGCGCTCTCGAGCAGGATGTTGCCGGCGACCGACAGGGTGGCGAACACGATGATGGGGCCCGCCAGATTCGGCAACAGGTGTCGCGCGAGGAGCGCCGCGTCGCCCGCCCCCAGCGCGCGCGCCGCCTCGACGAAGTCGCGCTCGCGCAGCGAGAGCACCTCGGCGCGGATGATGCGCGCGAGGTAGGTCCAGTTCACCAGCGCGATGATCAGGATCACGATCCACACGCTGCCCTGGCGCAGCACCGAGGCGAGCGCGATCGCCAGCAGCAGCACCGGGACCGCCATCATCGCGTCCACGAAGCGCGAGATCAGCGTGTCCATGACGCCCCGGTAGTAGCCCGCGAGCAGCCCGCCCGCGAGCCCGAGCGCCATCGCCAGCAGCGTTCCCATGAACGAGACGAAGAGCGAGACCCGCGCCCCGTAGATCAGGCGCGAGAGCAGGTCTCGTCCGAGAAGATCGGCGCCCAGCCAGAAGTGCTGATTGGGCCCGAGCGGCAGCCCCTCCTCCGAGACCACCTCGACGGCTCGCCCCCCGATGGTGACGGGATCGGTCATGTGGAGCGCGTAGGCCGAGTGCCTGAGCACGCGCGGCACGACCCAGGGTGCCAGCAGCGCGATCAGCGCGAGCGCGGCGAGGAAGGAAAGACCCGCCACCGCCCAGCGATCGCGGAAGAAACACACGACGGCCTGCCTCGCCGGCGAAGCGTCAGCTGCGACGGCATCGCGAGGATGCGGCGCCCCCTGCGCTTCTAGCACGGCGGCGCTCATCCGCGGCTGCCGGCGGCGAGGGGCGTGGGTCCCGGACGCTTGATGTAGAGGTTTTCCATCTTGAGGATGCGGGTGATGTGCCGGTACCAGCCGCCCAGCCGCGGGGCGTAGAGCCGGCTCTCGTAGACGTGGACCAGCGGCATGACCGGCGCGCGGTCCATCACCGTGCGGTCCACCTGCTGCCACATGCGCGCCCGCAGCGAATCGTCCGCGGTCACCATCGCGCGCTCGATCAGCCCGTTGACGTCCGCGTCGTCGAACAGGCTCAGGTTGTTGTTGTAGATGGGCGCGATGCGCCGGCCGTTCAGCAGCGTGTCGAAGAAGTTGGAAGGGTCCACGTAGTCGGCGCTCCAGGCGTACCAGCCGAACGGCACGTGGTTCGCGGTGTCGCCCGCCATCGAGGTGTAGCCGACGGCCTCCCCCACGTCGAGCCGGACGCGGATGCCGACCTCGGCCAGCTGCTGCTGCAGCACCGGCATGATGCGGCCGTAAGGCTCGGTCGTGATGCCGTAAAGCGTAGTCGCGAATCCGTTCGGATATCCCGCCTCCGCGAGCAGGCGTCGCGCCCGCTCGCGGTCCGGCCCCTCGTAGCGGTGGAGCCGCGCCGCCCCCGGCATGCCCGGCGGCAGGAACTCGCCCGCGGGGATCGCCTTTCCGGACCAGATCTTGACCAGCGCGCGACGATCGAACGCCCAGCCAACTGCCTGCCGTACACGCACATCATCGAACGGCTTCATCCGCACGTTGAAGTAGAGGTAATCGGTCTCGAGCCCGTCCGCGATGTCCACCTGCCGACGCCACAGCGAGTCGCTCCGAAGCCGCGTGAGCTCGGCGGCCGGCACCTCGAAGAAGCCGCCGTCCACTTGCCCGCGGCGGATCAGCCCCACGGCGTTGACCGGGCTCACGCCCAGCCGCAGCTCGATGGTGTCGAGATATGCCGGCGTCCCGCAGTAGTCCGGATTGCGCACCAGCACCACGCGCCGGCGCGGGGTGAACTCCGCGACCTGGTAGGGCCCGGTGGCGACCGTGTGCTGCGAGAAGGTGGCGCGGTAGCGCTCCGCGATCTCGCGCGGCACGGGCGCGGTGAAGGTCATGGCCAGGATGTACGGGAAGATCGGGTCGCGATGGTAGAGCCGGAGGTAGAGCGAGTCGCCGCGCGCGATCACGCCCGGCAGCACGCTGTCGCGACCGGCGAGCACGGCCGGCGCCCCCACGATGTTGCGATAGAAGCTGACCCCCGGCGAGTTCACGCGGAACAGGCGCTCGAGCGTGTACTTGCAGTCGGCCGCGGTGATGTGCCGGTGGAGCGGTGCCCCGAAGCGCGCGTCGGGGCGGAGCTTCAGGCAGTAGAGCGTGCCGTTCTCGCGCACCTCGGGCAGGCGCTCGGCCAGATCCGGCTCCAGCCGGGAGCCGGCCGGGCCCGGCGCGTCCGCGTAATCGATCAGCGTGTGAAAGATGGCCTGCGTGATGGGCGCCGAATAGGTGCCGTAAGAGAGCGCGGGATCCAGGTAGTCGGGATCCTCCTCGCGCACGAAGACGGCGCGGCCTCCGCGCCGCGGAGGGCCACCGGCGTCGGGTCCTGGCCCATACGCGGTCGTCGCCGGGCGCGGGATGCATCCGCCGACGCCCGGTGCGGCGACCAGCAGGGCGAACAGAGCGGTGAGCGCGCGGGAAGCGCGCGAAACGCGGGCGAACGCGGGTGTGGGAGGCATGGCGGCGGGCCGCATTCTACCCCGCGCGACGGCGCACCGTCACAGCGCATCGTCACCGCGCGCGATTGGCCTTCGCCTCCATGCGGCGCTAGTCTGCGCGGTCAACGTCCACGCATCGCGCCCTGTGCCCTCAACCCCGGCGGAGTCATGGCGAAGCATTCCCCGACGGCGGACGGATTCGCCCCGGTCGCGGCCTTCGCCGCGTGCTGCGCGATCTGGGGCAGCACCTTTCTCGTCATCAGCGTGGGCAACGACACCGTGCCGCCGCTGTGGGCGGCGGCGCTCAGGCTCGGGCTCGCCGCCATCCTGCTGCTCGGGCTCACGCTCGCGGCCGGCCAGCGCCTGCCGGACGGCGCGGCGCTTCGCGCGGCGGCCGGATTCGGCTTCCTGAACTTCGGTCTCGGCTTCTGCCTGCTCTACTGGGGCGAGAAGACGGTGCCCTCGGGGCTGGCCGCCGTGCTCTACGGCACCATCCCGCTCTCGACGGCGCTGTTCGCGCGCGCCTCCGGGCTCGAGCGCCCGCCCGCGCTCAAGATCGCGGGCGCGGTCGTGGCGCTCGGCGGAGTGGCCGTCATCTCCCTGGGCCGGATCTCGGGCCACGTCACGCCGCTGCCGATCGCGGCGCTGATCGGGGCCGCCACGCTGGCCTCGGCCTCGGGCGTGGTCTTGAAGCGCGGGCCGCGCCAGCCGCCGCTCGGCGCCAACGCGGTGGCCGCCCTGGTGGGTTTCACGGTCTGCCTCGCGGCGAGCTTCGCGCTCCGCGAACCCCACGGGCTTCCGCGCAGCGCGGGCGCCCTGATCCCGATCCTCTATCTCACGCTCGCCGGATCGGTGGTGGCCTTCGTGCTGTTCGCCTGGCTGGTCAACCACTGGCCTGTGACCCGCATCAGCTTCATCTCGCTGGTAGTCCCGGTGGTGGCGATCGTCCTGGGCGCGGCGGTGAGGCACGAGCGCCTGACCCTCGTGCACCAGGCGGGCTCGCTGCTCGTGCTGCTGGGGCTGGTGCTCGCGATCGTGAGCGAGCGCCGGCCCGGCCGCGTCGCGCGCGGAGCACCAGCATGAGCGCCGCCCGCGCCTCTCGCCTGCTGCCCGCGCTCGCGCTCGCGGCGTGCGCCGCGTGCGGCGGGGCACCGCG
>CAZYQK010000039.1:0-23157 GCA_964650245.1 uncultured bacterium | reverse complement strand
GACGCCAGGCCGCCCCCTGCCCAACGCACGCCCCCCGAGATCGTCCATGGACATCGCTGCGCGCGGTCCCGCTCCCTAGAGCGCGAGCGCTCGCAGGTCGGCGGCCAGCTCGCTGGCGCGCTGGTAGCGGAGGCCGGGGTCGCGGGCCATGGCCCTCAGGATGACGCGCTCCAGCCCCTCGGGGAGGCCCGGCCGGCGCCGGCTCGGCGGCTCGACCGCCTGGTGCAGCGCGGAATAGAGCACCTCCTCGGGCCGCCGACCCGCGAACGGCAGGGTGCCGGTCGCCAGCTCGTACAGCACCACCCCCAGGCCGTAGAGATCGCAGCGCTCGTCGGCGGCGCGGCCCTGCGCGATCTCGGGCGCCATGTAGGCCGCGGTGCCCATGGTGACGCTGCCGGAGGTGATGCGGCTCGAGCCGGCCGCGAGTGCCAGGCCGAAATCGAGCACCACGGCTCGGCCCTCCGTGGTCACCATGATGTTGCGGCCCGTGATGTCGCGATGGATCACGCCGCGCTCGTGGGCGTGGGCGAGCGCATCCGCCGCCTCTGCGACGATCCGGGCGGCGTCGGCGTACGGCAACGGGGCCCGTGCGGCGCGCTCGCTCACGGTTTCGCCCTGAACGCAGGCGAAGGCGATGTAGACCCGGTCGCCGCTCTCGCCGAAGTCGTGGACCCTCGCCACGCCGGGATGATCGAGCGCGGAAGCGGCGCGCGCCTCGCGCAGGAAGCGGCGGCGCGCGTCGGGCAGGCTGGCGAGGGAGGGGGAGAGCAGCTTGAGCGCGACGGGGCGGCCGAGCAACTGGTCCTCGGCCTTCCACACCGTGCCCATGCCACCCCGGCCGAGTTCTCCCACCAGCCGGAAGCGGCCGATAATGGTGCCGATCATGGCGGGAACTCGCGATCGGAGTGCGGCCCGCGGCGGACCGCGCCCGTGGGATAGGCCATGGAGCCAAGCCTGCGCTTCCTGCCGGCCCGCGCGGGGATCGGGCGGGCGCGACGGACGGCGGAAACGCTACGTCCGGGGCATCAGCGGGTCAAGATTCACGCCACCGGCGGGCGCGCCTCCTCGACCTCGCTGATCGCCTTCGCGCGCTCCGGCACCGGGATCCAGTCCTCGCCGGGATTGATGAAGCGGTCGAGCTCGAGCTTGTACTGGCGGTCGTAGAGCTGCCGGTAGCGGCCATTCGCGGCCAGCAGCTGGTCATGGGTGCCGCGCTCCACGATCTCGCCGCCCTCCAGCACCAGGATCTGGTCGGCGCTGCGAATGGTCGAGAGCCGGTGCGCGATGACGAACGTGGTGCGGCCGCGGCGCAGCGAGCGCAGCCCGTCCTGGATCAGGGCCTCGCTCTCGGAGTCGAGGCTCGAAGTGGCTTCATCGAGGATCAGGAGGCGCGGGTCGGCCAGAATCGCGCGCGCGATGGCGACGCGCTGCCGCTGGCCGCCCGAGAGCTTGATGCCGCGCTCGCCCACGATGCTGTCGTACTTCTTCTCGAAGCGATCGATGAACTCATCGCAATGGGCGATGCGGCTCACCTCTCGGATCTGGTCCAGGGTGGCGTCGGGGCGCGAGAACGCGATGTTGTCGCGGATGGTGCCGTCGAACAGGAAGTTGTCCTGGAGCACCACGCCCAGGTGCTCGCGGTACTCGCGGAGCCTCAAGGAGGCGAGATCGTGGCCGTCCACCCGCACGCGGCCCGAGAGCGGGCGATGGTGCGCCATGATCAGCCCGATCAGCGTGCTCTTGCCGGAGCCGCTCGATCCCACCAGCGCGGTGGTGCTGCCCTGCGGCGCGCGGAAGGCGACGTGCTTCAAGACCAGCGTGCCCGCCACGTACTCGAAGCTCACGTCCTCGAACGAGACGTCTCCGCGCACGCCGTCGAGTGCCAGGCGCTCGCCGTCATTCTCGTCCTCCGTGCTCGTGCCCAGGATCTCGCGAATGCGGTCGAGGCCGGCGAAGGCCTCGGTGATCTGTGTGCCGATCGCCGCCATCTCGACCAGCGGCCCCGCCATCATGGCGGTGAACGAGACGTACATGACGAAGCCGCCGACCGTCATCGAGCCCGCGAGGATGGCGCGACCGCCGATCAGCATCATGATCACGCTGATGAGCCCCACCAGCACCGTGGAGAGCGCCTGCGTTGCCGAGACGGCGGTGATGGCCTGCGCGACGTTGCGGAACAGCCGGTGCGCGCCGCGGGCGAACACGCGCTGCTCGCGGCGCTCGGCGACGTAGGCCTTGACGATGCGGATGCCGCCCAGCGTCTCGGCCAGCCGGCCCGTGACCTCGGCGTTGATCCTGCCGCGCTCGCGGAACAGCGGCCGGAATTTCGCGAACGCCCACGACATGAAGGCGCCGAAGGCGGCGAGCACGATCAGCGTGGCGAGGGTCAGGCGCCAGTTGACGTAGAGCAGCACGCCGAGCGCCAGCACCGCGGTGACCACGCCCCCGCAGAGCTGAACCAGTCCGGTGCCGACCAGGTTCCGCACCCCTTCGGCGTCGCTCATGATGCGTGAGATCAGCACGCCGGTCTGGTTGGAGTCGAAGTAGCGCACCGGCAGCCGCGTGACGTGAGCCTGCACCCGCCGGCGCATGTCGGTGATCGCGCGCTGCGCGGTGACGCCGACCACCTGCGAGAGCGCGAAGCCGGTCGCGGCCTGGACCAGTGTCGCCCCCGCGACCGCGAGCGCCAGCGGCACGAGCAGGTCCACGCGGTGCTTCCCGATCACGTCGTCGATCAGGTACTTGGAGGAGGCCGGCATCACGAGCCCCGTGAGGCGCGAGACCAGCATGAGCCCCAGGCCGATCGCGAGCCGGCGGCGGTGCGCCGCGATCAGCGCGCGCGCTTCGCGCCAGGCGGTGGAAGCGGTGATGCGTCTCTTCGAGTCAGCCATTCAGTCGGTGTCTTTCGTCCTCGGCCGGGTGTTCCCCTCACCGTCCCCGCTCGAGCCGCGACCGCGGGCGCTGGCGCTGGACCTCTTCGATCTTCTTCGGATCGTCGGGGAACAGGCCCACCTTCGCGAGCCGCGGCACCAGTTCGACCCACTGCTTCTCGCGCGCGAACACCGCGCGGAACAGCTTGAGCGCCTCGGCCTCCTGCCCATTCGTGTACATCGAGACCGCGGCCCAGAACTGAAGCTCGATCACGTCGGGCGCGAGCCGCATCGCCGCGTCGTAGGCCTTCGCCGCCTCCGCCGGCTTCTTGTCGGCGATGAAATTGTCGCCCTGGTCCTCGGCGTTGTAGGCGCGGCGCAGCCTCACCAGGCGCCGCAACTCCTTGAGCGGATCGTCGCTGTCCTCGACGCGCAGGTCCATGACGCGGTCCGCCCACGGCTTGCCGGTAGACTGCGCCTTCACGATCACGATCGCCGCCGACTGCCTGCCGCGGATGTCGCCGCCCGCCCTTTCGGCGGCCTCGAGCGCCTGCAGCATGCGCTCGGCGAGATCACCCTGTGCCGCGTCGAACGCCGCGCTCATCGCCGGCCAGATGGTCGGGTTCGACATCAGGTTGGCCTGGCACGAGTACTGATTGCCGGTCTTGTTCCCCGCGTCCGGAATGCACTTCTTGCCGGTGTGCGCCGCGACGTTGCCCTTCGCGTCCACCATCGCCACCTGGCGCACGTCGGGATTCGAGTCGGCCTTGATCAGCGAGTCCAGCGCCTGCTGCGCGGAGAAGCCCTGGCGCATGAGCGAGAGTCCGTTGGGCCCGTAGTCCACCAGCACCAGCGACTGGGTCGCGACCGCGCCCACGCCGGCCTCGGCCCACGGCACGATGGGACCGACCGAGAAGTAGTGCGACTGCACCGCCACGCCCATCTCGCCGGTCGCGGGGTCGCGCGCCACGATGGAGTAGGTGTGGGCGAGCGGGGCGGGCGGGGCGCCGCCGGCCGCGGCCAGCACGAGCAACGCGGGCAGGAAGGGCGTCAGATCCATCGGAGGGCCTCCGGGCGAGCGGGCTTCAGGCGAGCGTGAGCGGGCGGGAGGCTATCAGAGCAGGCGGCGCGGGTCATCTGCGGGTCAGCTCCCGCCGCGCTCCCAGCGCTCGCCCAGCGCGAAGCGGCGCCCCGGATCCAGTGATTCGCGGATGCTCGCGCGCAGCGTTCCGACCGCCACCTGCGGCGGAATCGGCGGCTCGATCTCGCCCGCCTCGCGCGCGTCAATCAGCGTGAAGCCGCGTGCCGCGAGGTCGCGCACCAGCCCCTGTGCCTGCTCGCGCGCGGGGAAGAGATGCAGCCGGCCCGCGAGGGCGTGAAACACGGCGCGCTGGGCGACGTCCTCCGCGAGCAGCCCCGCCAGCGCGGCGGGCGTGTTGTGCGCGGTGCTGAACGAGAGGCGCGTCGGCTGCGACTCCTCGAGATCGGCGAGCGCCTGCCACAGCGCGAGCGCATCGGTTCCTTCGAAGCGCGCGGCGGGCGCGCCGAACGCCCGCGTCACGGATTCGGTCTGGCGCCCGGCCCACGCCGCGTCCTCCTCGATGCCGACGATCGCGACGAATTCGGCGCGCGGCGCGGGGAAGGGAAGAGCGGCGGCGGCGGCACGTCCCGCGAGGGTGAGCAGCGCGGGCTCGAGCCGCGGGAGGGGCTGCCAGCGCGCGGCTTCCGCGAGCCGCGCGCCCGGGACCTCGAACGCGAGCGCGACGCGCCGTTCCTGCGCGGGCATGAGCTTGAGGCTCGCCTCGAGGAACACGGCGAGGCCGCCGCGCGAGCCGCACAGCAGGCGATGAAGGCCGTAGCCCGCGACGTTTTTCACCACCTTGCCGCCGCTGCGCGCGTGCGTCCCGTCGCCGAGTACGAAGCGCGCGCCCAGGATGCGGTCGCGCGGCGCGCCGAAGCGGAGCCGGCGCGGGCCCGAAGCGTTGGCCGCCAGCACGCCGCCCAGGGTCGCGCGCGCGGCGTGCGGCGCTTCCAGCGGCAGCTCCTGCCCGCGCGCGGCGAGCGTGTCTCGCAGCGTGGCGATCGTGACGCCGCATTCGGCGGTGAGCGTCAGGTCCCCGGGCTCGTACTCGACGATGCGGTCGAGCGCCGTGAGATCGAGCGCGAGGTCGTAGCGCGCGGGCGCGGCCTCGCGCGAGAGCGCCACGCCGCCGCCCCACGGCACCACCGCGAGGCCGTCGCGAGACGCAGCGCGCAGCGCCTCGGCCACCTCGTCGCGGGACGCGGGTCGGAGTGCTACGCCCGGCGTGAGGGCGCCGAGTCGGTAGCGGGCAGGGTCGGTCGCGCGCGCGGGATCGAGCGATGAAGGGGTCGCGGGCATCGCCGGCAGCCTAGCATCGGACGCGCGCGGCGGGACAATCCGGTCGCGGCGGCCGCGGCCGCGCTGGCGCTGGTCGCGGCGGCCCGGATCTCGCCGCGGGCGGGCGCCCGCGCGGTCAGCGGATCAGCATCAGGCGCCGCGTCTCCAGCACTCCGCCTGCGCGCAGCACGACCACGTACAACCCAGGGCTGGTCCGCGCCGGGCGCCCGCCCGGCTCCGGCCACAGCATTCCGTGCCGGCCGGCCTCGAGCGCGCGGTCCGCAAGCTCGGCGACGCGGCGGCCGGCCGCATCGTAGATCTCGAGCCGGACCGGCATGGCACGAGGCAACGTGAACTCGATCGTGACCGGCCCGCGGCCCGGGTTCGGCCGCGGCGGCAGCAGTCGCGCGAACCGGGACTCGGCTCCCGGTGCGGGCACGGCGGTGACATCGCACCCGACGGCGAGCGCGCCGATCAGCCCGCACGGCACGCCGCCGGACGCGCAGGGCGAGCCGGCGTCGAGGTCGAGCTGGCGCGCGGGGGCGTTGCAGAACAGGGGATCGAGGGAGATGTTGTCGTCCATCCCCGTGAGGTCGGGGCAGGCGCCGCCGTAGTTCGCGAGCGGGCCCTGATCGCGATTCTCCCAGACGTCATTGCACGCGATGAGGCCGGGAGAGCCTGGCCCCGTGCAGAAGATTCCGACCCCCTGGTTGTTGGCGACGATGTTGTGGCCCACGATCACGCCGTCGGATACGTTGATCCCGGCGCCGGTCGAGCCACCGGTGTTGAAGGCGAGCGTGTTGTTGCGAACCTGGCCGGACCCGGACACGTCGAGCGTGCCGTAGGCGAGGGTCCAATTGTCGTAGAACAAGTTGTAGGCGATGAACGCCGCGGGCGCAGCCCCGAGCGTGGGGCTGCACTGCGCTCCACTCCCGCACGCGATCGCGGAGGCGCCGTAAGTGCCGGTATTGCTCTCGAACACCGAGCGCAGCACGGTGACCGCGCCGTCGGCCGCGATCGCGCCGCCGCGCATCGAGAAATTGCTCACGAACGAGCAGTCCTCGATCGTCGCCGAGGCTTCGTTGACGTAGATCGCGCCGCCGATCCCGCCCTCGAACCCCGCCGCGACATTGCTCTCGAAGCGCGACCCGCGCACCGTGATGTGAGAGCAGGAGAGCGCGCAGATCGCGCCTCCGTACCCGAACACGCCTGTGTACAGGTCGATGAACGCTCCGTTGCGCTCGAACCGGCAGTCCTCGATGTCCGCCGTGGAGCTGGATTCCACGAGCAGCGCGCCCCCGTAGCTCTCCGAGGCGCTGATGGCGCGGTCGAGGAAGAATCGGCAGCGGCGCAGGCTGGGTGACGCCCCGCCCGTGATGCGCATTCCCGCGCCCCGTTCGGCGAGCCCTTTGGTGAAGGTGACGTCGCTGATCACGGTCGCCGACGTGACCCCCGCCCCGATGTCGCACACCCGGCCCGTCGAATCGGCGCTCACGATCGTATTCAGGTATCCGGTCTCACCGAAGAGCGTGAGGTCCTTCCCGGCGAGTGTCAGAGTCTCGTGATAGGTCCCGTCGCGGATCAGGACCGAGTCGCCGGAGGCCGCGGTGTCGATCGCGGACTGGATGGTGGCGTATTGGTCCGGGACCACGAGCAGCGCTCCCGTTGCGGTCGGGGCGTAGAGAAATCCGCCGACCACGGCCAGCGAGACGATCGAAGCATGAGCCCGTGAAACCACCTGACGGCCCTCCGGCGCAACGCCCGTGGGGGCGGGGCATCGATCAAGGATACGCCCGTCACCCCCGGTGCTTCCATACCGCAGGTGCTTCCATGTTGAACGTGCTGCCCGTGAAGAACGCGCTGCTCGAGGAGGCGGGTTCTGCCTCAGATCCACGGCCCTTCCGCGTCGTCGCGCGGCCGCATCCCGCCCATCTGCGCAGGCGCCTTGCCCTCGCCGCATCCGCCGCCGCCGGGGAGGATCTTGTCGGGATTGAGCAGCTCGTCGGGGTTGAACGCGCGGCGCAGCCGCTCCATCACCGCCAGGTCGTCCGCCGCGAACAGCTCGCTCATCATGGGGCGCTTCTCGATCCCCACGCCGTGCTCGCCCGAGATGGTGCCGCCCATGCGGATGCACATGCGCAGGATCTCGTGCGAGACCTCGAGCGCCGCCTGCTGCGCCTTCGGATCGTCGGCGTCGAACAGGACGTGCGGGTGCAGGTTGCCGTCGCCGGCGTGAAACACGTTGCCGGCTCTAAGCCCGCGCTCCTCGCACATGCGATAAATCGAGGACAGCGCCTCGGCCAGCCGGGTGCGCGGCACCACGCCGTCCATGATGTAGAAGCCGGACGCCGTCCGCCCGTAGGCGCCGAACGCGGACTTCCGCCCGCGCCAGATCGCGGCGCGCTCGGCTTCGTCGCGCGCGATGCGGATCGAGCGCGTGCCGTTCTCGCGCGCGAGGGCCGAAATGCGCTCGACCTGGGGCCCAAGGCTGACCGCCGGGCCATCCACCTCGATCAGCAGCACCGCGCCGGCGTCGAGCGGGAGCCCGATGTGGAGCCACGACTCGACCAGCCCCGTGGTGTGCTGGTCCATGATCTCCATCGCCGCGGGCACGATCCCCGCCGCGATCGCGGCGGAGACCGTGCGGCACGCCTCCTCGATGGTGGCGAAGTCGAAGAGCATGGTCTTGACCGCCGCCGGCTTCGGCAGCAGCCGGACGCAGATCTCGGTGACGATCGCGAGCGTGCCTTCGCTGCCCGTCACCACCGAGGCCAGATCGAAGTCGGGCGAGTCGGGCGCCTCGCCGCCGAGCGTGACCACCGTGCCGTCGTGGAGCACGACGACGATGCCGAGCAGGTGATTGAGCGTGACGCCGTACTTGAGACAGTGCGGCCCGCCCGCGTTGGTCGCGACGTTGCCGCCGATGGTGCTCACCTGCTGCGACGCCGGATCGGGCGCGTAGTAGAGCCCGTGCTTCGCGGTTTCCTGTGAGAGCTGGAGGTTGACGAGCCCGGGCTCGACCCAGGCGAACATGCGGTCGGTGTCGACGCTCAGCACGTGGTCCATGCGATTGACCGAGAGCACGATGCCACCGCGCTCCGGCGTCGCGCCGCCCGCGAGACCGGTGCCCGCGCCGCGCGGCGTGACCGGAATGCGATGCGCGTGCGCCCAGCGCACCACCGCCGCGACCTCGTCGGTCGAGCGCGGGAGCACCACCACGTCCGGCATGCGCTTCTCGAGCGCCAGCGCGTCGGCCTCGTATGTGAAGCGCGCGGCTTCGGAATCGAGCACGCCGTCGGCGCCGAGCAGGGCGCGCAGTTCGTCGACGTGATCGCGGGAGAGCGGCATGGCGCGGAGGGTAGCATCGGGGGGGATCGGGCCGCAGCCACGCTCCCTTCGCCCCGCTGCGCCGCGCCGGCGGGGCCCGTTTCTCAAAATGCGACCGCCACCCCACCCGCCGGGTGAATTCCCGCAGGCGTCCGTGACCGAGCGGGCGTGCTGCCTTGCGCATCGCACGCGAAGATGCGAATGCCGCTGCGCCCTGCGCGATTGAAGGACTCGGGTCGCCGTTCTGCATCGGCATGGCGCTTGCGCCAAGCAGAGGTCACATGGGCGGAATTCAACAAGCCGTCCGGGAGGCCCCAAGTGAGAGATCCTCGCAATCGCATCGGTTCGCTACTCGTCGTCCTGGCGCTCACGTTGATCGTGGCGCTGATCTCGGGCTGTGCGCGCAACCTGCCCACGAGCCCGGCGTCCGCAATCCCCGACCCCGCGCCAGGCGTGCAACCCGCCCGCAGCGCGCAGATTTCCAACCTGATCATCTCGGGCACGGACGAAGAAGATCCCGTCGTCGGAGAACAGCCAAGCCCGGCGCCCGTCGTGGGAGAGCCGATCCCGCCCGCACCCACACGCTTGTGGCCCGGGCAGCACAAGGGCTGGATCAAGCACAACAAGGGGCCGAAGCGCGTGCGCTGAGCTTCGTTCACCACGATCCGGCATCTCGGCCCATGGGCTCGCGCGTGCCGATCTTGCGCATCTCACCTCGATCAGGTGGCGAGTGAACCGGTGGTGAGACGGCGCGGTGTCCGGCGCCGGGCCCGCGTCAGCGCCTGCGGCTCGGTGGGAACGCGCCGCGCAGGTAGCGCGACAGCGTATCGTGCTCCGAAGGCGCGAGCATCACGCCCCACTTCTCCATCTGCGTGAGCGTCTTCTCCCAGCCGGTCGAGTCCTTGGCCTGCTGCGTGACGAGCATGGCCGAGTGGCACATCAGGCACGAGCGCTCGGCGATCGGCTTTCCCGCGCCGGGTGGAAGCGCGGTTGGATAGGCGAGCCGGGGCCGCGGCAGCACGGCCGCGGGGGTGCGCTGCGTGGCGGCCGTCCGGGGACGAGCCGGTGCTGGGGGTGAGGCCGCGAGCGCGGCGAGCGCCGCCGCCGTGAAGGCGGCTGTGGCGAGCACGACCATGCCCCTATGCGACGACACGGAACGCCACCCGGTGAATCGCGGTGTTCCCGTAGCCGCCGGTGTTGAGCGGCACGTCGAGCGGCTGCACCTCGCCCGCGCCGTCGGTGGCGCGCGCCATGAACGTCACGGCCCCGGCTGTCTTGATCTCGAACTCGGTCGCCCAGCCGCGCCACGCCAGCGGCGCGGTCTCGCCCATGAAGCCGGCGGGCCGCCACGTCACACCGCCGTCGCTCGACACCTCGACCAGGCGCACGCCCGCAGGACCGGCCCACGCGAAGCCCTGGACGCGCACCGTTCCGGCCGCGACCCGCGCGCCTTCCAGCGGGCGCGTGATCACCGACTTCACGCGCAGCGTCTCGACCGGCGGTGAGGCGGCGGGATCGCCGCCGGGCGCAACGTAGCGGTAGCCCTTCGCCATGAAGTGATTGTCCGAGGGCGCGGCTTCGACACGAACGCGAGTCACCCACTTGGTCGAGGCCATGCCGTACCAGCCGGGGACGATGGCGCGCAGCGGCGCCCCGTGGAGCTTCGGCAGCGGCGCGCCGTTCATCGTATGCGCGAGCAGCGTGTCGCGCATCGCCTTCTCGAGCGGGATGCTGCGCAGAAACTTCGGGGGGCCGGGCAGCGGCGCCTCGTCCGCGGCCTCGAGCCACACGTGCTTCGCCTCCGGCGCGGGCTCGGCGCGCGCGATCAGGTCGGCGAGCCGCACGCCCATCCACGCCGCGTTCCCCACGGCGCCGCGCTCCCACTGCGTGCCCGAAGTGCTGGCGACCTTCATCAGGCCGCGGCCGTTCCCCGCGCACTCGAGAACGTGCGTCACCTCGGACGCAGGCATGGCGCGCAGCTCGGCGAGCGAGAGCGAGAGCGGCTGCCGGACGAGCCCAGTGATCTCGAGGTGGTACGACGCTGCGTCCACTTCCGGCACCGGGAAATGGCTGCGCACGAAAAAGCGCTCGTTCGAGGTGATCCATCGGTGACCGAGCGCCGCGAGCGTGGTCTCCCAGTGCTCGGGGAAATCGTTGCGCACGATGAAGTCCGAAGGAATGCCGGCGCCCGCGGCTTCGGCGAGCACGCGCCCGGCGAGCGGCGGCAGCGCGGCGAGCGCGGCGGACCCGAGTCCGGCTCGGGCGAGGGCGAGAAGGAACGCGCGGCGGTCGAGGGTGGCCGGGCGCCCGCGGTGCGCGATTCGGGCGGCGAGTGCGGTCGGGGTCACGGCGCGCATTCTAGTCCACCGCCGGGGCCGGCCGGCAACCAGGAGCGAGTCGCGTTCCGGGCGCCGAAAGGGCCGCGGTCACGCCCATCGGCCGACCGTCAGCGTGTCGTGCGTCTCAGCACTTCCACGACCGTCGCACTCCGGGGGTCGTGCGGCCACTTCCGTGCGAACGCCTCGGCCAGCCGCCGCGTCTCGAGACCGCGCCGCATTCCGGCGCTCGCGAGCAGCAATCGGTGCGCGGCGTCCGCAGACGTGTCGCCCAGGGCGATCGCGCGGCGGAAGCTGCTTTCGGCGAGATCCCAGCGCCGGATCTCGACGCACAGCTCCCCGAGCCGCCGCTGCGACTCGAGGCCGCGGCCCAGCGGGGTGAGCGTGCCATCGTTGCCATAGAGGAAGATGCGCGCGGCTTCCCATGCCGGCGGGACGCTCTCGCCGAAGCCGAGCAGCCTGACACCCGGGAAGAAGAGCCGCACCGACTCACCGCCGCGCAGGACGGCCTCGAACGGCGTGTAGCTCGCATCTCCGGTGGGCGCCTCGTGGAGCGTGGTGTCCCGGGACGCGATGTTCTGGTGGCGCGTGGGAAAGGGATTGACGAAGGCGATGGAGTCCGGCGCCGCGAGCCCGGCGGCGCGCAGGCCCGCGACGCCGTTCCCGAGCAGCAGGCTCTCGCGAATGGTGCGGTCGAGCGGCAGGCCGTTGGCGCTCGCGGCCTCCCGCGCGCGGACGTTTCGGAATTCGGCCCCGACGTATGCGATCAGCCCGAGCGCGAGGAGCGCGCCCACGAGCGGCGAGGGCCAGCGCCGCGCCACGTGCCGCCCTGCGCTCGCGATCAGCCAGCAGGCGCCCGCCCACGGCGCATAGAGGTAGTAGAGGTAGGTGTGTCCGGTGAGCGGCATCACGGGAAGCAGCAGCGCGAGGAACCACACCGCGCCGATTTCTTCCGCGTGGCTCGGCTGACGGCGCTGCCAGCGCAGCAGTGCCGCCAGCGCCACGGCGATCGCGAGCCCGGCCGGCAGCGCGCCCGGCTCGACCGCGGCCACCGCGTCGCGAATCGGCACGTGGAGCGAAACGCACCAGCGCAGGTAGGTCGCCAGGTTCTGGGCGAGGAACGCGGGCGAGAGGCTCATCGCGTAGGCCGCACCACCCAGGTACGAGGCGCGGTCGAGCGTCACGATGAAGCCTGAGCCGAAGACGAGCGCGACGACGGCCAGGGGCAGCGTCGCACGGAGTGTGCGCCGCGCGGCCCTTCCGCCCGGCGCCAGCGCGCCGCGCCACGCCGCCACCGCGAGCGGCAACGGGAGCAGGATCGCGGCCTCCTTCGAGAGCATGGCGCCGAGACCGAGTGCCGCCGCGAGCCAGGGCAGCGTCGCGCTCTCGTGCGCGCGCACCGCAAGGAACGCCTCGAACGCGGCGAGCGCGAACACCGTCATCATCAGCTCGCCGAGGCTCGAGGCCCAGTGGAGCGGAGTGAAGGCGATCGAAGAGACGGCGAACAGGACCGCAGCGGCGCCCGCGGCGACGCGGCTTTCGAGCAGCCGGAGCCCGACCGCGTAGACCAGCGCGGTCGCGGCGAGATGGAGCAGCAGCCGGGTGGCGTGATAGGGAAGGGGGTCGAGCCCGAACGCGCCGTGCAGCGCCTGCCACGCGAGCGGCCCCGACAGGAGCCGCGCCAACGACCACGGCGTGGGCTCGAGGCCCGTCGCGCGCGACAGGAATGTGACGTCGTCGGCGGCGAAGAAGAGCCGGAGCGCGGGCGCGAACAGGACCGCGCCGAGCACCAGCGCCGGGGCGAGCGCCAGCGCGTGCGAAGCTGCACTGCGGCGCAGCCGCGGCTCGCTCATCGCCCGGCCCTTCGCGCGGCCGCGCTCAGGCCCGCGCCGCGGCCTGCAGCTCCTGCGCGAGCGCCGCGATCACGTCCGCCACCTGCCGGTACCCGGTCTCGAGCAGGAAGTTGGGATTCCGGCCGTAGGACTTGTGGCCGAGGATGAAGAAGCCGGGCTCGGGGTTGGCGAGCACGTCGGCGCCGAAGGCCGGAACGCCCAGGCAGTCCGCGGCGCTCGCGCCGAGCAGCGCGGCCGAGAGCTTCATCGGCCCGCGCGAGGCGTAGCACTCGTGCACCTGAAGCTCGCGGTAGATCGAGTTGTCGGGGCCCAAGCCGGTGTTGACCAGCACCTCGTCCACCTCCTCGATCCGCGGCTGGTCGACCGTCCCGCCGTCGCGCGTGGCGCGCAGCGTCACGCGATAGCGGTGGGTGGCGGAGTTGAACTCGAAGCCCTCCACCACGGCGCCGCCGGCGTGCGTCACCGCGGGATGCGCGCCGCGGGCCAGCTCGCGCGCCCGCGCGTAGAGCGCGCGGCGCTCGGCGAGCGGATCGCCCGGGATCTCGGCCATCAGCTCCGGCGCGCTGTCTCGCGTCGCCCACACCGCGCCCGTTCCCGGCGCCTGGTCCGCGAGCGTGGCGAGCGCCGCGACCGAGGTCGCGGCGCTGGTGCCGCCGCCGACCACCAGCGTGCGCCGGCCGGCGTAGCGCTCGCGCCTCAGGCCCAGCACGTCGTCCACGTGGTACGACAGCTGCGGCGCCAGGTAGAGCTCGCCGCGCGCCGGGATGCCGCCGTCGCCGGCCCAGTTGGGATGGGCGTAGACGCCCGAGGCGTCGATCAGCGCGAAGGCGTGGATGTAGCTCTCTCGCCCGCCCGGATCGCGCACCAGCAGCCGGAACGGATGATCGCGGCGCCGTGGATCGCCGATGAGATCACCTTTCAGGATTCCGCGGCGGCTGGCGTGGACGACTTGCGCGTGCGTGTGCACGCGGCCCTTGAGCTCCGGGAGTGCTCCGAGCGGGCCGAGAAAGCGCTCGGCGAACTCTGCGCCGGTCGGGCACGGTTCGGACTCGGGTGCGGTCCACCCGGCGGCGGCGAGATGGCGCTGCGAGGCGGGGCCGAGATTCATGCGCCACGGCGTGAACATCCGCACGTGTCCCCACGCGATCGGATGAGAGCCCACCTCGCCCTGCTCGAAGACGTGGACGTCGAAGCCGGCATCGAGCGCGGCCGCGGCGGCCTCGAGGCCGATCGGGCCGGCGCCGATGACGGCGAGCGTGTTGCGGGCGGGCAGTGGCATGAGGTCCTCGTTCGGGGCGGACGCGGCTCAAGGAAGCGGGTGATTAAGCCACGGCCGGGCGCGCGTGACAACACTACGCCGCGGAACGCAGCGTGGGGCGGGGCACGATAGCCGGGCTAAACCTCTCCGCGACTTGGTCCGATACCTGTGTCCGTAGGCGGAAGCGTTCGGGCCAATCTCGCCGCTGACCACTGGACGTGCCAGCGTCTCCCTCCGCGGCGGGGCGGCCGAACGGCCGAAGCCCGGCGGCCGAGGGGACGCCACCATGCCGAATCCACCCGAGTTTCGGGTCGCCTGCTCGTCGATTGCCTCCCGGCATCGATCCTTCCTGCGAGCACGCCTTTGAGCGCCGCCCCTCCGGCCGTTAAGCCACTGCCTGAGCGCGCGGCACAGGCGCCCAAAATGCGCCGGTCCGTCCAGAGCAAGATCAAAGCGGGGTTCGCGGCCGCGCTCGTCGTGCTGGTCGTGATCAGCGTGGCCTCCTACTCGAGCATCAGGGAACTCATCTCAACCGTGCAGCGGGTGGTCCGTACCCACGCCGTGATCGAGAGCCTGGAGAGCACGCTCGCCGACATCAAGGCGGTCGAGAGCGACACGCGCGGCTTCGTCATCACCTCGGACGACCGTTTCCTGCGATCCTACGGCCGTGCACGCGGTGAAGTGCCGCGGAGCGTCAAGCGTCTCAGGAGCTTGACGGCCGACCTCCCGGGCCAGCAGCGGAGGCTCGGCGCCCTCGAGCCGCTGATCGCGTCCAAACTGGCATTCAACGCCGGGACCATCGAAGCGCTCAGGACCACGAACCCCGCGGCTGCGGCGGCTCGGATTCAAACAGGTCACGGGCTCGAGCTGATGACGGCCATTGAGGGCCTGATTGGAGAGATGAAGAACGAGGAGCTGGCGCTCCTGAAGACTCGCGACGAACGAGCCGCGGCGGATGCCCGAATGACGCTGATGGTCATCCTCAGCGGGGGTGCAGTTGCGTTCGCAATCGTCGGCTGCGCGCTCTTCATCATTCAGCGCGACCTGGCCCGGCGAAAGCGCGCCGAGGCTGCGTTGCAGGAGAGCGAAGCTCGTCTTCGGGGGATCCTGGACAACACGGACGTAGCCATCTACCTCAAGGACCTGGATGGCCGATTCATCCTGGTCAATCGCCGAGTCGCAGAGCTGCTCCACCGCGACCGAACCGAGATCATCGGCAAGACCACCGGCGAGTTGCTCGGAACGAACGCGGGGGCCGCGTTCCAGGCGCATGACAGGGAGGCCCTCGAGTCCCACTCTCCGTTGTCGTTCGAGGAGACCGCCCCCCTCGTGGATGGGATCCACACCTTCATCTCCATCAAGTGCGCATTGCGGGACACCGCCGGCGTCCCGTACGCACTCTGCGGAGCGTCAACCGACATCACGGAACGCAAGCAGGCTGAAGACGAGGTGGAGCGACTGCGGGGATTTCTGGACTCGATCATCGAGAACATTCCCAACATGGTGTTCGTCAAGGACGCCAGGGACTTGCGGTTCGTGCGCTTCAACAAGGCGGGCGAGGAATTGCTCGGCTTCTCGAGGGATGAGCTGTTCGGCAAGAACGACTACGACTTCTTCCCCAGGGAAGAGGCGAATTTCTTCACGGCCAAGGATCGCGCGGTTCTGGAGAGCGGCACGCTCGTGGACATTCCTGAGGAAACGATTCATCGGAGAGACGGTGAGTCGAGAATCCTCCACACGAAGAAGGTGCCCATCCGCGACAAGAACGGAATCGCGCAGTTCCTGCTCGGCATTTCCGAGGACATCACCGAGCGGAGGCGGTGGGAAGAACAGATCAGGCTCCTGAACGACGACCTGCGCCACCGTGCGGAGCAGCTGGAGCTGGCGAACCGTGAGCTCGAAGCCTTCAGTTACTCCGTTTCTCACGACCTGCGCGCGCCGCTCCGGCATATCGACGGATTCGCCGATCTCCTGCTCCAACACGCGCACGCGGCTCTCGATGAAAAGGCCCGGCGGTATCTCGACACGATCTCGGATTCTGCCAGGCGGATGGGGGCGCTCATCGACGACCTGCTCGTGTTCTCGAGGATGGGGCGATCGGAGATGCAGCGAACGACCGTCGCTCTCGAGTCCCTCGTGGGCGAGGTGCGGCGGAGCCTGGACGGGGAAATGGCCGGGCGCGAGATCGAGTGGCACATCGCCCCGCTCCCCGAGGTCCAGGGCGACCCGGCCATGCTGCGTCTCGTGTTCACGAATCTGATGTCGAACGCCATCAAGTACACACGGACCAGGGCACGGGCGCGGATCGAGGTTGGAGCCACGGAGTCCGGCGATGAAACGACAGTTTTCATCCGCGACAACGGGGTCGGCTTCGACATGGAGTACGGGCACAAGCTGTTCGGCGTGTTTCAGCGACTGCACGGCGCGGATGAGTTCGAGGGAACGGGAATCGGTCTGGCGAACGTGCGCCGGATCATCAACCGCCACGGCGGGCGAACCTGGGCAGAGGGGGAGATCGACCGGGGCGCGACTTTTTGCTTCTCTTTGCCGCGAAAACACGAGGCTCTCGAGATGAAGGAGGCGGCATGACGAGCGAGCTGAAGCGGGTGCTGCTGGCGGAGGACAGCGCCAGGGACGTTGAGCTGACATTGGCGGCTCTGGATCAGCACCATCTGGCGAACGAAGTCGTCGTGGTCCGCGATGGGGCGGAAGCCTGGGATTACCTGTGCCGCCGCGGCAAGTACGAGACGCGGCCGAACGGCAATCCGGCCGTCGTCCTGCTCGACCTCAAGATGCCCAAGATGGATGGGCTCGAGGTGCTCAAGAGGATGAAGGGCGACGAAAGACTGCGCTCGATCCCGGTCGTGATCCTCACGTCGTCACGGGAGGAGCGGGACATCGTGGAGAGCTACGAGCGCGGGGTCAACGCCTACGTGGTCAAACCGGTCGCGTTCGAGGAGTTCATGAGCGCGGTGAAGAATCTGGGGTTGTTCTGGGCGGTGCTGAACGAACCGCCGCCGGGCAGCTTGCGCCGAGCGGCCTGATTCAATCGCGGAGTCGAAACGATGCAGGACAAGGTGCCTCAGGAACCGCTGCGCATCCTCCATCTGGAGGACGAACCGAAGGACGCGCTGCTCGTCCAGGCCACGCTGGAGGGGGACGGGCTCGTCTGTGAGCTCGAAAGCGTCAAGACGCGGGCGGAATTCCTGGCTGCGCTCGAGCGTGGCGGATGCGACCTGATCCTTTCGGACTTCGCAATTCCGGCCTTCGACGGCATCGCGGCGCTGGAGATCGCACGCAAGGCAGCTCCCGATGTGCCCTTCATCTTCGTCTCCGGCACACTCGGGGAGGAGGCTGCCATCGCGGCGGTCCGAAGCGGAGCCACGGACTACGTTCTCAAGCAGCGGCTTTCGCGGTTGGCTCCAGCCGTCCGGCGGGCGGCAAGCGAAGCAGAGGAACGACGCAGGCTCAAGCTGGTGGAACAGGCGCTGCGTGAAAGCGAGCAGCGATTCCACCAGGCCCAGAAGATGGAAGCCGTTGGGCGTCTTGCGGCCGGCGTGGCGCACGACTTCAACAACATGCTCACCGCGATCCTGGGCTACGCGGCGCTGGCGAAGATGAAGTTGGGTCTCGCGCATCCCGTGCTTTCCGACCTCGACGAGATTCGCAAGGCCGGAGAACGTTCGGCCGGTCTCACCCGTCAGCTTCTGGCCTTCAGTCGGCAGCAGGCCCTTCAGCCGAGGGCGCTCGACCTCAACGCCGTAATCACGGACCTGGAGAAAATGCTCCGGCGTCTCATCGGCGAAGACGTCGATCTCGTCACGCGGCCCCGAAAAGACCTGGGACGGATCATGGCGGATCCGGGTCAGATCGAGCAGGTGCTCTTGAACCTGGTCGTGAACGCCCGCGACGCCATGCCGCAGGGCGGAAGGTTGACCATCGAGACTTCGGAGATATTACTGGACGAGACCACCGCCCGCGGCAGGCTGGACATGGGCGCGGGCGCCTGCGTCATGCTCGCCGTGAGCGACGACGGCGTGGGGATGAGTGCCGAAGTGAAGGCCCGGATCTTCGAGCCCTTCTACACCACCAGGGAGCACGGCAAGGGTACGGGGCTCGGGCTCTCCACGGTCTACGGCATCGTCAGGCAGAGTGCGGGAAGCATCGAGGTGTACAGCGAGCCGGGGCAGGGCACGACCTTCAAGCTCTATTTCCCCCGGGTCGAGGCGGAAGTCAGCCCGGACGTGTCTCACCCGCGCGAGGACGTGCCGGCGACCGGTTCGGAAACGATCCTGCTCGTCGAGGATGAAGATTCCGTGAGAGCGGTGACGCGGCAGACTCTGACCCTTTACGGCTACCGCGTGCGCGAGGCCTGCAACGGACACGAGGCGATGCGAATCCTCGAGGAAACCCGCGAGATCATCGACCTGCTGATCACCGATGTCCTCATGCCGGGCATGACGGTTTCCGAGCTGATGGCTCGAGCCGCCGCGCTGCGTCCGGAGATGAGGGTGTTGTGTGTTTCCGGGTACGCGGAGCAGGCAATTCTTCACCGCGCGCTGGTCGTCGAAAAGACGCCCTTCCTGCAGAAACCGTTCGCTCCGGAAACGCTGGCGCGGAAGGTTCGGGACGTGCTCGATGAGGACCGCCGTCAGGCGGCATGAGGAGGAGGAATCGAACGATGGGAAGAATTCTCGTCATCGATGATGAAGCCCAGGTTCGCGCGATGCTGCGCGAGGGGCTCGAGCTGCACGGTCACGAGGTTGTGGAGGCGAGCAACGGCGAGGAGGGGGCGCGAATCTACGGCAGGCAGCGGGCCGACCTGGTGATCACGGACATCCTGATGCCCGAGAAGGAGGGACTCGAGTGCATCCAGGAACTCCGACGGCTCGATCCTGCGGTGCGGGTGATCGCGATCTCCGGGGGCACACGGCTCCAGCCGATGGACGTGCTCGACGTGGCGAAGCGGCTCGGCGCGCGCCGCACGTTCTGGAAACCGTTCGACCTCGTGCGTGTGATCGCGGCAGTCCAGGAGGAGTTGGAGGCGCGCCCGGCCGCGTGACGGCGCGCGCCGTCCCTCTACTCGAACTCCGCCACGATCGGCGCGTGGTCCGACGCCCGGCCCGGGCCGTCGAGGTCTTCCACGGTGCGGCCGCCGCCGCCGCGCCGGCCGCGCCCGGCGAACCAGTCGAGCCGCAACCGCCCGCGCCGCTCGCCCCACGCCAGCGCGCGGCGCACCAGCGCCTGCACCGGCCCCGGCATCATGCGCACCTCGTCGAGCCGGTCGAAGCGCAGTTGAAGCGTCGGCGCGTAGTCCACGTAACGCTCCCACTCGAAGCCCCCTTCGCGCAGAACGTCGAACAGCGGCTCGTGGTGCGGGCCGCGATCGGGGCGCGTCAGGCGGCGCTCGAGTGCCTTCGTGGGCAGCAGCAGCAGCGCGGCGCCGCCGGTGATCGGCGAGTGCCACAGCCCGCGGTCGAAGGTGTGGGTGTTGAAGTCGCCGGCCAGCACGATCGGGCGGCGCTCGTCGCGCAGCGCATCGAGCAGCGCCCGCACCTGCGCCGCGCGATGCGCGCGCGTGCGGTGCACCTCGAGATGCGCCGACACCGCGACGAACGGGGCGCCCGGCCGCTCGATCTCGACGATCAGCGCGATGTGCCGGCCGAACATGCGCTCGAGGTCGAACTGGAGCTGCTCGGGACTCGGAAGCTCGAGCACCCGCACCGCGCCGATGGGAAACCGCGAGAGCACGGCGAGCCCGAACAGCGCCTCCTGGTTCTCGCGCCCGGCTGCCATCTTCGGATCGTCGTCGCGGCCGGGCGTGGTTTCGAGGAAGAGCGGTGCCCACACGCCGTGGAGCCCAAGCGCCGCGGCCAGGTCCTCGGTCACGTCGCGATTGCCCGCGCGCGCCATGCCGAAGTCGATCTCGTTGAACATCAGGAGGTCGGCGCCCGCGAGCTCCGGATGCGTGAGCAGCGCGTGCTCGACCTGCTCGTACCAGTTGCCGTGCTCGACGTTCCAGTGCACGGCCCGGAGCCGCGCCGGATCGGCGGGTGGGGCGGGCGCCCGCGGCGGCTGATACGTCCGCTGCTGCGCCAGCAGCCGCTCGAGCCGCACGCGCAGCGCCGGCCATTCGGGTGAGGCGTGCAGTGCTTCGAGCGTGGGAAAGGCGTCGAGCGCGCGCTTCAAGGCCGCGCTCTCCGCGGCCATGGCAGGAACGCGAGTCATGGGGCGGGGAGAGTAGCAGGCCGGGGCGCGTGCCTGCCCGCCACGCCGTTCGCTGCCCACTGGGAGCCGGGATTCGACCGGCCGTCGTTGGCCACGTTTTCAGGGCGTGCGTAGCTGGGGCTTCGCTGCTATCTTGACCACTCGTGCTGGGAGCCGCGCTGAGTTCAGCCCCCCTGCCCGCGGATCGGCACGCCCTTGCCCCCAAAGCACGGGGGACGGATTGAAACCTGCGACGCCCACTGGAGCAACTTGGCGGCGTGCCCTGGGATGGCAACTCCTGCTACTTGTGCAGGCGCTTTTCGCAATCGTTGCCGCGACCATCCTCGCAGCTGTCACGTACGCGTGTATTTACGGAGTGGAGGTGCTCCTCAAGCGTTTAAGGGTCGAAGATCCGTGGATTGATGCGCTCAAGGACCTCAAGGGCGTTGGATTCTTTGTGGTCCTTCTCGCATACTTGGCGTTGGAAATGCTCCACCTGAAGGCCGTCCACTTCGACGAGAAGCACAGGAGATAACATGCTTGAACGTGCGGTCGACCGGACCCAACCTGTGCCTTGGAGCTTGCTTCGAGAGTCCGCGCGGGGACTACATCCGCTGATCTTCTTGCCACGTGTGGTTCTCCTCGTAGTCACGCTCCTCGTAGTGCGAATGATGTTCGGGTTTCTCGAGTCTTCGTTCTCTCGCCATGCGAGGGAATTGCTTAAAATAGCTGAGCCGTTGGTGATGTTCGGTATGGTCTTTGCAGTCTTGAAGGCCACTGCTGAGCACGCACGTGAAATGTCCTATCGTTCTCTACGCGCAGCGCTGGACGTGCTCAGAAAGGACACGGTGCTTCAGTCCGCGATTGTCGTTCGAGCGATCCTCCTCGCGGTTTGCATCAACGGAGTGGCTTCGCTGGTAGGATTCCTCTTCCCTGGATCTGAAGGCGTGGGGTCCGGGCTTGCGTTGCCGCGCGCGCTTCGCGAAATCGTTGCGGTCACCTTCGGGTCGTGGCTCGGGTTCAGGCTGATTCGCGCGGCCCCGTTCTTTGGCGGTGAGGGTCGCGAAGTCGACTCATCTCCGCCAGGAATGCCCTCTCGGTCATCGCGTCAGTCCGAGTAACTCGGCCGAGCGAGTCCGGCGACATCAACATCTCACCGCCCCGGGCCGCGGCGGCGTTCGCCCCAACTTGAGGAGATCCCGCTCGATGACCCGCGCTCGCACCCTCGGAGAACTCAAGGCTTCCGGCCACCGGCCGCGCTCGATCAAAGACGAGCTGCGCGCCAACGTCATCGCGCGCCTCAAGTCCGGCGAGCCGCTCTTCCCGGGCATCATCGGCTACGAGAGCACGGTCGAGCCGCAGATCGTGAACGCGCTGCTCTCGCGCCACGACTTCATCCTGCTCGGCCTGCGCGGACAGGCCAAGACCCGGCTGCTGCGCTCGCTGGTTCAGTTCCTGGACGAGTGGATCCCGGCGCTCGAGGGCTGCCCGCTCAACAGCGATCCGTTCCAGCCGCTCACGCACCACGCGAGGCTGCTGGTCGAGGCGCACGGCGACGCGGCGCCGGTCACGTGGATCCACCGCGACCAGCGCTACCAGGAAAAGCTCGCCACGCCCGACGTGACGATCGCCGACCTCATCGGCGACATCGACCCGATCAAGGCGGCCACGCTCCGGCTCGACTACTCGGACGAGCGCGTCATCCACTACGGCATCATCCCGCGCACCAACCGCGGGATCTTCGCGATCAACGAGCTGCCCGACCTCCAGCCGCGCATCCAGGTCGGCCTGCTGAACATTCTCGAAGAGAAAGATTTCCAGATCCGCGGCTTCCCGGTGCGCATGCCGCTCGACGTCGCCATGGTGTTCTCGGCCAACCCCGAGGACTACACCAACCGCGGCAACATCATCACGCCGCTCCGGGACCGCATCAATTCGCAGATCGTCACGCACTACCCGCCGACCCGCGAGCTGGGCATGGCGATCACCGCTCAGGAGTCGTGGGTCAAGCGCGAGGGCGGCGTCGAGGTGGTGGTGCCGGGCTTCATGCGCGAGCTGGTGGAAGAGGTCGCGATCCAGGCGCGGCGGAGCGAGTACGTGGATCAGAACTCTGGCGTCTCGGCGCGGCTGCCGATCGCGCTGGTCGAGAACCTGGTTTCGAACGCCGAGCGCCGCGCGATCCGCACCGGCGAGACGCGGGTCGTGACCCGCGTCTGCGACCTGCAGCACGCGGGCTCGGCGGTGAGCGGCAAGGTCGAGCTGGTGCTGGAGGGCGAGCAGGAGGGTGCCACCAACTTGGCGCGCGCGCTGCTCGGGCGGGGCCTGAAGTCGCTCTTCGGCCAGCGCTTCCCGGACGCGTTCAAGCCCAGGCGCGGGCGCCCATCCGTGCCGCGCGGCGCGGAGGCCGCGGCGCGGGGCTCGGAGGCGGCGGCGGGCGCGGAGGGCGAAACGCTCGCCACCTCCGAGTACCGGCCGGTGCTCGAGTGGTTCGCGAGCGGCAATCACCTCCAGGTCTCGGACGACATCCCGCAGGCCGAATACGCGAAGCGGCTCGCCGCGGTCAAGGGCCTCGCACCGCTCGCCACCAGGTACCTGAAGCCCGCGAATGCCGAGGAGTGCGCGGTGGCGATGGAGCTGGTGCTCGAAGGCCTCCACCAGCACTCGATGCTCTCTCGTGAGCGCGGCGACGACTCGAGCACCAGCTACAAGGACATGCTGAAGAGCATGCTGAGCGGGCTGGGAACGGACGACTGAGGCGCCCCCAGGGGGGCGAAGCGAGCCATGCTCTTCGACTACTCGAAATGGAAGGGCCCACGGCCGGAGGACCTCCAGTTCCGCAAGCAGCTCATGGAGATCTACCGCAACCTGCTGCTCCAGACCGGCGGCGACGTGGACGAGGCGCTGCGCTGGATGGAGCACTTCGGCGAGCAGTACGGATTCTTCAACG
>CAZYQK010000038.1:0-23296 GCA_964650245.1 uncultured bacterium | reverse complement strand
GCGCGACGGGCTGGCCGGGCGCGCCGAGCCATTCGGCGTACACGATCGGATGGCCGGCGGTCGGCACCACCTCGACGCGAGTCATGCCCAGCGCCGCGATGTGGTCGGCGATGTGCTGCGCGCAGCGCTTCACGTCCTCGCGATGCTCGGGCTGCGCGCTCACGCTGGGAATGCGCAGCACCGCACAGAGGTCCTCGACGAAGCGGTCGCGGTGCTGCTCCAGATATTGGGTGAGGGCGTCCATCTCGAAGCTGGCTCCGGGTGGAGAGCGCGCGGCGGGAAGAGCGGGCACTTTAGCACAGCGCCGCGGCTTTACAGGCCGCGGCGAATCTGTTTGGATGCGTTCCCTGCCGAGTTCACCCGTCCCCCGCGAAAGACATGCAAGTCCGAATCCTCCGACACGAATGCTGCGGGAACGCCCAGTGCGTGGAAATCGCGCCCGATGTGTTCGCGCTCGATTCCAAGCTCAAGGCCATCGTCCTCGATCCGGATGCGGTGCCGGCCGATCAGCTGGTCGAGGCGGCCGGAGCCTGCCCGTGCCAGGCGATCGTGGTGGAGGACGACGAAGGCCAGATCGTGTTTCCGTGAGCCGAGGGGGCTGGCCGCGGCGGGCTCGACAAGCTGAGGCTCGGGCGGGCGGGCGGCAGAGCGCCCGGTTCGCTGCCGGGTGAGCGCCACGCTCCCCTGCACCGGACATATCCAGAGTCTCAACGCGCTCAACGGCTGAGGGTTATACCTGCGCTGTTGAACGATAAGCAGGCTACATCTGCTAATCCAGATTATGTGTTGCTTGTGATGTGCGGTGGCAGTAGCGTTCTCGCCGCTGGACTGCGCCGACGAATTCCTCGCCCCCTGCAGCCCACGGAGGCCCGAACGAGGAAGGAGTCGGCCGATGATTTCCCGCCAGACCGCAGTCCGCGCGCTTTTCTTTTCCCTCCTGCTCGCCCCGCTGGCGCTGTGCACTCGAGCCTGGTCCCAGTGCGAGGGCTTCGGCCCCATGGGGCCCAATCCGCCGAGCCTGGGCAACGTCTACTGGACGTTCAAGGACTCCGTGTCAGCGTGCCCGGCCGGGGACAGCTTGTTCGCAGGCCGGCCCGCCAGGCTGAGAATCACGGTCTATTACAGTGACGGCTTCGACTGCAATCGGGTCGGCGTTCCTCCCGAGTCGATCTGGGTCACGGTTGCGACGATCCCCGCGGCGGGCAACCTCAAGGTCAATGACGAGGGTGCCAGGACCTTCGCGGACGATTCTACCGACAGCGGCGGCACCACCCGCATCACGGTTCCGAGCTTTTCGGGCTGCGGCAAGTGCAGCCTTCACGTTTTCGTGTCCGGGGTCGAGCAAGGCGTGAAGATCGCGACGGTGAGGACGGCGGACTCCGACGGAAACGGCCGCGTGGATTCGGAGCAGGGTTCGCCCGGGTGCGATTTGAACTACGACGGAATCTTTAGCCAGCAGGACAAGTTCATCCGCTTACCTCACGTCACCGACTGGCACCGCAACGCCCTGCACGGCACGCCCGTCAGGCGCACCAACCTGTCCCACGCTGAAGGCCAGCCCGGCGCGATCGGCGAGAGCCAGCTCTTCTGGTCCCCGAGCGGCCGGTGGCTCTCCTACACGATCCACGGCCCGTCCGGTACCCATTGTCACGTATTTCTCGTGCCCTCGAGCCCTTCGATTGGAGATCAGCCCAAGCAGTTCACTTGGTACCCGGACACCAGCGACTACGATCCGACGTGGTCTCCACTCAACACCGAGATCGCCTTCGGTCGCGCCGACTACCGCATCATGCGCAAGGGAATCCTCGGCGTGAATCCGGACACGACGGAGAGGCTTGTGGTGCAGAGCGGCAACTTCGATCTTCACGGTGACCTCACGCCCGCGATCTCACCCGACGGCCAGTGGGTGGCCTTCGCGCGCTTGGATCAGGCCACGGCCGACTACCACCTCTGGAAGGTGCCGACGGCGGGAGGCACGGCGACGCAGCTCACCTTCACCCCTGGTGTTCCCGACCAATACCCGAACTGGTCCCCGGACGGGGAGTGGATCGTGTTCGACCGCGAAATCGGATACCCCAACCCGCACATCGCCTACAAGGTCAAGGCGAACCAGAGCGCTCCTCAGGACACCACGACCTACCGCGTCTACTCGGCCGGCGCCGACCGGGACGCGGCGACCCCCGCGTTCTCGCCGGACAACCTGATCGTGACCATGGGGGTGGGTACCCACAGTCAAACCATCCTCGACGTGGTCACCCGCACTCTGGATCCGGCCTTGGTCACGCCCAAGCCGATCGCCAACTACCCGGACACCGCGTTCGCCATTCATGGGCTGCATCCCGTGCTCTCGCCCAAGATTTCGCCCGATGGGACGCGGCTCGGTTTGCGCTCCCGGCAGATCTGGGCCGCGCGCCGGAATATGAACCTGCCGCCCAGGTTCACGCAGGTAGAGGGCCAGAGCGTGCATGACACGACAGCTATGTACTCGATCAACGCGATTGTCGGTCAGACCCGAACCATCACGGTCACGGCCACCGATCCCGAGTCGGACCAGGTGACTTACATGGCGTCTTTCTTGGAGCCGGGGATGACGTTCGACCCGGGAACCCGCACGCTGACGTGGCCAAATGTGCCGGGCCCGGCGGGCAACAAGTATTACGTGAAGTTCTGGGTGACCACGACCAGCGGAGGCACGGACGCGATCATCGTCGAGATCGTCACCGTTGCCGGCCTGTCGGCGGCGGCGCGGCCCGAACCTGAGGCCGCCGAAGGCCGCAGGGAGCCGGATGGCCCCAACCCCACCCGAGGACCCTTCCGGCTGACGTCGCTGCATGTGCCTGGCATTACCGCCAATCTTTCCATCTTCGATGTGACGGGGCGGCGAGTCGCCGTCGTGCGCGGGCCCTCCGGCTCCCAGCTCGTGTGGCAGGGGAAGGACCAGTCGGACGTGCCGGTCCGCGCCGGAGTCTATCTTTACCGCATGGAGGTGGGACGCCAACGCCAGGAGGGCAAGATCGTGGTGGTGCGATGAGACACCCACGCGCTCGCACGGTCGTGCTCGCCGCCTGTGTCTCGCTCGCGGTTCTTTGCCAGGCGCTGTCGGCGCGTGTCGCAGGCGCCCAATTCTGCTCGCCGGAGAGCGTCGGGGTCGACACCTCGCTCGCCGATCCCTCCCTGGGGGTCGGCGCCATCAACGGCGAGGGGCCGGGGGAGACGTTCGTGGCCGTCGACACGCTGATCCGCTCCATCACTGTGTGGCGCGCCGCCGTACAGACGCCCAATACCACGCCGCTGAAGCTGTGGATCACGGAGGTGGACTCGACCGGGATGCCTCTCATCGGCAGCGTAGTGTTCGACGGGCCCGCCCTCTCCGTACCCTACGGCGACGGGATTCACCCGATCAAAATCCAGTACTCGTTCGATCCCCCGATCGCGCTGCCCCACCGGGGCCCGTACTTCTTCGCGATACAGGAGCTGTGCTGGGGCGCGTTCCATCTGCTCGTCAGCGCCGTGGACGCCTACCCTGATGGGAGCGCGTGGCGCACCGGGCGAAGCAACTTCAGCGGGTGCATCCTTGCGTACAATATCAGCAGGCTCATCCACGCCGATTTGGTCTTCACCATCGAGTTCTGCCGCGACACGACGACCGCGACACGCCGAAGGAGCTGGGGACAGATCAAGACCATGTATCGGTGAATTCCCTGGGCAGCCCCGACCGGGGGACGAGGCGCGCTTCTTCTCGCTGACGCGCATTCCGGAGGAGACCTCGATCGTCTTCCCCGCGGACGACGTGCCGCCCTCGGTGGCGCAGGTCGAGCGCGGCTACCGGGCACTCCAAGTGCGGGGCCCGCTGCCACTGGCGACGGTGGGGGTGCTCGCCGGCCTCACCGCGCCGCTCGCCGCGGCGGGAGTGCCGGTGTTCGCGCTCTCGACCTTCGACACCGATTACCTGCTGGTGCGGGACGCCGATCTCGATCGCGCGCTCGAGGCGCTGCGGCCGGAGTTCGCGATCGACGCGGGCCCGTAGCGAGGGCGTGGCCGCGGGTCGCTGGCTACCCCGCGCCCAGCTCGACCGACAGCCCGGCCTTTCGGTACGCGTCCATCCCGCCCACGGCGTTGGTGACGCGGGGGAAGCCGGCGCGCTCGAGCACGCTCGCCGCGATGCTGCTGCGGTAGCCGCTGGCGCACAACACCACCCAGTCGGCGTCGCGGTCCAGCTCGCCGAGCCGCTCCGGAAGCTTAGCCAGCGGCAGGTGCGTCGCGCCCTTCAGGTGGAAGCTCTCCCACTCGCGCGCGCGCCGCACGTCGAGCACGCGGCGGCCGGGGCGGACCGCGCGCTCGACCGGCTCCTGCGAGGTCGAGGCGACCGGCAGGCCCTCGGCCACCCAGCGCTCGACACCCCCGTCGAGGAATCCGATCACGTTCTCGTAGCCGACGCGCGCGAGCCGCATCACCGCTTCCTCGACGCGCGCGGGCTCTGCGACCAGCAGGATGTTCTGGTCGGGCTTCACCAGCGTTCCGACCCAGGAGGCGTACTGGCCGTCGAGGCCGACATGGAGCGCGCCGGCGGGATGCGCGGCGCCGTAGGCCTCGCCGTCGCGCGTGTCCAGCACCACCGCGCCATTCCGCGCCGCGGCCGCGAACGCCCGTGGCGCCAGCGCTGGCGGCAGGGAGCGCTCGGCGCGCAGCGGCGGTCCCGCCTTGTTGGTGTCGCGCGAGTGGAGGAAGTAGACCGGGGTCTCGGGCACGTCGCGCGTGATGTCGGCGACGAACGCTTCGCGGCTCATCGGCCGGAGCGCGGGGTTCATCTCGCGCTCACGTCCGATGGTGCTCCAGTTGTCCTTGCCGATGCTGCGCCCGCACAGCGAGCCCGCGCCGTGCGCGGGATAGACCCGGGTCTCGTCGGGGAGAGCGAGCAACTTCTGCAGGCTGTCGTACATCATGCCCGCGAGCTCGGCGACCGGCAGGCGCGAGGAGAGGATGTCCACCCGTCCCACGTCGCCGACGAACAGCGTGTCGCCGGTCAGCACGCCCCACGGCGTCGCGTCGCCGGCGCGCTCGAAGACCAGGTACGAGAGACTCTCCGGCGTGTGCCCCGGAGTCTCGAGCGCGCGAAGCACAGTGCCGCCCACGCGCAGCTCGTCGCCGGCCGCGAGCCCGCGGTGCGGGAAGCCGGCTTCGGCCCGCGCGCCGATCGCGATGGTGGCGCCGGTGCGCGCCGCCAGCTCGCGATGGCCCGAGACGAAGTCCGCGTGCAGGTGGGTCTCGAGCACCCACTTGATCGTGAGCCCGTGGCACTTCGCTTCGTCGAGGTACATCTCGACGTCACGCGATGGATCCACCACCACGGCCTCGCCGCCGTCGCCGATGAGATACGAGGCGTGGGCGAGGCAGCCGACGTAGAACTGCTTGAAGTGCATGGCGGTCTCCGGAGCGGCGGATTCGGGTTGAGAGTGGCCGAGCGTACTCGCCCGAGGTGCGGCCGCCAAGAAGGGCACGCTTACCCAGTCGGGTCGATCCGGCTCGAACTACTCGGCGTCTCCGTTCTTGTTGATCGCCTTGCCACCACGGATCACCACGTCCTTGCGCGAGTAGACGGCCTTGCCCCGGAGCTTCGTGGATGGGTTCTTGATGCCGAAGGTGTGCGTCCGGCCTCCTCCTCCCGACCCCGCTTTGCTCCCCTCATACTTCCAGTCGGACTTCTCAAGAAAGACGACGTCAACACGCCAGATCAGGACTGGCTTCCCCCCTTCGATGGTCATGGTGGGATCGACGAGGTAGCGCCAGATGATGTACCAGCCTGGATGGTCGTAATGGGACTGGATCGCCCACGGCCGTTTGCTCCCCTTGCTCTCAAGGGAGTGATTCGCAGTTGGGTTCGGGCCAGAACCGCGCTTCTTCAAATCCGGGAAGCGTTGCTGCATCGTGTCGATGTTCCGATGCCGCTCGTAGGCGCTCACAGAGTCGAGAGCCTTCGCGCCCAGGATTCCGACGATTGCGCTGAAGACATTGGCTTGCTCAACGTAGAGGTCAACCCAGTCCACCAACTCCCGCTCGACGAAGTCGATCGCGTTGCGGATAGCTGAGACTTCAAGACCAGGCGGAAGGGCAACGTCGCGGTCGAAGCTACCGCTTGGGGCCATTCCGAACATCCTTGTCCAAGGTCAGTGCAGCAAGTTGTGGAATCGCCTTCTCGGCCATGCGGTACCAAGAGGAATCCGACTCGACACCGATGCTACGGAGTCCTTGCGACGTTGCGGCGGCAATCGTAGAGCCAGAGCCCATGAAGGGATCGAGGATGCGGCCCTTGCCCATCGGCAACGATGCTCGCACGATCCGCCGAAGAAACGATTGGGGCTTCAGCGATGGGTGTGGGGCGATGGCCCGCTCCAGTTTCGTCGCCGTGGGTCCGGGGATCACGTCGCCGAACGGCTCGGACTCTGAGACTCGCAAGAGGCCGCCAGTTCCCCACTTTCGGAGGTTGTCCTGCACTCGACCCTCGCACGGTTTCCGGAAGAGCCCCCACGGCTCCCACTGTGAGCGGGGCATGACCGAAACGCGCGCGAACTCCTCGTGTGCGTTCTTCGGTCGGTCGCCCCCTCGGAGGGTCTGCACGAGGCGCACAATCTCGCCACGTTTCTCGAACTCGCCTTCCATCATAGGAAGGTAAACGAGATGCGACAGGAGGGGGTTCGTGGCGATGAACACGTGTGCGCCGGGGACAAGAACGCGGATCAGTTGCCTCGCAAGTTGGCGGAAGAAGATGCGGAGGTTCTCGTGGTCCTGCTCGTCAAGCACTGTGAAGCGGGGAAGCGGACGCCGCACGCATCCATCGAAGGAAGGTGGGATGCGCCAGACACCTCCGCGACCATTCCGGAGCTTCCGAAGCTGCTCGGGCGAGTATTCCAATAGGCCGTACGGCGGGTCCGTCACCACGGCGTGGATCGAGTTCGCGGGCGCTGTGGAGAGCCACTCGAAGGCATCGCCAAGATGAAGCTCGTAGCTTCCCGTGAGTTTCGGCAGTCGGTCCGAGCGGCCGATCGTCAGTGCGTTCGCTGATCCCATCGCATCCACTCCTTGAATCCGAAGTTGTTCGGCACGAAGCGTGGCCTTGCGCGTTTCCACCGTCGCTCCCCTCACCCGGGGGCAGTCCGATGGCAGAATGGCAGCAGAAGTAGTTCTGCACAAGAGCATGGCGGGTGGAGTCGCGGGACAGGGGCGGGAAGAGCGGCTGCGGGATCGCGGGGAGCCCATCTATGGCCGCGCTCCAAGCAAATGCCGCGTGACGCTCACCACGTCGGCGAGAGAAGCGTCGGCCTCGAGGGCGCTCGAGGGGATGTCGGCCAGCGCGCGCTCGGCCTCGGCGCGGCGGCCCGCGAGCGCTTCGAGCAGCGCCTCATGCGCGCGCAGCACCGGAAGCGCCAGCCCCGCCGCGCGCGCGCGGACCAGCGTGGACTCGGCCGCGGCGCGGCGTCCGAGCTGGAGCTGGGCGCGGATCAGCCCGCCCCACGCGGCGTCGAGATTGGGATCGGCCGCGACCGCGTTCGCGAACCAGGCCTCGGCTTCTGCGAGCCTTCCGCCCTGTGCAGCGGCGATGCCGCGGCCCGCGTCGGCCAGGCCTTCGCCTCCGACCTTTCCCGTCAACACTGCGTAGATCGAATCCGCCTTCGCGGCCCGACCCAGCTTGAGGTAGGTGTCGGCGAGTCCGCGCAGCGCGACCGCGCGGTCGGGCGCCACCGCGACCGCACGCTCGTACCACTCGAGCGCTTCCGCGTCGCGTCCGAGGGCGGAGAGCGCGAGCTCGTAGTTGTAATAGAGGTCGGCGCGCTCGACCGCCTCGGTTGAGCCCACGCGCCGCGCGGCGCCGCCGCGCCCGCGCAGCTCCATGCGCGCGGCCCGCTCGAACTGCTCGGCCGCGCGCGCCGGCTCCCCGCGCGCGAGCCACCGGGTGCCGAGGTCGAAGGCGAGCCCCCAGGCGAGCTTGCGCTGACTCAGCGCGGGGCTCGGCCACCACACCACGGCGAGCCCGAGCAGCACGCCGAGCGCGAGACGCAGCAGGCGCGCGCGATCGCGGGCCGCGAGCGCCGCCCACGCGCGCTCGAGCGTGAGTGCCACGAGCAGCGCCACGCCGGGAACGAGATGGTGCCGATAGCGGTCCACCACGAAGAACGGGACTACGGCGAGCGTCATGACCGCGACGTATGCGGCGACGAAGCGCGCGGCGCGGCCGTGCCGCCACGCGAACAAGAGCCCGGGCAGCGCGAGCGCGCCGAGGATCGAGAAGCCTCCGAGCCACGGGAGACCGAGCGGGCCCGCCGCCAGCCGGAACTCCTCCGCGTTCTCGATCTGCGGATACTCGCGCCGGCTCCACATCATGCCGAGCTTGCGCAGGGCGAGGCTCAGGGCGCGCCGCGGATGCGCGCGCATCCAGCCCCACGCCTTCCCCGCCCAGTAGGACGAGCTCTGCTTCGGCGTGAGCTTGGCGCCCTCGGCCTTCTTCAGGTACTCGCGGCCGTCCGCCTCGATCGCGCCGTCTTCGCGGATCGGCCCCACCGGGCTGAAGAGCTGGGTGCCGGTGATGGTGGTAAACGCGCCACTGGCCTCGGGGCTGTTCCCAGCGTAGAGGTTGTAGCCGAAGTTGTAGGTGAAGGGAATCCACTCGTGGCTCACCGCGTAAGTGCGCAGCGCGACCGGTAGCGCGATGAGCGTGAAGCCGGCGGCGAGCGCGAGAGCGGCACGCGAGAGTGCCGCGCGGTGCGCCTCCCGCCACGGGAGCAGAAAGAGCGCGGCGGGGAGGAGCAGCGCCGCCGCCGTCGCCCGGCCCTCGGCGATGAGCGCGATCAGGAGACCCGTGACGAAGAACGCTCCGACCCTGAGCGATGCAGCGCCGGCGCGCACGATCCACCACAGCAGCAGCGATTCGAGGAAGAAGAGCAGCGACTCCATCAGGATCAGGCCATCGAAGAACACCGCCATGGGATGGAGCGCGATGACGAATCCAATCGCGAGCCCTACCGCGGGCCGGGTGAGACGGCGTGCGGCATCGGCGAGCAGCACGCACGCGGCCGCGCCCCACAGCGACTGGATCTGGAGCACGCCGCCGATCGAATCACCGAGCACGAGCCGGAGCAGCGCCAGGGTGTACGGGTAGAGCGGCCCCAGGAAGAACGGGTTCTTCCCCATGAAGCCGTTGCGGATCAACAGCTCCGACCACACCCAGTAGGTGCGCGCGTCCTCGGTGAGATCGCCGGCGAGGAGCGTGTGCGAGAGGCGCTGGAGGTAGAGAGCGCGCCAGATCCAGGCGAGGAGGAAGATCGCGGCGAGGGTGAGCGGCCACCCAAGCCGGCGAAAGCGACCGCCGCGGCGGTCGGGCATGCGAGCCCGGTCGCGGCGGCCTCTGCGAGAGCGCATGGGCGCAGCCTAACCGCGCCCGGTTCAGCCTGTCATCATCCTCCGGCCGCGTGCGGAGTGCGCGGTCAGCCCTTGCCGGTCTTCAACTGCTCCATGATCTCCTCCAGCACCTGTCGCGGCGGCCGCACGCGTTCGAGCGGCAGCGCCGCGAGCGGCGTGTCCACCAGCCCCAGCTCGTCTTCGAACGGGGTCTGGTTGGGATCCACGTAGAGCAGGCCGGTCAGGATCTTCCGCTCGCGCCGCGATTCCCACAGCGCGCCCAGCGCGTGCTCGCGGCTGGTGGCGTCGTAGTCCGCGGCGAGCTTCTTGAGATAGAGGCGCGAGCCGTCCGGCATGGTCACCTCGCGCGTGGTGCCGGGCTCGTAATCCACCTGGATGTCCTCGAAGTAGGGCACGAAGTCGATCGAGTGGAGCGGCGCGTCGTGCTCCTTCACGTAGGCGTAGGACTTGGTCGAGCCCTCGTGGTCGGCGAAGGTCACGCACGGGCTGATGACGTCGAGCACCGCGGTGCCGCGGTGGGCGAACGCCGCCCGCAGCAGCGGGCGGAGCTGCTTCAAGTCGCCCGAGAACGAGCGCGCGACGAAGCCGCAGCCCAGCTCGATGGCGATCGCGCAGCAGTCGATCGGCAACAGCTCGTTGGCCTGCCCGCCCTTCATGGTGCTCCCGACGTCGGCGGTCGCGGAGAACTGGCCCTTGGTGAGGCCGTAGACGCCGTTGTTCTCGATGATGTAGACCACCGGCACGTTGCGGCGGACGAGGTGGCAGAACTGCCCGAGCCCGATGCTCGCGGTATCGCCGTCCCCCGAGACCCCAATCAGCAGCAGCTCGCGGTTGGCGACGCGCACCCCGGTGGCGATGCTCGGCATGCGGCCGTGCACGGCGTTGAAGCCGTGCGAGTGGCCGAGGAAGTAGGCGGGCGTCTTGCTCGAGCAGCCGATGCCGGAGAGCTTGGCGACGTTCGCCGGCTCGAGCGCCGCGTCGTATGCGGCCTGGATGATGGCGGAGGTGATGGCGTTGTGCCCGCAGCCCGGGCACAGCGTGGTCTTCGATCCGTCGTAGTCGGCGCGCGTGAGGCCGATGCGATTCTTCGCGGGGCCGCCCGCGACCGGGGTCTCGCTCATCGGCTCGCTCCCTGGGACACGGCGCGCGCGGAGGGCGCCGACGCGCCCTCCTGCTTCAGGATCTCGTCGCTCACGAAGCGCGCGTCGATCGGCATCCCGGTGCAGTGGCGCACGCTTCGCACCCGGGTGGCATCGGCCGGCAGCTCGAGCCGCACCAGGTCCGCCATCTGGCCGTCGCGATTCTGCTCGACCACGTACACCCGGCGGTAGCGCTTCACGAACTTCGCCAGGTGCTCGGTGAAGGGGAGCGCCTTCAAGAGCAGGTAGCCGGTGGCCACTCCCGCGCGCTCGAGCTGGTCGCGGGCCTCGACCATCGCCCAGTGGGTCGAGCCGAAGGCCACCAGTCCGACCTCGGCGCCGTCGGCATCCCACAACTCCGGCACGGGCACCAGCCGGCGCGCGGTCTCGTACTTGCGCGCGAGGCGCTCCATGTTGCGCTGGTAGACCTCGGGGCTCTCGGTGTAGCGCGCTGCCTCGTCGTGGCCCGAGCCGCGCGTGAAGTACGTGCCCCGGGTGTCGCGGTTGAGCCCCGGCAGGGTGCGGTACGGGATGCCGTCGCCGTCCACGTCGCGGTAACGCTCGAACTTCTCGAGCGACGCGAGCTGCTCGTCGCTCAAGACCTTGCCGCGGTCCCACGGTTGCTCGGGGTACGGGAACGGGTCGCTCATCCAGTTGTTCATGCCGAGATCGAGGTCGGAGAGCACGAACACCGGCGCCTGCAGGCGCTCGGCCAGGTCGAACGCCTTCATCGCGAAGGCGTAGCACTCGCCCGGCGAGCCCGGCAGCAGCACCACGTGCCGCGTGTCGCCGTGCGACAGGTGGTAGACGAAGGAGAGGTCCGCCTGCGCGGTGCGGGTCGGCAGCCCGGTGCTGGGTCCGACGCGCTGGATGTCCCAGATCACCGCCGGTATCTCCGCGTAGTAGCCGTAGCCGGCGAACTCCGCCATGAGCGAGATGCCGGGGCCGGAGGTCGAGGTCATGGCCCGCGCCCCGGCCCACGAGGCTCCGAGCACGACCCCGATCGCGGCGATCTCGTCCTCGGCCTGGATCACCGCGTAGGTGGGCTTCCCGGTGCCAGGGTCCTTGCGGTAGCGCTCGAGGTAACCGATCAGGGCCTCGACCAGGCTCGAAGACGGCGTGATCGGGTACCACGTCACCACCGTCACCCCCGCCATCATGGCGCCCAGCGCCGCGGCGGTGTTGCCGTCGATCAGGATCTTGTCCCGGGTCCTGTCCATGCGCTCGATGCGGTAGGGATCGCGCTTGACCAGGTTCGTCTTCGCCCACTCCCAGCCGGCGCGCACCGCCTGGTGGTTGAGCGCGAGTGCCTTCGGCTTCCGGCCGAGCTGGGCGTCGAGTGCCATCTCGACCTCCTCCTCGGCGAGGCCGAGCAGCTGGCCCAGCACGCCGACGTAGATCATGTTGATCACGAGCCGCCGCAGCTTGACGTCGGTGGTGATGGGATCGATCAGCGACTTCATCGGCACGCTGTAGACGAAGCGATCCTCGGGAACGGGCGGCACCTTGATCTGGTCGTTGAGCACGATCACGCCGCCGGGCTGAACGCGCGCGCAGTCCTCGGCCGCGGTCTCGGGGTTCATGACCACCATGACGTCGGTCTCGCGGCGGCGCGCGACGTAGCCGTCCTTGCTGGCGCGGATGGTGAACCAGGTCGGGAGCCCGGCGATGTTCGATGGAAACAGGTTCTTTCCGCTCACCGGCACGCCCATCTGGAAGATGGCGCGGAACAGAATGGTGTTCGCGGTCTGACTCCCCGAGCCGTTGACCGTCGCCACCTCGATGCTGAAATCGTTGACGATGGGTTCCACGCTGGTCCTTCGGGTGGGGGACCGGGCAGCGCCGCCGCCGGGTGTCTCACGCGGGCGGAGCCTGGAAAGAGAGCCAGTTAAGCGCCCCGGGCGGCGAGGGTCAAGCGGACCCGCCGCTGTACCCGCGGGTCGGAGCGCGCGGCGGGAGGCGATCCCGGAAGCTCGGACGCCCCGCGCAGGACCCTGCTTCAGGCCGCGCCCGGCCCCGCCGATAACCGGTTTGGAGCGCCACGCTCCGGTCCCCGCTCCGCGGCCACCCCTCGCCGCGGCGGCCACACGATATTCCACGCATCATGCGAGGCCGGCGAGCATTCGAGAACCCATCGCCCGGCCGGTGCCCGGCTCATGCACGATTCCCAAACCCCGGCCGACCCGACCGCCGCGCTTCGCGCGAGCGACTCGCGCTGGCGCAGCGCCTTCGAGCGCTCGACGGTCCCGATGGCGTTCAACGCCCCGGACCTGCGCTTCCTCGACGCCAACCCGGCGCTGTGCGATCTGATGGGCCGGAGCGCGGCGGAGCTGCTCGGGCTCGGCCTGCTGGACGTCCTCCATCCCGACGACCGCGAGCGCGTGGCCGCGGGGTTGGAGCGCGTGCGGTCGGGGGAGGCGGGGTCGCTGCGCGAGGCGCTACGACTGGTCGCGCGCGAGGGAGCCACCACCTGGGCGAGGCTCGAGGTTTCGCTGGTCCGGGACGATGCGGGCCTGCCGCTCCACTTCGTCTCGCAGGCCGAGGACATCTCCCAGCGCCGGCGCATCGAGCGACAGCTCGCCGTCCAATACACCGTGACGCACGCGCTCGCCGGGTCTTCCACGCTGGACGAGGTCACGCCCCGGATCCTGGCCGCCATCTGCGGAGCGCTGGACTGGTCGTGGGCCGCGATGTGGAGCGTCGATCCCGGCGGCCCCGTGCTGCGCCTGCGTTCGAGCTGGAGTGCCGCATCCGGAGGATGCCCGGAGTTCGAGGCTGCTTCGCGCGCGATCGCGCTTTCCCCCGGCATCGGGCTCCCGGGCCGGGTCTGGTTGAATCGCACGCCGGGCTGGAACGCAGACCAGGCCGTCGATCCGGACTGTCCGCGAGCGCCCTTCGCCGCCCGCGACCAGCTCCACGGCGCGCTCGCCTTTCCGATCCTGGTTCGCGAGCAGGTGCACGCGGTGATCGAGTTTCTCAGCCGCGACGTCGTCGAGCGCGATCCGGCATTGCTCGAGATGTTCGCGGCGGTGGGAAGGCAGATCGGACACTTCATCGAGCACGAGCAGGTCGAGCGGGCGCTGGCGCAGGCGGAGGAGAAGTACCGCGGCATCTTCGAGAATGCGATCGAAGGAACGTTCCAGACCACGCCCGAAGGCCGCATCATCGCAGCCAACGCCGCGCTCGCGAGAATCCAGGGATTCGAATCGCCCGAGGAGCTCATGGAGCAGCGCACCGACCTCGGGCGCCAGCTCTACGTGGACCCCGCGAAGCGCGACGAGATCACGCGCCTGCTGGAGAGCCGCGACTCGGTGACCGGTTTCGAATACCAGATCTACCGCAGGGACGGCTCGACGATCTGGGTGAGCGAGAACTGCCGCGTGGTGCGCGACGCCGGCGGCGGGCTGCTCCACTACGAGGGCACCTTGCAGGACATCACGGAGCGCAAGCGGGCCGAGGAGGAGCGCGATCGCTTCTTCACGCTCCCGCTCGACATGCTGTGCATCGCCGGATTCGACGGCTACTTCAAGCGCTTGAACCCGGTGTGGACCGAGGTGCTGGGCTACACCGAGGAAGAGCTGCTGGCCGAGCCCTTCCTCCAGTTCGTCCACCCCATGGACCACGAGGCGACGATGGCCGAGAGCGCGAAGCTCGAACGCGGCCTCGAGGTCCGCTCGTTCGAGAACCGCTACCGGCGCAAGGACGGCACCTACCGCTGGTTTCAGTGGAAGGCGCGGGCGTTCACCGATCAGCGACTGATCTACGCCACCGCGCGCGACGTCACCCAGCGCAAGCAGGCGGAGTTCGAGCTCAACAGCTCGCTCATGGCGCTCAAGTCGGCGCGCGCCCAGGCCGAGCGCCAGGCGGTGCAGCTGCGCGAGCAGGCCGCCGAGCTGGCGAACGCGCGGGACGCGGCCCTGCAGGCGGCGCGGGCGAAATCCGAGTTCCTGGCCAACATGAGCCACGAGATCCGCACCCCGATGAACGGCGTGGTGCGGATGACCGGGCTGCTGCTCGACACCACGCTCGACGACGAGCAGCGCGAGTACACGCTCACCGTCCGCAACAGCGCCGACGCGCTGCTCACCATCATCAACGACATCCTCGATTTCTCGAAGATCGAGGCCGGCAAGATGAGCATGGAGACCGTGGACTTCGACCTGCGCGCGGTCATGGAGGAGGTCGCGGACCTCATGGCCCACGCGGCCCACGCCAGGGGCCTCGAAATCCTGTGCGACCTCCCGCCCGAATTCCCGACCGCGCTGCGCGGCGATCCGGGCCGGCTGCGCCAGGTGTTCACCAATCTGGTGAGCAACGCGATCAAGTTCACCGAGACTGGCGAAGTGGCGATCGAAGCCAGGCTGCTCGGCGAGACCACCGACCTGATTCGGGCGCGGGTCGCGGTGCGCGATACCGGCATCGGCATCCCACCCGACCGGCAGTCCGCGATCTTCGAGAGCTTCACTCAGGCGGACGGCAGCACCACGCGGCGCTTCGGGGGCACCGGGCTCGGGCTCACCATCTGCCGCCAGCTGATGGAGCTGATGGGGGGTCGCATCGGGGTCGAGAGTCAGCCGGGCTCCGGGAGCACGTTCTGGATCGAGTTTGAGCTGCCGCGGCAGGTCTCGCCCGCGCCGGCCGTGGCGCCGCGGATCGAGCGGCTCGCGGGGCTGCACGTGCTGGTCGCCGACGACCACCCCACCAACTGGCTGGTGCTGGAGAAGCAGTTCGGCGCGTGGGGCTGCCGCGTCGAGGGCGCGGCCGACGGGCGCGCCGCGCTCACGGCGCTGCGCGGGGCGCTCGCGGGCGACCCGTTCGGGCTCGCGGTGCTGGACCTCCAGATGCCGGAGCTGGACGGCGAGGCGGTGGCCGCCGGGATCGCGGCCGATCCCGGGCTCAATGGCCTGCCGATCGTCATGCTCTCGTCGGGCAGCTCACGGCCCGCGCCGGAGCGGCTCGCGGAGCTGGGCATCCGCGCCTGGCTCACCAAGCCGGTGCGCCAGAAGACGCTCCTCGACGCCGTCGCGGCGGGCCTGGGCGCCGGCGTCGCGGCCGACACCGCCGCCACCGCCGACGCGGCGAGTTCCGAGGCCGCGACCGCGCTCGCCAACCTCCGCGTGCTGGTCGCCGACGACAACGTGGTCAACCAGAAGGTGGCGCTGCGCATGCTGGCCAAGTGGGGCGTGCGCGCCGACGCGGTCGCCGACGGACGCGAGGTGCTCGAGGCGTTGAGCCGCGTGCCGTACGACATGGTGCTGATGGACGTGCAGATGCCGGAGATGGACGGCATGGAGGCGACCCGGGAGATTCGCCGCCGCGAGGAGGGCACGGAACGCAGGTTGCCGGTGATCGCGATGACCGCGCACGCGCTGGAGGGCGACCGCGAGCGCTGCCTTTCCGCCGGGATGGACGACTACGTGTCCAAGCCGGTCAAGGCGCAGGAGCTGGAGGCGGCGCTGCTGCGCCGGCGCCCCCGGGCCACGGCCCCGCCGGGACCGCGCGCCGTCGCCCTGCCGGGCATGGAATCGTCGGTGCTCGACATGGGCCCGCTGCGCGAGCTCTCCGAGGGCGATGGGAATTTCGAGCGCGTCGTGTTGCGCGAGTTCCTGGGCGGCGTGCCGCAGATGCTGGCCGGTATCCGCAGCGCGATCGAGGCGATGGACGCCGGGGCACTCGAGGCGTCGGCGCGCGGGCTCAGGGGGAGCGCGATCTCGATGGGAGCCCGAGCGCTGGCCGCGGTCGCGGCCGACCTCGAGGCCGCGGGTCGCGAGAACGCGCTCGGCCGCGCCCGCGACCTGCTGTGGCGCGCGGAGACCGAGCTGGGACGGCTCTGGACCGCATCCGGCGTTCAACTCGAGGAGCGCGCCGCCTGAGCCTCCCGGCGCCTTGACCGGGGGCGCCCCAGTGATTAGCGTCCGCTCGCCATGCTGACGCAGAGCGAGCTCCGCATCGAGCCGCCGGCGGCGGTGCTCGAAGCCTCGCGGCGCTGGCTCGAGCCGGTGCGCGAGGCGATCGGAAACGACTTCCTCGCCGCCTACTTGACCGGCAGCGTGCTCACCCAGGGCTTCGACCCGAAACATTCGCGGGTGAACATCCTGGTGGTCGCGCGCGGCCTCGACACCGACCGGCTGGAGGCGGTGGCGCGCGCGGTGCCGGCCACGCGCCGCGCGCCGCACTTCGATCCGCTGTTCCTCACCCGGCGCCAGATCGAGAAGTCGCTCGACGTGTTCCCGATCGAGTGGCTGGAGATCCAAGAGCGCCACCTGCTGCTCGAGGGCGAGGACGTGGTGGGATCGCTCGAGGTGCCGCGCAGCAACCTGCGGCTCCAGCTCGAGCACGAGCTGCGCGGCAAGCACATCCTGCTGCGCCAGACGCTGCTCTCGTCGCTCCGGCGCCCGGCCGCGCTCGAGCAGACCCTGCGCGGCTCGGCGAGCAGCTTCGCCACGCTGTTCCGCACCCTGCTCCGGCTGCGCGGTGAAGCGCCGCCCGCCGCCTCGCCGCACGTCATCGAGCGGGTGGCCGACCTGTTCCGGCTGGACGCCGGCGGACTCCTGATCCCGCACCTGCTCCGCTACTCGCCGCGCGGCACGAGGCGCGCCGAGATCCTGCCGCGCTACAGGAAGTTCCTCGTCGAGCTGGATCGCCTCATCACGGCCATCGACGAGCTGCCCGTTCCATGAGTGCGGGGCGCGCCCGCGCGCGCCGCCTCGCGCCGGCCATGGCGCTGGCGTGCCTGGCGCTGATCCCCGTGGCAGCCGCGAGGGCCGACGACGAGCCCCGGATCCCCGAGCCGGCCGGGTTCGTGAACGATCTCGCGGGCGTGATGGACGAGGCCGCGCGCGCGAAACTCGAGTCGTTCCTCGACCAACTGCGAAGCAGGACCGGGGCCGAGTTCAGCGTGCTGGTGGTGAAGAACACGGCGCCGCTCACCCCCGGCGACTACAAGGTCCGGGTGTTCGAGCGTTGGAAGCTCGGGGAAAAGGGCAAAGACAACGGGCTCCTGATGCTGGTGGCGCTCGAGGAGCGCGAGGTGCGCTTCGAGAGCGGCTACGGCCTCGAGGGCGTGCTGCCCGACGGACTGCAGTCGCGCATCGTCCGCGAGCAAGTGGCGCCGCGCTTCCGCGAGGGCGATTACTCCGGCGGCATCGTCGCGGGAGTGCTCGCCTGCGCCGCGCGCATCGCGGCCGACAAGGACGTGACCCTGGAGTGGAACGGCCGCGAGCTGCGCTACGACGCGGAGCGCGATCGAGCGGGCCTGCCGTGGTGGGCGATGCTGATGGTGGCGCTCGCCGTGCTCGCCCTGATGTCGCAGGCCCGGCGCTACGGCGCGCGGGGCGGCGGATGGTGGATGATGAGCGCGGGTGGCCTGGGGGGTGGCTTCGGCGGCTTCGGGGGCGGTGGCTTCGGCGGGGGCGGCCGATCGTTCGGGGGGTTCGGCGGGGGCGGGGGCGGCGGTGGCGGCGGAGGTGGACGCTGGTAGCATGCCGGCTCGCGCACGACGCGCGACGGCCCGAAAGGAGAAACGTGCGATGAGACGTGGCTTGATGATCACGCTGGCGGTGGTGGCGGTGGTGCTGCTCGCGACGGGCGGCTGCCTGGTGGGGAACTACAACCGCCTCGTGACCTCGAAGGAGGCGGTGGACCAGCGCTGGGCCCAGGTGGACAACCAGCTCCAGCGGCGCAACGACCTGATTGGCAACCTGGTCGAGAGCGTCAAGGGCACCGCGCTCCAGGAGCAGCAGGTGTTCGGCGACATCGCCGCGGCGCGGGCGCAGATGGCGGGCGCGCACACGCCGGCGGAACGCACAGCTGCCGCGCAGCAGATGGACCAGGCGCTGGGCGGCTCGGCGCTGAGCCGACTGCTGGTGGTGGTGGAGAACTACCCGCAGCTCAAGAGCAACGAGGCGTTCCTCCAGCTGATGGACGAGCTGGCCGGCACCGAGAACCGCCTCGCGACCGAGCGCATGCGCTACAACCAGGAGGTGCAGGGCTACAACGTGCGGGTGAAGCGCTTCCCGACCAACCTGTTCGCGGCCGCGTTCAACTTCAAGGACGCGCCCTACTACCAGATTCCTGAAGCGGCGCGCGTGGCGCCCAAGGTAGAGTTCGGGGGGATCCGGAAGCCGTAGCGGGGATCATTCACGAAAAACGGTGACCGCGAAGATCTCCGCGTGGCAAGAAGGCGTGATCCGCGGCGCTTCGCCTCCCAGGGAGAGAGGCCTTCGCGTGCACGAGCGTGCCACTTGCTGTGTTCTGTTACCCGTGCTCGCTCCCGAGCCCCTCCACGCGCGCTTCGATTTGCTGGACGCCGGCTCCGACGGCCGCGCCGTCCAGCAGCCCGTACTCCAGCATGTGCTCGAGCTTGTCCAGGAGCGGGAACGACACGCGAGGCTTCAAGTTGGGCTGGGCGGCGAGGAGGAAGACTGGCGCGACGCAGAGCACGACCGGAAACCAGTAGCCGAGCATCGGGGTAGCCAACGGAGGCGCCGGGGACCGTGGTGTCATGAGGGTCCCAAGCTGGCTTGCACGCGGTACCGCGCGGCGCGACACGCGACACGGGCTCGACGAGAAGCCCTCGAGCGTGGCGCGGGGCCCCCGAGGGCGTCAGACGCGCAGCCAATGCTGGCCCTCCCAAACCGCGCAGGGTGATAATGCCACCTGTTCATCAGCGGCCTGCGGGACTCGCCATGTTCCCGAACGGCGCTCGATAAACCGCGCGAGGAGTGGACCCCATGGCGACGTTTCGCGGCCGCTTCCTTCCCTTCCTGATCTCGCTTGCCAGCGCGGTCGGAGGAATGCAGCCGACCCGGTGCTCGGGTCAGCCTGCGTCAGGGTGGCAGCCCGATGGGCTCCCCGTGGTGGTGCGCGATGGCCAACAGCTCCTCGTTTCGCTGCATCCCGATGGCTCGGGCGGCGCCTACGTCTTCTGGCGAGACGATTTGCCTCCCGACCCGCGCACGACCATCTATTTCACGCACCTCACGGGCGCCGGCACGCCCGCACCAGGCTGGGCGGCGCAGGCGCGTCCCATCCTCGTTCCGTCGGCCGCTCTCTCCGTTGCATACGACGGATCGGGTGGCTTCTACCTCACCTGGAATGATGCCCCGCGCGGGGATCACATCATCGCTCAGCGAATGGACGCGGACGGAACGTTGCTCTGGCCTGCCGGGGGGGTCGAAGTGTGCCCGGGGGGTGGACATCAATCGGGTCGGATCATCGTCGACGACAGCGGCGCGCTCGTCGTGGTGTGGCTCGACGATCGCTTCTCGCCCCCGCCGCCATTCCCGATAGCGCTTTCCATCGCGAAGTTGCATCCCGTCCACGACATCTTCGCTCAGAAGATCGATCCCTCGGGCGAGCGCAAGTGGGCCGAGGCGGGCGTGCCGGTGTGCACCGATTCCAGCGACCAGAGCGTCTTGCGAGCGATCGGCGACGAACAGGGAGGCACCATCATCGTGTGGACGGATTCCCGCGGGTGGCTGGATGCCGACCACCTGCGCATGGCGTGCATCCAGCGCCTCAATGCGGCGGGCGAGCCGCTGCTGGCACAGGACGGCGTCGGGATCGGGGATATCCGGGGTGGCATGGCGATTCCCGACGGCGCTGCGGGAGCGATCGTCGCGTCCTATGACGGCAGAAATGGCCCGGGCGATGACGTCTACGCCCAGAGAGTCGATGCAGCTGGTGGTCGCTTGTGGGGTATTGGCGGAGTCGCGATCAGCACGGCGATCTACGACCAGCGAGTGAGTGCGGTCATTCCCGATGGAAGCGGCGGGGCCGTGGTGGCATGGCACGACCTGCGGAACGGGCAGGACTGGGACGTCTACGTCCAACGCGTTACGTCCACGGGTGCAGTGGCGACAGGATGGCCGGCTGGAGGGTTGCAGGTGTGCGGCCAGCCTGGGAATCAGATCTATCCCACCATCACCTCAGATGGGACCGGCGGCTGCGTCGTCACCTGGTACGACGCGCGCGCGCCTTCAGGCGAATACGACGTCTACGCTCAGCGCGTTCTCGGCACGGGGGCGATCGCCCCCGGGTGGACCGCCGATGGTGTCGCGCTCTGCAGGGCCGCCAGCAATCAGGTGTATCCGGTGCCGGTGCCCGACGAGAGCGGCGGCGCGATCGTGGCTTGGGGCGACTACCGCGGCTTCGCCGATGTCTACGCTCAGCGCGTCTCGGGCCTCGGAATCGTCGGCGAGACCAGAACTGGTTTCAAAACCCCGAAACGCTGGCCGGCAGTGCGGGATCCAGGGGGAGTCGCACGGTGCGGGACGAGTGTTGAAACCAGTTCCGAAGTCACGGCGGTGGATCTACCAGGGGCTCCAGGGCTCGCGCTCGAAGGGTTGTGGCCCAACCCCACGGCGGACGTGTTCAACGTCTCCCTGTCTCTGATTTCGTCCGAGCGCGCGACGCTCGAGCTCGTCGACGTGGGCGGTCGAATGATCGTCCATCGGGAGATCGGCTCGCTCGGGACGGGCCGGCACCTGGTTTCGCTCGGCTCGGCCGTGAACCTGCGCGCCGGGATCTATCTGGTGCGCCTCACACAGGCCGGGCGCTCGATCGTCAGCCGAGTGTGCGTGATTCGTTGAGGCGGCCGGGAACCCTCTGGCCCTCGGGCGGCAACGAGAACCTCGACATCGGCGCATTGCCAGGGGGCGGAACCCGCCTTCACGCCAGACGGGCGTCGGCGACCAGGCCCTCGCGCAGGGCGGATTCGAGCGCCTGCGCGGTCGAGGGGTCGTGCCCGTCCACACGCGCGAGGGCGCGCGCCAGCGCGACTCCGGGATCGAGCCCCACGCCGCGCTCGGCGGCGTAGCCCAGAGCCGCGGCGAGCATGAGCGTCGCGCGGCGCATCCCGGGCTCTGCCTCGTCCGGGGCCTCCTCCCCGGCGAGTGCCTCCGCGAGCGGCTCGAGCAGCCGCCGCGCACGCGATAGCATTTGCCGCAGCTCGGCCAGACGGCCGGTGGGATCCATGATCTCGAGCGCTTCGAGGGCGCGTGCGCCGTCCGGCGCGCGCGACCAGCCACCGAGCCGCAGGCCGAGCGCGAGGAGCTCGCGCTGGCGCGGCGGCAGCAGCGTGGCGCGCGCCGCGCGCTCCGCGAGGCTCGCGGCCTCGGCGCGGTGCGCTTCGTCGACGCCGGACTGCGCCGCTCGCGCTGCCACCAGCTCGATCCACCCGTCGGCCTGATCGCGCACGCGCCGCGCGTTGGCGAGCGCCACCGCTCCGATCTCGCACAACCCGGCGAGCAGCTCGAGCTCCGCCCCCGGCGGCTCGGCGCCGTCGAGCCGCTCGTCCGTCGCGAGCAGCGCCTCGAGGCGCTCGGGGCCTCGCAGCGGCGCGAGCAGGTAGAGCCCGCTCGCGATCAGCGCCGGGATCTCGGGCTTGAGCTCCGCGAAGCGCTCGAGATCGCGCCGCAGCACCGGGCGCGCCAGGCCCTCGAGCAGCGTGAGCATCTCGCCCCCGGGCTCGAGCGCGATGCCCGCCACGCGCTCCAGCCCGTCGCCGCGCACCGCGCGCGGCACAAACTGCCCGGTGGCCGGGTCCGGGGTCAGCAAGGCCGCCATTCCGACGCCGAGCCGGATCTGCGCCGCGGCCAGGATGCGCTCGGCGAGCTCGTCCAGGTCCAGCGTGCGGTGCAGCTCGCGGCCCAGGCCGAAGGCGAGCTCGCGCATGCGCTGCTCGCGCCGGGTCTCGAGATGCGCGCGGCGGGCCTCGTCCTGCGCGCGCGCCAGCTCGTGCTCGAGCTCGCGGGCCCGGCGTTGTGCCTCGCGCGACTCGGCCGACCGCGCCAGCAGGCGCTTCACGCGCGCGATCAGCTCCTTGGGCGAGAACGGCTTCGTAAGGTAATCATCGGCGCCGCGCGCGAACGCCTGGAGCCGGGTCTCGGTCTCGACAGCTGCGGAAACCAGGATGATGGGCACCGCGCTCTCTTCCGGGTCGCGCCGCAAGGCTTCGCACACCTCGAGCCCGCTCTTGCGCGGCAGCCGCACGTCGAGCACCACCAGGTCGGGGCGCTGGCTCAGCGCCTGCTTGAGCGCTTCTTCCCCGTCGGCCGCGGTCAGCACGCGAAAGCCGTGGGTCGAGAATGCGAGCTCGAGCAGCTCGAGCACCCGGCGGTCGTCGTCCACCACCAGGATGCGCGGTGAGCTCTCGGCCGGGACACGGGCAAACGGGTTCACGCTCATCTCGACGCCCGCGGGCTCACTCCGGAGCCTTCGCTGAGAGCCCGGCGCGCTCGAGCAGCCGCTCGAGGGCCTCGCGCTCGAAGGGCTTGCGCAGCGTGCGGCGGATGCCCGCCTGCGCCGCCGCCGCCGCGTCGTCGTCGTCGCGCACCAGCGCCACGGCCGTCGTGGTCTCGGGCAGCCGGGCGCGCACGGATTTCAGCAGCTGTTCGCCGCGCGCGTCGGGAAGCTCGACGTCCACGCACACCAGGTGCCACGGCCCGCGCGCGAGCGCCGCCTCGAGCTCGGCCGCGCGCTCTACCGCCGTCACCTCGAAGCCCTGCTGCTCCAGCAGCCGGCTCAGGAACACGCGGGCCGCGAACGAATCCTCCGCCATCAGCGCGCGGCGCGGCGCCGGCCCGCCGACCCCTGGCTCGCGCGAGGTGAGAACGCCGAGCGGCGTGACCCAGCGCTCGGTGAGCCACTCGACGCCCGGTGCCGCGAGTTCGGCGGGCGCGGGTGAGACCGGTGCGTCCGGCGGCGACGCCGCGCCGCGCGCGGTGTGCCGTGCGCGTGGGCCC